>NZ_JACJEV010000001.1:256952-365036 GCF_014164235.1 Pseudoalteromonas sp. SG44-17 | reverse complement strand
CTAAGTTATTGGCAACAAGCGCTAACAGGGATGGAGTTATTTGAGCTGCCAACGAGTTATCCTCGTGATAAACAAAAAACCTATCAAGGCAAGAGCCAGCACAGTGTTATCGAGACACGGCTGGTTACCGAATTTGACAGTTGCTGTCAGCAATTACGTGCTACTCGGTTTGTCGGGTTGTTAAGTGTGTTTTATGTACTATTACAGCGCTATAGCCAAAAACAGGATATTACGGTGGCGGTGCCTGTATTGAATCGTGAACAGCCCGAATTTGAGAATGTTATAGGGTGTTTTATCAATACCTTACCTATGCGACAAATGGTGTCACCGCAGAGCTCTTTTGCACAATTAATAGCGCAAACTAAAGTGTTAGTGGCGCAAGGGCTAGCAAATCAAAGTGTGGCAGTTGAAGATATTATCGAAACACTTGGCTTAGCTAAATCGTCAGCACATTCAGCATTGTTTCAAATACTGTTTAATTATAATGGTGTAGATACCGGTACTGTGGAAACCGCAACATTGTCGGCTAAATTATTGCCATTAGATAACGGTACTGCAAAATTTGATTTAACCTTGAATGTAAGTGAATCAGAGCAGGGCTTAGATATTAGTTTTGATTATTGCAGTGCGCTATTTGATGACCATGTTATTCAGCAAATGAGCAATGATTTTAATGAATTAGTTATATCTCTTGGCAATAACGCAGCACAAACTATTGCAACCGTTGAGTTACCCTCTGCGTGTTATGCCAGCCAGTTGTTAGGGCGTAAAAAAGATCATGAAAAAGTCAGCAGTGATGTGATTGCATTACCTGTACAGGTGATAAAGCAGGCTGAGCTTAGTGCTGAAAAAACAGCTTGTATTGAAGCTGACCAACATGGAAAAACCGCACGAAGTTTGAGTTATCAACAATTAGTGCAACAAAGCGCAGCACTCGCCAGCCATATTTTAGCTTTGCAAACTCATCATCAACAAACAACTGCAGCACCCATTGCATTATTGGTATCTCGCTCAATCGATGCCTTATTAACGATGTTTGCACTATTGCAAACAGGCCGTGCTTACTTACCGATTGAGCAAGGCACTCCAGTGGCGCGTATTGCGGAAATTTTACAGCAGGCAGGCTGTGAATATTTAGTAACATTTGATGATACAGCGCTCGAAAAGCAAGCAGTTACGGTATTAAATGAGCAACACATTACATTATGGCCTTTTGCGCAGCTGTCAAAAGCGGCGGTTAATTTAACTGGCTTACCCAATTTAAACCTTAATGACAGCGCGTACGTGATATTTACCTCCGGTTCAACAGGCGCGCCAAAAGGGGTTGAAATTAATCATGCTGCATTAGCGCACTATGTTCAAAGTATTACTAAGCGACTTGAATTGAATAATGATACCAAGTCAGCTGTGGTTACAGGGCTTGCGACCGATCTTTGTTTAACTGGGATATATCCGGTATGGGCGAGTGGCGGCACTGTGGTATTAATTTCACCACATGTAAAAAGTGATCCTGTTGCGATTGTCGATACGTTCAGTGAGCAAGCAATTAACTTTTTAAAGATCACTCCCAGCTTTGCTGCTGAACTATTAGCCACTATTGCTGCGAGTCAAGTACCTCGCGCACCTCTTCAACAGTGGGTGTTAGGGGGGGAATCATTAACAGCGCAATTAGTAGCGCAAATTCGGGCGCTCTATCCAAGCGCTAAATTAATCAATCATTATGGGCCGACAGAAACCTGCATTGGGGTGGCTACCTATGAAATTGAGGATCATCAAACTGCTGAGCAGATGAGTTATCCTATTGGTAGCGCGCTTGCTCATGTTGAACTTGCCATACTAGATGCACACCACGAACCCGTTGCCATGGGCATGCCTGGACAGCTTTATATTGGTGGTGAGAGTTTAGCAACAGGCTATATTCGTGCAACGGATCAGACTGCGAAAAGTTTTGTTGTGATTAACACGACCAAGGGACAACAACGCTATTATTGCTCTGGTGATAATGTTCGTTTGCGCAAAGACGGTGCGCTGGAATATTTAGGGCGTTTAGATAAGCAACCTAAGATCAGAGGCTTTAGAGTTGACTTACTTGATATCGAGGCAAAGTTAACGGCTTTATCAGTGGTTAAAAATAGTGCTGTGATTTGTCGCGAAATTGCCTCTGCAGATACTTTAGTTGCGTACTATGTGGCATCTAATGAAGGCCAGCAATTAACTGCTGAGGCCTTACAACAACGGATCAAAACGGACTTAAAGTGTGTATTACCAGAGCCTATGATCCCCAGTTTCTTTGTACTGAAAGAGCAATTACCTTATCTTGAAAATGGCAAAGTTGATCGTAAATTCTTACAACAACAAATGGTACGCAGCAGCGATACTTTTGTAGCGCCAAAAACGCTAATGCAGCAGCAAGTAGCGGCGTTATTTGCACAGTTAACAGGCTTTGCTAGGGTTGGTCTAGAAGATGATTTTTTTGCAATCGGTGGGCATTCCTTACTAGCAATTAGATTACTTAACCAAATTCGTCAGCAGTTTGGCGTTTCATTGTCACTTAAAGACATCTTCAATCATGCAACCGTTGAGGAGTTAGCCCAGTATTTAACCTGTAGTGAACAAGCTAGCTCAAAGGTGCAATTAACACATATTGATTTAGCTGGGGAACACCCGTTGTCATTTTCTCAGCGGCGTATTTGGTTTGTTGATCAGCTGCAGGGACACAGCCGTCAATATAATTTACAGGGCGTGTTTACGCTGCGCGGTGATGTTGATGTGGCGGCATTGCAGCAGGCATTTAAAGATATCATTAAGCGCCATACGATCCTAAGTTATAACTATAAAAGTACAGCTGATGCGCAGCCATGCCAATATTTTAACGGCCATTTAGCTTTTTCATTGCAACAGATAGACCTTTGCACACAAGCAGATCAACAGCAGCTGTTACAGAAGATGATAGTGGAAGATTATAATCAGTCATTTGATTTAACCTCACAGCTGATGTTACGGGCAAGCTTGATTAAAATAGCCGATCACCATTATCAGTTACTTGTTACTGTTCATCATATTGTTGCCGATGGCTGGTCTATTGGCTTGATATGCCGTGAACTCGCTAGCAATTATAATCAGCATATTGGTATGACAAACGCCACTGATTTGCAAACTCTAGAGCATAATTATATTGATTTTGTACATTGGCAGCATCGTATGCAAGCTGATCCTCAGTGGCAAATAAGTATTGACTACTGGCGTCAACAGTTAGCGCAATTACCTACAGTGCATGAGTTACCTACACAGTACGAGCGAGGTAACGATGTGCTCAGCGGCGGCGGTTTATATAAAACCGTGTTGTCGCCTGCATTAACTGAACAATTAAGATTGTTTATTGCAAACCAAGGTGACACTTTGTTTGTAACCTTACAAACTGTATTTACTTTGTGGTTTAGTCGAGTTTCTGGGCAATCAGATTGTGTGCTAGGTACGCCAGTTGCAGGGCGAGTTGCCGCAGAGCTTGAACCTATTATTGGCAACTTTGTTAACACGCTGGTGTTACGTAATAAGGTGTCAGGGGATACATGCTTTAACCAAGCATTAGCTGATGTAAAAGCAACGTTGAGTGAAGCACTGCTTCATCAACAGATCCCATTTGATCTCTTAGTGGATGAATTAGCCACCGAACGCAGTTTAGCAATTCCGCCGTTAGTACAAGTCATCTTTAGAGTAAACAATACGATAAATGAAAATTTACAGCTAGCAGGGCTATCAATTAAAGCCTCACAGAGCAAGGTGCGTAGCGCTAAACTTGACTTAGAAGTCTCAGTTATAGATACCGGTGACGTGCTAGAAATTGAGTGGTTATACGATACCGCACTATGGCATCAAGCGAATATAGAGACATTCTTTGCTCAATTTAGTTATGTGTTGCAGCAATGCTTGGCTGATCAAAGCGTCAAGCTCGCAGAGTTAATACTGTGGAGCCCGAGCCAGCACGCAGCGGCATTATCTCATAGTGACTCAATTGATATACAAAATACCCAACCATCGCCTTTACATGTGTGTTTTTCGCATTTTGCAAAGCAGCACCCGCAACACCCCGCAGTAAGATGTAATGGCCAAACCTATAGTTACCTCGCGCTTGAACAACGTGCTAATCAGCTTGCACATTGTTTACTCGAAATGGATTTTGCTGCGCAAAGTCGAATTGCCATTTTGCTGCCATCAGGTGCCGCTATGGTGGTGGCGATACTCGCTATTTTAAAGGCACGTCATGTATACGTGCCGATACACCAAGATACACCAATAAAAACGTTAAGTTATATTGTTGAAGATGCTGAGTTGATGATGATTTTAGCATTGAGTGAGAATGCCGACACGCTGATCAACAGTGGCGCAGATTTTTTGCTCGTTGATGATCTTCTTGATGACGATTCTAACTTCGACGGCTACCCGGTGGAGCAGCCAGATGAACAACTCAGCCTCAATGTCAAAGATGATGATTTGAGTTACATTATTTATACTTCTGGTTCGACCGGACGGCCGAAAGGGGTGATGATAAATCATGCTAATTTAGCGGCTTATTTACAGCATGCGGTTGCGCATTATATGCCCGATAATTCAGCCCTTTGTAGCAGCGTATTGAGTACGCCTTTGGCGTTTGATGCAACGGTCACGGCGTTATATCCAGCCTTGATGCAAGGTGGCGTGGTGGAAATTATTGCGCAAGGGGGTGAACAGTTAACCCAGCTGACGGAACTACTCTTTACAGCAACAGACGCTAAACTGTTTAAGCTCACGCCAGCTCATTTACGTGCCATTTTGGCATTATCGCAGCACTATTGTGTAAGCAATGTTACCCATACATTGGTGATCGGTGGTGAAGCACTCACAACTGAATTGTTGTTGGCGATCCGTGCAAAGTTACCACTGTGTCGTTGGATTAACGAATATGGACCAACAGAAACTACAGTCGGTTCAAGCACTTTTGTAATTGATCACAGTACCAGTGATGAGGTTTTACTGCGTCATAATGATGTCCCAATTGGTTTAGCTAACGATAATGTAACGCTGTTAGTGGTTGACCAATTTGATCAGCCAGCAGCAGTGAATATGCGTGGTGAATTACTTATTGCAGGACCTGTTGTCAGCCCAGGTTACATTAATCAGACTGAGCTTAATAATACCAGCTTTATTACTTTGCAGCTGCCTAGCCAACAGGGTGGAAAAGTGACCAAGCGTTTTTATAGAACAGGCGACATAGCGTTATGGCAAGCTGATGAAACAGGTGCTGCTTGTTATTTAAGATACTGTGGACGTAAGGATCAACAGATCAAGCTGCGCGGTTTTCGAGTTGATTTAGCCGCGATTGAGCAGCTGATCCTAGAACTCCCTGAAGTGGCTGATTGTGCGGTGACGGTTGATAGCAAGCAGCAAACGTTAGCGGCACATATTGTTTTCCATCAACATGAAAAGCCATTAGCCGTTAACACCATTAAATCGCATTTATCGCATTACTTAGCGCCGTATATGATCCCCGCACACTGTTATGCTATTACTGTGATGCCACTGACGAAAAACGGCAAGATTGATAAAGCCACATTGATAGCTGACGCACTTAGTTGTTTACAGCCAACTAGCACAACACACAGCAAGCACGCGCAAACACCATTACAGCAATATTTGTTACAGCTGTTTAGTGAGATTTTACTCACTACACATATTGGTTTAGACGATAACTTTTTTGATTTAGGGGGGCACTCGTTATTAGCAATCCGCTTGATTGGTAAGATTCGTGAAGGTAAGCAGCTCGACATAACATTACCGCAATTATTTAAAACCCCAACGATTGCAACGTTAGCGCAAGCATTACAAAACTGTGAAAAAATTCAGCCACACCAAGAGATTGTGAAAATATCTCGCCAGCAAGCGCTACCTCTTTCCTATGCACAGCAACGATTATGGCTTATTGATCAAGTACATAATGAAAGTGTGCAATATCATATGCCAGCTAGCTTTGTGTTTACGGGGAAGTTGGAGCTGACTGCATTGTCGGGCGCGTTATATGCACTTATTGAACGCCATGAAGTGCTGCGTACCGTTATTATTACACGCGACCAAGGCTCAGCGCCTGAGCAATGTATTAATGAACACTTTGAGATCCCACTTGAGCTGCACGATTTAAGTATGCTTAATCGTGAACAGCAAGATCACCAATGGCAATCACTGTCGTCACATGCAAGTAGTAAAGCGTTTGATTTGGCAAGCGACGTTTTACTGCGTGTGGTGGTTGCTAAAATTAGCAATGAGCAAAGTTTTGTACATTTTAATATGCATCATATTGCAAGCGATGGCTGGTCAATGGCAATTTTAGTTCGCGAGTTTATTGCTTTTTACCGAGCTGCAAGTGCTGAACCGCGATTTGTTTTACCTGCATTATTACAGCAACCATTAGCTATCCAATATGCCGATTTCGCTTATTGGCAGCGTTTAGTATGCAGTGAAAGTGCCTTGCATGAATCACTTTCTTATTGGCGTACTCAGTTAACAGGTGCCCCTTTTGTTCATCATTTACCAATAGAGCAGCCTCGAGCAATCCAACAGCAGTTGCAAGGGCAATGTTTTAACCAGCATTTGTCCGCTGCAACGACTAAAGCTATCCAGCAACAATGTGCCAGACACGGTGTTACTTTATATATGTGGTTACACACAACCTTTTCCTTGTTAATGATGCGATTGAGTGAAGCGACGGATATTTTAGTTGGCTCTCCAGTTGCTGGTCGTGAACAGCCACAAATAGCTAATCTAATTGGTTTTTTTGTTAATACCTTAGTGATCCGCACCCGCAGTGAAGGACAGCAAAACTTCACGCAGTTATTAATGCAGCAAAAACAGGTGATTTTAGATGCTTTTAAACATCAACAAGTGCCATTTGAACAATTAGTTGAAGTACTGCAGCCTGAGCGAAACTTAGCACATCATCCTTTATTTCAAATTTTATTTGCACTGCAAAACAATGAAACGAGTGATTTTTCACTGCCAGGTTTACATATTGAAATGCAGCCACACGCAGCACCAAAAATGAAATTTGATTTAGAGGTCAATGCAATTGAGCAAGGCGATGGCATTGAGCTGCAGTGGAATTTTAGTGAGACATTATTTAATGCCAGTAGTATTACTGAATATGCAGCAGCATTCGAGGTCTTAATTGATGCGATACTAAGTGACCCTCTTATGAAGTTGCAGCTATTACCTGTAGTGTCAGCAACCAAAGAAAATGTGCTGCTTAACTTATCTTCGCCACCCTATGCAAGGCACACTCAGCCACTTAACCTTGTCACGCAAATCGCACGTCAAGCTGAACAATATCCAACACGTAATGCGGTCGTTGGCCCTGATGGTGAAGTGTTGAGTTATGTTGAATTACAGACTCAGTCACAGCTGTTAGCCAATTATTTACAAGAACAAGGGATAACCGCCGGAAGTAAAGTTGCTTTATGTGTTAGCGCAACGGCACAAATGCTGGTCGCCATGTTAGCGATTTTAAAAACCGGCAGTGCCTATGTGCCGATTGATCCAAAATTACCAGTATCCAGAGTGCAATTTATTATCGATGACAGTAAAGCACAGTGTTTGATCACACAGTCAGCGTTTGCTAAACAGCATCTAACGGATGAGCTCGGGAGTCTTATTGCGCCATTATGTGTATTGCTTGATGAGCCAAACAGTTGGCAGTATGGCTCACTCAATGGTTCGCAAAGTGCACTGCCTGCGTCATATTCGGCGGATGATCTTGCATATATTATTTATACATCAGGAACCACAGGCACCCCAAAAGGGGTGATGATCAGCCATGGTAATTTAGCTTGTTACTTAGCACATGCGCAGTGTGAGTATCTATCAGCTGCGTTAACAACCAGTGTGGTGAGTACGCCATTGGCATTTGATGCTACGGTCACTTCGTTGTGGGCACCATTACTAATGGGTATCAATATTACACTACTTGCTGATGATGAGCAGATGCTTGAGCAGCTTGCAAAGCAGATATTCAGCTCTCAAGCCTGCTTATTTAAAGTTACTCCTGCACATTTACAAGGCTTACTTGCGTTTGCTCCAGCTGCTGCAGTAGCAACTGCACATGTGGTTGTCATTGGTGGTGAAGCATTACCCACTCAGTTGCTCAAATCGTTAACTCAGTATTTGCCTAATTGCCAGTGGGTGAATGAGTACGGCCCAACTGAAGCGACGGTAGGTTGCAGTGTTTATCATTGCGAGCTTAAGCAAATTAGCGAGCTTGAACGGCGTAAAATGGCCCAAGTGCCAATTGGTCGGGCGATTGCAGATAGTCAGTTGGTGATATTAGATGAACATCAGCAATTAACCGCAATGGGTGCCATTGGCGAGCTTTATATTGCCGGTGACAATGTTGCTCAAGGGTATTTAAATCAAGCGAGTTTAACGGCGCAAAGTTTTGTGTGGTTACCTTTTGGGCATCAGCAAACTGTGCAGCGATTTTATCGTACTGGGGATAAAGTGCGTTGGTTGCTTGATAAACATGGCCAACCAGAACACCTGCTATTTTGTGCACGAGTCGATGAACAAATTAAGTTGCGCGGTTATCGCATTGAGCCGGGCGAAATTACAGCACAGTTAGTCCAGCATAAAGAGATTAGTGAGGCATGTGTAATATTAAATAAAGACACTGAAAACCTTGAGGCTTACTTAGTGCTTACGCCAAATAACTCATTGATTAAAGCGTTTGGGCAAGAGCAGCAAATAACACTCTTAGGCGCACAGCAACAGGCTATGCTTAGCAACTACCTTACGAACTATTTACCTGCTTATATGATGCCAACAAAATGGCATGCGATAAGTGCTATTCCCCTGACATCTAACGCAAAAGTTGACAGTAAACAACTGCTTCAATGGGGACAATCAGTCGCAGTAGCAACTGAAAATGTGCCGCCGCGTAATGACTTTGAGGCAGCCTTGGTCGATATCTTTGCAGAGCAGTTACAAGTTGACTCTGTTGGCATCACCGATAACTTTTTTGCGCTCGGGGGGCATTCATTATTGGCAACACAATGTATGGCGTTGCTCAAGGCGCGGTTACAGGCTGATATTCCAGTGAGAGTTCTGTTTGAAAGGCCGACAATTGCGGCTATTGCTAGCTGGTACGCCATTCATCAAGCCGCTAATAACGCCATGAGTGAAAATGATAACTCAGAAGAGATGTTTTTGTGATGGAAAATCAACTGCTAGAAATTGAAGAGTTAATCGCAGATGCTTTACGAGCAGGTGTTACTTTGTATGAAAAACAAGGTGCTTTAGCATTTAAACAAAGTAACGGTTTTCCAAGTGAACTTAAAGCTCGGATCATTGAGCATAAAGCGGCGATTATCCGCTATTTTCAGCAACAACAGTCAGTGGTTACGTTGCAAAGTAATATGGACGCAATTGCCATCGCTGAGCGAGATAGGTGTTTGCCTTTGAGCTTTGCTCAACAAGGCTTATGGTTTATTGAGCAGTTACAAGGCAGCCAACAATATTATATGCCTGCTGAGTTTACTCTAAAAGGCCATATAGATGTGCCGTTGTTACGCGCGGCAATCAAACACATTGTTGGTCGCCATGAAATATTACGCAGTCAGTTTATAACTGATCCGCAAGGTATACCGTATGTGCAAGTAACAGACACCTTTATAACGCCTTTTCAGTGGCTGGATGCATCAACATTCCCAGTTACACAGCGACAAAGCCAAATAAAAGCGGCGCTGATACAACATCAAGCTCAGCCATTTGATTTGAGTCGAGATGTATTAATACGAGTGCTATTGGTATCCGATAATGAGCAACATTATTTAGCATTTAATATGCATCATATTGTTAGTGATGGCGCGTCAATGCAAATATTTGCTCAAGAATTACAAACCATTTATACGCAACTACTGCAAGGTAATGTCGAATTAGACTCGTTACCAATTCAATATGCTGATTACGCTGCGTGGCAACGAAATACCTTAACAGCAGAGTACTTTACAGCAGCAATTAATTATTGGCGTACAACACTTGGCGATCTTGAACCGTTGCAATCACTACCAACGGATAAAGTTAGATCGAGCGTTCAAAAGCAGTCTGGTTTAGTTTATCGGCAACGGTTAAGTCGCTTGTTTGTTGAAAAAATACAACAACATGCGGCGAGTCAATCAGTCACACCATTTATGTGGTTGTTAAGTAGTTTTATGTTATTTATTGGCCGTATTAAACAAACGGAAAAGGTACTGATCGGCACGCCAACTCAGGGCCGTGAGCATCCACAGCTAAACGATTTAATCGGTTTGTTTGTTAATACCTTAGTTATGCATGCCGTATTGCCGGATGAATTAACTTTTAATGCATGGTTGCAGCAACAAAAAGAACGTATTTTACAGTCGTTTGAATATCGCAATATGCCATTTGATAAACTGGTTGAAGGGCTCAATTGTCAACGCGATTTAAGTCATCATCCTTTAGTACAAATTTTCTTCACTTTAACTGTTGATGAGCAACCAACCTTTCAGTTACCGGGTGTTGAAATAGCTGAGTCTCGCAGTGAAGCGCGAGAGCACCACAGCGCAGTAAAATGTGATTTGGAGCTTAATGCAGTTATCGACAACCAAGGTTTAACAGTTACTTGGAAGTTTGATGAAGCACTTTATGAGCTTGCGACAATTACTCACTGGGCAGATAGTTTTGCCGTATTATTAGCAAACATTGTTGCTGCACCGGATACCCAAATATCAAAATTGGCATTGCTTGATGAACAGCAGCTACAGGCATTAACTGACGCTGCCACATCGCAGCAAGCGGATAGTACAAGTTGGGATCAAAGCGCCAGTATAGTGAGTGTATTTGAACAACAAGCAATCAGGTTTGCTGACCAGTTGGCGCTAGTCGATGAGCACGAAGCACTCACTTATAAACAGCTTAATGAACGGGCAAATCTACTCGCCAGAGTATTATTAAGTCAGGGTGTTGAAGCGCAAGATATGCTGCCAGTGAGCGTAACCCGCAATGTTAATTTAGTGGTGACGTTATTAGCGGTGCTAAAAGCTGGCGCTGCTTATGTGCCTATTGATCCCAATTATCCTCGCGATCGGATCAGTTATATTGTAGACGATGTCCAGAGTAACTTAGTGTTGTGTGATAACAGTAGTCTCGGGTTGTTTTCGCAGCATAACTTAACGTGCATAAATATTGATGATTGCACGATCTACACAGCCATTAATCAGATTAGTGATACACAAAACCTCGAGTTAGCTATTTGTCCATCCCACTTAGCGTATATGATTTACACCTCTGGCACTACTGGACGGCCTAAAGGTGTGCAAATTGAACACCGCCAAGTGATCCGATTATTGTGTGTACAGCCGAGTTTATTTGATTTTAATGAGCATGATGTATGGACTCTGTTTCATTCATTTTGCTTTGATTTTTCGGTGTGGGAAATGTACGGCGCGTTACTTTTTGGTGGCCGCTTAGTTATTGTGGATGCAGATACCGCAAAAGACAGTGATGCATTTGCAAATTTATTACTAGATCAACACGTCAGCGTTCTAAATCAAACCCCCAGTGCTTTTTATGCGCTACAAACAGCAATGTTAACCAAGCCTTCGCAGCGTATACAGCAGAGCAAAATTAGATACGTCATTTTTGGTGGCGAAGCATTACAGCCCGTTAAGTTGGCCCCTTGGGCAAAACGCTTTAGCGACTGCCAACTGATCAATATGTATGGCATTACTGAAACAACGGTTCATGTGACTTTCAAGCGTTTACATGACGCAGATCTGGGATCTGGTGCAAACAATATTGGTCGGCCAATACCAACGACCAGTTGCTACGTTTTGGATAAGTTTCGTCAGTTACTACCTGTTGGCGCAGTTGGTGAGTTATATGTAGGTGGGGATGGGGTTTGCAGGGGGTATTGGCGCCGTGATGAGCTCAACGTTGAGCGCTTTGTGGCAGATACATTTTCTTCAGCTAACGCAGCTAAAAAACTATATAAAACGGGTGATTTAGTACGTCAGTTAGTAACTGGCGAATTGAGTTATATGGGCCGTATTGACGACCAAGTTAAAGTACGCGGTTACCGTATTGAACTGGGTGAAATAGAAAACCAGTTACGTGGCCACCCTAAGCTGAGTAGCGCAACAGTGTTACTGAATACTCAACAGCCGACTAATCCACGGATCACAGCATTTGTTATCGTCAAAAGTGATGCCGTATTTGCTGCACTCACAAGCGAAGTACAACAGTTTTTACGCACCACATTACCCGAATTTATGCTGCCAACGAATGTTATTGCTGTGCTGCAGATGCCATTAACGGTGAACGGTAAAATTGATAAAAAAGCACTCTTAGCGCTGGATCAATTACAGCTTAAAGCAACTGCAGATGAGCCTCCAGGATCGGATGACGAACAAGCAATCGCTGCGGCATTTGAGGCGATATTAAAGGTTTCAAACGTGGGTAGGCAAGGGCACTTTTTTGAATTGGGTGGGCATTCATTATTAGCTAGCCAATTAGTCAGTCACTTAGCGCAACACGCTCAGTTGTCGATTACTTTAGCTGATCTGTTTTACGCGCCGCAGGTCCACACACTCGCGTTAGCGGCTGCGCGCAATAAAGCTGCCAATTACACTGTAGCATCAGCAGTTATCCCGAAAGTGCAATCAGTAACGCAATTACCGGTATCTTTTGCTCAACAACGATTATGGACCATAGATCAATTGCAGCCGGGAAACGTGCAATATCATATGCCAGCTAATTTTGAACTGCATGGTTTGCTTGATGTTGATACATTTCAACGCGTGTGTGACGCTATCGTGCAGCGTCATGAAGTGTTGCGTACGTTTATCACAGTCGGTAAAGCAAACTTACCTCAGCAAGTGGTCCAAGACACATTTCCATCGGTGTTAAAGATCATAGATGCCAGTGAACTTAACGATGAGCAACAGCAACGACTGTGGTTAAAAACGCTGCGCGATGACAGCCAAACAGCCTTTGATTTAAGGTGCCAGTTACCGCTGCGTATTATTTTAGTTAAGCTGCATGCAAAGCATTGGAAGTTACGGGTAAATATGCATCATATTGCCTCTGATGCACATTCTTTAGCAATATTAGCGAGTGAATTTGAAGCGTTTTATCAAAGCTTTACGAGTCAAACTCGGTTGCCTGAACAGCTTGCGCAACCTTTATCAATTCAATACGGGGATTATGCTCATTGGCAGCGTAGTCAGTTACACCAGCAGCTGTTAGATAAACACCAAGCATTTTGGTTACAACAGTTACAAGATGCCCCACCGATACATCAAATACCGCTGGATAAAATACGTCCTAAACAGCTTACGTCCGCTGGTGCGAGCTATCAAATACAGCTAGATAAAACCACGGTTTCGGCGATCCACAGGCAATGCCAGCAGTTTGATGTGAGCTTATTTATGTGGCTGCATAGTGCTTATGCCGCATTTGTAGCTAGGTATAGTCAGTGTGATGATGTTGTGATTGGTGCGCCATTTTCAGGGCGTTCACAAACGCAACTAACTCCCTTAATTGGATTCTTTATTAATACACTGCCGATCCGTTGTCAATTGCGCGAAGATATGTGTTTTGAAGGGCTACTCGCACAGCAAAAACAATTAATTGTTGCCGTTGGTCAGCATCAAGCCATGCCATTTGAAAAAATTGTTGATGCTTTGCAGTTACCGCGTGGCATGAGTCAACAGAGTGTTTTTCAGCTTACATTTTCGTTAAACCCAAGGTTAAATACACAGTTTAAATTACCTAATATACAGGTTACAGCGATTGATGAGCAGCCACCGCAAGTAAAATTTGATATTGAGCTGGCATGCAGTGAAGATGACGATGAGTTACGCTTTAGCTGGGCTTATAACACGGCGTTATTTACCCCACAAACAATTCAAACCATGGCTACGGCATTATGCACTTTAATTAGGTCATTCACAGCCGATCCGCAGGTTGCTATACAGTCAGCTACAATGTTGACAGATAAACAGCTGCATAACTGCGTGCTCAAAGGTGAGCAACGGCTAAATAAGCCAGTTGCAACCGTCATAGATGCATTTACTGCTGTAGCCGAACAGCATGCTAAAACTGACACTGGCATTATTGAGGCAGCCTCAGGGCAATTTGCGAGTTATCAGCAAATTCATCAGCGTAGTGAATTATTGGCAAAATACTTGATACAGCAAGGCTTACAAGCTGAACAGCCTGTTGTTGTAAGCATGCAAAGCGGCATTGACTTAATAGTTTCATTGCTAGCGATTATGAGAGCGGGTGGCTGTTATGTTCCTGTTGATCCGAATTATCCAGCATCTAGAATTGCTTATATTATTAATGATTGTGGTGCGCAGTGGCTTATCACTCACACTGCATTTGCAGCGCTGTTAGAAGATAATTGTGGTGCGAACAGCCAGCTTATTTACCTTGATAATGAGCAATTTAAGCACACTTTAAACCTTGCATGTAATACACTAAGTCAAGTGCAATTACCCAAAATAGAGGCGGCGCAATTAGCGTATGTCATTTATACCTCAGGCACAACGGGTAACCCTAAAGGGGTAATGATCCCCCACCAAGGGCTGAGCAATTTATGCCGTTGGCATCAACGCGCATTTGCTGTTGATAAATCAAGTATTGCCAGTCAAACAGCAAATATCGCGTTTGACGCTGCAAGCTGGGAGATCTGGCCTTATTTAAGCGCCGGAGCAAAGCTGGTAATTGTGCCGCGAGAAAGTTTAGATAACCCGCAAAAATTAGCGCAACTACTTGATGAACATCATGTGAGTCATTGCTTTTTAGCCACTCCAATCGCTGAAATAATGTTGGCAGATCACGCTTTTACGCCTGTTACTTTGCGTTATTTACTGGTTGGCGGCGACAAGTTAAAAACATGCCCCTCAGCTGCAAAACCGTATTGTATTATTAATAATTATGGCCCTACAGAGACCTCAGTTGTTGCCACCTCGGCTGAGGTTGGTAAAACAACGGAAGAGCTGGGTATGGCTCCAGATATAGGCTATGCTATTGATAATGTAGAGTTATTAATTGTTGATCAGCAGGGGCAGCCGGTTGTGCCTGGCATGATTGGTGAATTATATATAGCTGGTGCAGGATTAGCGCGAGGCTATTTGAACCGTCCAGAGCTTACAGCACAGCGTTTTATTTACTTAACGACAGTTGCAGAGCAACAACTGCGAGCCTATAAAACTGGTGATTTAGTTAGGCAATTAAATAACGGTCGTATTGCCTACATTGGCCGCAATGATGCACAAGTTAAATTACGCGGTTACCGTATTGAACTGTCTGAAATTGAGTATCACTTACGTGCTATTGCTGGCGTAACGGATTGTGTTGTTAGCGTGAGTGAATTCGCTGAAGGCCATAAGCAGCTGTTGGCTTTTATTGTCACGCCACAGATAAGTGATTCGCTCCAAGCGCAATTTAAGCGCCAAAGTATAGCAAGTCTTAAAGTTAAGTTACCGGATCACATGATACCGAGTGAGCTTATTCACGTAGATGAAATTCCCCTGACGGCACATGGCAAAATAGATCATCTGCAATTACATAAACACCTACGCACACCAAGCGAACAAATTGTTACACAGCAATTAAATCAAGGACCTGCAGCACAACAAGCAAGCGGATTAAGCAGCTTACTACTCACTTTGTATCGACAAGTATTAAATCAGCCGATGCTGCAAGTTGATGATGATTTTTTTGCGGCGGGAGGGGACTCAATTCTCAGTATTCAAATTGCCAGTCGGGCAAGAGCGCAAAATATTAGTTTGTCAGTAGCTGATATTTTTAACTTTAGTACCGTTGCAGTGCTAGCTGAGCAATTGGTACACAAACAGCCACAACGGAAACAGGTTGAGCCACAGCAAAGCTTTTCAGGCGCATTGCCATTACTTCCCATTCAACATTGGTTTTTTGAACAACAATTTGTAGCAGCTGATCATTGGAACCAGTCACTCTTACTCAGTGTTGATAAAACAGTGACTGTGCAACATATTAAAGAGTTAACATGCGCTTTATTAGCGCACCATGATAGTTTGCGGTTAGTCGTTGATGATAAAGGCCTGCAAAAGCAATTTTTTATAAAACAGCATCTTAGTGTAGATCACGTTTGCCATTTTATTGATCTAGCTGAGCACAATGATGATTGGTCTCAAGCATTAGAGAAAGTGTGTGAAGTGCAACAAGGAGCTTTTCACTTTGATGGCACTGCATTGTTGCAAATCTGCCATATAAAAACCCCAGCTCAGCAAAGTGATAACCGCTTGCTGATCATCGCCCATCACTTATTAATTGATGGTGTATCTTGGCGCATTTTGCTTGAAGATATTAACCAAGCGTTGTCAGCTGCAAAATTACAGCAGAATATTTGTTTTGCTTCTCGTACTGCTAATTTATATGACATTAGTCAATTTTTAATTGCGCAAGGTAAAGATGAATATGATTTAAAACACTGGCAAGCATTGGTTGCTGTGGCGAGTAAGCCCAGCTTTTTTCGTTTTGTAAGGCAGCAAGAGCCAATCAAAAAACAACTGCAACAACATACATTAACGCTCCCATGTGCAGCTACGCAGCAGCTCTTGACGACAGCAAATAGACCTTATAATACCAGTATCCAAACGCTACTGTTGGCCGCGTTACAATGGTCTGCAGTTAGGCATTATGACTTGGACGATCATCTTATTATCCTTGAAGGACATGGCCGAGAGTTACTTAATAATCAACTTGATAGTACTCGAACGCTTGGCTGGCTTACTGCTATGTATCCATTTCGATTATTTAGCAATACGCAAAATATTGCCGATTTGATCTGTGATATGAAAGAGCAATTAGCCAATTTATCGACTAAAGCTAGTCGATATGGAGCCTTACGTTATTATCATCCAGATGAGAAGACCCGCCAATCGTTGACTATTACGACGGAGAATCATCTATTTTTTAATTATTTAGGCCAGCTAGATAGTGCGCTGCAACATAATGGTTTATTAGATGATGCGCCAGAATCCGCGGGCAGTTTGCATAGCCAACATAATCACGCCTACTATGGTCTGCAATTAACAGCAGCAATAGTCAATGAGCAATTGTCGATGCATGTGGAGTATGATGGTGCCCGTATAGCTGAAGCCGATGTCGCTTCATTTATGACGCATTATCAAGCAAGTATTATGACGGTGCTTGAACATTGCATACAAGACGACATTAAGCGCCATACGGTAAGTGATTTTCCACTCTTGCCAACGATGGCAAATCATCAGTTACAGCATTTATTAGCCCCTTTTAAGCAATCAGCCATTGTTGATATTTACCCGCTAAGTGCACTGCAAGAAGGTATGTGGTTTCACAGTCAACGAACTGGTGAAGTATCACAACATAGTGCTTATTATGAACAAACGACACTGTTACTTGAGGGGGCATTTGACATCGAAGCTTTCGAGTATGCATGGCACCAGCTACTTGATACACATAGCATATTACGTACTGCGTTCGTAGCAAGCCCAGTGGGACCAGTGCAAATCGTGGTTGATAAATACCATGTACCATTGCAGGTTGACTTGGTAACTGAAGCAATTATGCAGCAGCAACAACAATCAATACTTGATGAGCAAGCCTATATTACTGCTATTGCAGATCAGGAATATCAACAAGGTATTGATCTAGCTGCGGCGCCTTGTATGCGATTACGTTTGCTTGCTCTGAGTGATACAAAAATGGCATTTATTTGGACATACCATCATTTGATCATGGATGGCTGGTCATTACCTGTTTTGTTTTCAGAGTTATTACAGCATTATCAGGCTCGCCTTGCAGGGCATGGTTTATCTCTAAAAAAAGATAACTATAGCGAATATATTAAGTATCTACAGCAACAAGATAAAACAACCGAGCAACAATTTTGGCAAGGTTATCTAGCCAATATAGATCAGGCAACATTATTGGTTGAGCATATTGCGCAGCGCAAGCAAGGCGATGATATCAACACGGTGTCTGAGCAAACCTTAGTGCTTGAGCCTGAATTGGGTTCACAATTGGTTGAGTTTGCTCGTCAACAGGGTTTAACAGTTAATCATTTACTGCAAGGTGCCTGGGGTTACTGGCTGAGTGTTTGTTGCAATTCAGATTACGCCTTATTTGGGCAAACAGTATCTGGGCGACCTAGCCAACTTACTAACGTTGAGCAACGGGTTGGTTTATACATTAATACCCAAGCTGTGTTGTTAACCACATCGGGTGAGCAGTCGGTGTTAGCGTATTTAAAGTCAGTTAAGCAAAGCTTATTAGCTGTATCTGATTATGCACATACTCCATTAACCCAAGTACATAACTACAGTAATATTGCTAATGGCAGTCCATTGTTTGATGCTTTGTATGTATTTGAAAATTTCCCGACAGATCCATTGGCTGAAATTGCAAATATGCCATTTAAGGTGTTAGCGAATGACAGTAAAGATCTCACTCATTATCCAATGACTTTAGTTGTTGGCCAAGCTGAGCAACTCTCATTGACCTTGAGTTATCAAAGCGCACTATTTAATGATCCGCTTGCCAGTCATTGCTTGGCTATGTTGCAGCAGTTATTACAAGCGTTTGTAATGGCACCTGAGCAACCATTGTCTAGTTTAGCAATTGATTTAGTCGATCATCGATTTACAACAGGTATAGATAAGGTAGCTGAGTTTAGTTTATCAGCTAATCAAGTGGCAGATGTAAGCTGGGATATAGCAACAACATTACAACAACGATTTACACAAATTGTAGCAAGTTATGGTGAGTCAACAGCGTTGAAATATTATAATGATGACAATAACCTACCAGTTAAAACAATGAGTTATAATGAGTTGGATGCAGCCGCTAACAGACTGGCTAATTACTTACTCACACATACGCTAGGCTCTGACAGAGCTTTGACCATAGGGATCTGTTTGAGCCCAGGTTGTGATTTGATTGTCGCTATTTTAGCGAGTTTAAAGATCGGTGCGGCTTATGTACCGATTGCACCTAGTTTACCATTAAAAAGGCGGCAGTTTATAGCCGCTGATGCAGAGCTTGCAGTATTGCTAACGTGCGAACAAGACTGGCAGGGCGCATTACCGCCAACACTTAACATCGATCTTCATACTTGTGCTGCGGCACTTGCTTTACAACCTAATTACAGCCCAACAGTAACTTACACACCGCATGATTTATGCTATGTGATCTATACCTCAGGTACAACAGGGGTGCCAAAAGGCGTTATGGTTGAGCAACACAGTGTTATTAACTATGTGCAGTGCTTACAAAAAAATTATGCGATCACTTCGCAAGATAATTACTTACAGTTTGCAAGTTGCAGCTTTGATGTATTTGCAGAGGAGGTTTTTTGTACTTTGCTAAGCGGTGCAACTTTAGTGATGGCCGATCAACAAAAATTACTCGATACCCAGTATTTAGCTAAACTATCGCAATATAGTCAATTGACCTTAATGAGTTTACCTACAGCCTATTGGCATCAATTAGCTGCAGCACCAGTAACACTTGCCGATCAGTTA
Source organism: Pseudoalteromonas sp. SG44-17 (assembly GCF_014164235.1). Lineage (NCBI taxonomy): Bacteria > Pseudomonadati > Pseudomonadota > Gammaproteobacteria > Alteromonadales > Pseudoalteromonadaceae > Pseudoalteromonas > Pseudoalteromonas sp. SG44-17. The sequence continues at coordinate 345,447 of NZ_JACJEV010000001.1, read as the reverse complement.
CGCATTATCACAATTGGTGGAGAGCAAATGCAAGCCGCAATGTTGCAGCAATGGCAAGCTTATTACAGTGATAATATTATTTTGATCAATGCTTATGGACCAACAGAAGCAACTATTTCTGCAACATTAATTGAGGTAACTGATTATATAGGTTCTGAAGTACCGATTGGCCAACCAGTGGCAGGGCTACAATTACACATTCTAGATAAATATTTAAGAGCGGTTCCCTATTATGTTAGTGGGCAGCTGTACCTCAGTGGAAAAGGGTTAGCAAGGGGTTACCTTAACGATGTAAAGAAAACGGCTGCTGCATTTATTATTGAACCAAAAAGCGGCGTTAGGTTATATAAAACGGGTGATAAAGTGCGTTGTACAAATACCCAAGAAGTAATGTTCTTAGGGCGTTTAGATGAACAAGTTAAAATTCGCGGCTATCGTGTTGAGTTACCCGAAATAGAACGTCATTTACTTGCGTTGCCACAAATAAACGCCTGTGCTGTAGTGGTTCGTAAAGATAAAAGTGGCAATGAGCAGCTAGTTGCATTTGTTGATGTGGGTGAGCTAGAGCGAGCCAGTGAGCAACTAATTCGTGCTTTAGTTGGTGTGTTGCCCGAGTATATGGTGCCACAAAATGTTCAATTTGTTGACAGCTTACCCTGTACAAATAATGGCAAAATTGATCGAAAACAGCTTAGTAAAACAGCGCAACAATTGAGTAGTCATAATAACTTTTCATATAGTGCGCCGATCACGCCATTGCATAAATTATTGGTTGAACAATTTAGTCAGTTGTTAAACATAGAGCAAGTGGGGATCAACGATGATTTCTTTATGCTGGGTGGTCATTCATTACTGGCAATGCGCTTGGTATCACAATTGAGCTATCAGATGCAGTTAACGGTATCTATTGATATGTTATTTCGCCACCGTACTGTAAACGCTTTAGCTGAGGCAATTGAGCAATTACAAAAAAGCCACGCTGCTGATTTTCAGCCTACAACTTTAGTCTGTTTACAGGCCGGTGAACAAGGGTTTCAGCCGGTGATTTTAGTCGCCGGTGCGGGAGGGTTACTGATGATCTATCAAGCATTGGTTAATCAACTAGATCAACGTATTCCTGTTTATGGTTTGCAGCCAGATCTGATCGCTTTAGAGCCAGATATTATTAATTCATTGTCACTGACCGCACACCATTACTGCAACGCATTAATTGAGCAGGGGATAGACGCTAATATTCACTTGGTTGGTCATTCATTTGGAAGCTTTGTTATTCATCAAATGGCGCAGCAATTAGTACTGCGCAATAAAGCTCCAGCCTCACTGCTAGTAATTGATACGCCTATGCCTAATTCAGCTGTGCTAGAACTGCAAGACAGGCAAATAGCAGCGTTACTAATAGCGAACCTGAGTGAATTTTTTCAATTGAACTTAACTGACGATGAGCAGCAGTTATATTGCACGCTTGCTGATGAACAACAAACAAAGTGGTTAAGTAAGCATTTAGCTGCTGCGGGCTACCAGTTCAGTGCTCGTCAATTGCTAACACTGCAATGCGTATATAAAGCGCAGTTACAAGCAAAGGTAGAAATAAATAGAGAGTTACTTGAGGTGCCGCTTATGGTTATAAAAGCACACGATACCAAAGAGTTTGCAGGCCAATTGCTTGCTGATGATATGGGCTGGCGAGTAGTTAACCCTGAACTTTCGGCAATAGAGATCACAGGTAATCATCTGTCAATCTTACAGCATCAGTTTGTTGCTGCAATCGTTGAACAAATTGCAAGTAAATATACACTTTATTAACAAGTGGGTGAAAAATGTTCTACAGTAAACCTCTACCTATAAAAGGACGGGAATGAAATGGATCAGTTATTAGCAATAGATATGGATTTTTGCACTGACAATAGCGATTGCCGTGTGCATGATATGAGCGCTCAAAAGCAAAGTGGTTTGGCATGGGTTAAAGCCAATACTGACTTAATAAATGATTGGGTAAATCAAGATGGTTTAGCGCTACTGAGAGGGCTAAATATTGTGAGTACTCACCAATTTAGTACTATTTTAGAAACTATTTTTGGTGAGCCTCTAAAGCAGTATGTTTATCGTTCATCGCCACGCACTGCGTTGAAGAATAATATTTATACCACCACAGAATACCATGCAGATCAGGTGATTTTACAACACAACGAAAATGCATATTCGAATAATTGGCCTAAGAGAATGGGGTTTTTCTGTGTGGTGCCAGCGACGACTGGGGGCAATACTCCCTTGGCCGATAGTCGTGCGGTGTATAACCACATACCCATGCGGATCAGAGAAAAGTTTGAGCGGTTAGGCGTCATGTACGTGCGAAACTACGGCGATATTGATTTACCTTGGCAAGAAGTGTTTCAAACACAGAGTAAAAGTGATGTTGAACATTATTGCCATGCAAACGACATACAGTTCGAATGGATCGATGGCGATAAATTGCAAACACGCCAATGCCGCCCTGCTGTTGTCACTCACCCTTCAAGTGGTGAAAAAGTCTGGTTTAATCAAGCCCATCTTTTTCATTGTTCAAGTATGGACAGTGCCGTGGTGCAATCAATGCGAAGTAGTATCGGTGAAGCAAATTTGCCCCGTAATGCGTACTACGGTGACGGCACGGACATTGACCCACAAGACATAGCAGCAATCAATGATGTGTATCGTGGGCTTACATTCTCTTATCAATGGCAGCGTAATGATATTTTGTTGCTTGATAACATGCTGTACACCCATGGACGAGAAGCATATAGCGGTCCTCGAAAAGTACTGGTTGGCATGGCTTAACTGGTTGTTATTACAATAAGTTTACTAAGACTATTTTCACTTTGTTAGCAGTGATGATTTTGGCAAAGAGATGTGGCTATTTACAGGAGAAGAATAATGAAATGGCTTATGCATGTAAAGTTTAAAATCATGATTGTCTGCTTATTAAGTTTGATTTTAGCGTCTTGTTTGCAAAAAAAGAGTGTAGCAAAAAATGTCACTATCACAGCGGCTCAGATAGAAATGATTGCTGCAACAGTGCAAGAATATTGTGACACTTTAGTCTTTTTTGGCACTGTGTATATTACTTCTGCTGATGCGGTTGTATACGAGGCTAATTGTGGACCGCAAAATATGCAATATGATATTGCAAATACTACAGAGTCAAAATACCGAATTGGTTCTAACACTAAAGCATTTGCGGCAACCATGTTAATGAAAATGCTCAAAGGAAAAGATTTAAGAACGCAGACTATAGGTGACTATTTACCTTGGTTTCCTAAAAATCAATGTGCGGATGTGTCATTGCACAATTTATTGACTATGTCTTCAGGCATTAATAATTACAGTGATAATGAAGACGTTTATGATAATTATGGTTGGCGGCCGTTTCTTTATGATCAAACGCTAAATTTAAATGGGCCTGAAGATTTCAGTAATCGTTTTTGTACTTGTACAGAACAAGATGAAAAACCGACATTTACTCCGGGCTCTAAGTATCAATATAGTAATTGTAATTATTATTTGGTCGGCAATATTATTGAGCAAATAGCTGCGGGTAGCCAAGGCGATATTGACCGTAACTTTTGGTTCGAAAACCTTCTTAAAGAACAGATATTAGATCCCATTAATATGAACGATAGTGGTTCATTTAGCGCCATTGGCGTGTATCAAAATATGACCACAGGCTATATCTCAAATCAAAACCCATATTTACCACTAGCCAATGGCAGACCGCCATTAGTTGGCGGTCCTGCGCCATACGAGAATATTTTAAAGAATCCTTATAGCAATCCATTGGTACTTTATTCTGCTGGTGATATGTACTCAACAGTGACTGATATGCATAAGTGGGATCAGGCATTATACACAAGTAAAATTTTAGATGAGGCACAAAAATTAGTGGCATTTGCACCTTATTCTAATACCGGTAACAGTACGCAATGCGAATACTATGGTTATGGTTGGTTTGTTACATTTATTGACCCTTTACAGTTTGGCAAAGTTGCCGATTGTCCATCAGATCCTGCTGATGCAAACCTGCGAAAATATGAAAAATTTTTACAGTACTCAGGTAGTTATCCTTATTCATGGGTGACAAGCTTTAACCGTTTAGTGGAACGGGATCAATCAGTGATGGTCTTTAGTAATTACGTTAAAACAGGACTAGAGTCGGACTGCATTGCAAGTGAGATCAGAAATATAATTTTTTACAGTGATAAGCACCGAGAAGATAAGTGCCAAGCGATATTAATTGATGCGTAAAGTTGTGTCGATGAATTGGTGAATGTCAAAAGAATTGAATTGATTAGTTTCTTGTACTGGCAGTGGGCTAAGTACTAATAAAGTTGGAACCAAACCTGAACAAGGAGTGGTTGTAGTCCAATTACTGTTTGCATGTTTATGCAAAGTATTACTTTTCTTTTCATATTCATGAAAAGAAAAGTGAAAAAGGGCAAGTTACTGACTAAAGTTTTACTAGAGCAGTAATTTGGTGGGTTCAACAACTGTTAATTTAATTCATAGAGGAAAAAATATGACAGCGGCAAAAACAGCGAAGGACGAAAAGGCGAATACTGACACCGTTTCTGAGCAACAAGCAGATCTCGTTGAAGCAGAAAATCGAGTTGCTGTAGCGCAGATCATCGTCGATAAGTATAGCAAATGGTCATTTGGCAGCGGACTTATTCCAATTCCAGTGGTTGATTTGGTAGCTTTGACAGGTATTCAAATAAAAATGATTGATGAGATTGCTAAGGTATATGGCCAATCCTATAGTGAGAATAAGCTGCGAGGCACTATTAGTGCGGTAATTGGTGGCTCTTTTCCACAGACATTGGGAGGGGCTGGCTTGAGTAGTTTCCTTAAAGCTATACCTATCATTGGAACGCTTAGTTCCATTGCATTTATGCCAGTGATCTCGGCGGCATCTTCGCATGCAGTCGGTTCTACGTTTATTCGACACTTTGAAAATGGCGGTACATTGATAGACCTTAATTTAGCAAGTATTAAAGGTGATATCTCTGAGATCGCAGCGAAGTATCGTAAAGACAAAGGTGATGCAAGTGCTCAACAAAGCCAAGCTGCAGTGTAAGTAGAATGAGCTAAACCCTAAATAAACCAGCAGTTATTGCTGGTTTATTTATCAATTGATTACAGCTTAACTGAAAAGGAATTAATAATGATCGTCATTTTATATTTAGGATTATGTTTATTGTGTGGTTACTGGGGGCGAAACACTTTTGCAGGCCCGGTAGGCTTTTTTTTGCTGTCGCTGATGCTGACACCTTTTGTCGGTTTATTAATATTAATTTTTGCGCACAAAAAAGATGCAACACATAGCCAAGATACATAACAAGTAATACAGCGACATGGATAACAACGTTTAACACTCAATTAGTTATATAGCTTAGTTAAACCACTGGTTTTAAAGCAGTGGTAATATTATTCAGCTGTACGTTAATGAGTGTTGATAAAGACCATCAAAAAACAATAAAAGATTCTAAAATGGTATTATACGATTTAATTAGTCGAAACATCACAGTTAAAAAAAGAACTTTTGCTGCGCTAGGTTGTATTTCCGGATTAGCAAATGCCCTCGTTTTAGCGCTAATAAATAATGTTGCGGAAAATATTGCTGATATTCACCGCGAAAATCATATTCTTTATTATCTCGCTTTATTTTCGTTAACCATTGCTATTTATGGTCTCACCCAACATAGATTAATGACTAAAGCTGCAAAAATGGTTGAACAAGCCATAGATGGGTTACGTGTCGAGTTGTTTGAATGTGTTCGTCATACTGAACTGGCGACCTTAGAGAAGATTGGTAAAGAGAAAATTTTTACTACGCTAAGCAAAGAATTACAGACTATTTCTCAGTCTGCGCAACTGTTTGTGATTATAGGTCAGTCAATTAGCTTAGTTTTTTTTACATCTATGTATATTGCATATCACTCCTTTGTGGCTTTCATTGTGTTGGCCGTATTGATTATGCTTGGCGGCAGCATTCACCGGCTTCGGGCAGACGAAATACAAAAGAATATGCAGCAGTCATTTGAGAGCGAAAACAAATTAATTCAACGCTTGTCTGATTTACTCGATGGCTTTAAAGAAGTAAAGCTAAGTGTTCCAAGAGCGGATGATCTTGAATATGAGTTTGCTATGGACTCAGCGCGCGCTAAACGCTCTAAGACGAAAACACAAACTTTGTTTGCCAGCGATTTTATTTTATCGCAAATCAGTTTTTTTGCGGCAACTGGGGCTATGGTTTTTATTGTACCGGTGTTATCGCATGTCTACACCGATGTGGTTATTAAAGTTACCACAGCTTCGCTGTTTTTAATTGGCCCAATCACCAGTATTGTCGGCGGTATTCCTATTTTTACCGCTGCCAGTGAAGCTGGACAAAATGTGTTAGCGTTGGAAAAGGAGTTACAGTCTGAACAGGAAAAAACTCAACATACTAAATCGGCTCATGCTGAGCTCGCAACATTTGAACAGATACAACTAAGTGGTGCATATTATCAGCATAATCGTGCACCTGGTGAACATGCCTTTGTAGTTGGTCCCATTGATTTTCAGCTGCAGCGAGGCAAAATTACTTTTATTACTGGGGGAAATGGGAGCGGAAAAACTACCTTTATTCGTATGCTCATAGGTCTATATGAGTTACAGGCTGGAAAAATACTCCTCGATGGTCAACAGCTCAATGAAACTTCACTGCAAGGTTATCGTAGCTTGTTTACAGCGGTATTTTCTGACTTTCATTTATTTAAACAGCTATATGGTATTCACGATACAAAACAACAAGAAATTGATGAATGGTTGGCATTTTTAGAAATGAACACCAAAGTTAGTATCGTCGATGGTCAATTTAGCACTGTTGACTTATCGTCAGGGCAGCGAAAGCGCTTAGCGTTATTGAGTACAATTTTAGAAAATCGACCTGTATATATTTTTGATGAATGGGCTGCCGATCAAGACCCTATTTTTAGGCGTAAATTCTACGAGCAAGTATTACCACGACTCAAAGCAAGAGGAAATACAGTGATTGCAATTACCCATGATGATACATACTTTCATTTAGCTGATGCCCATTTAAAAATGGTGGAAGGGCAGTTAACCGATAATAACGATATTGTAAGCAATGGGGTCTCATCATGAATATTGTCATTACTCCCGATTTAACTCTGTTGGTGCTTGCGGGTTTACTACTTGCATTAATAATCACAAATATCAGTATGCGTTTTATTAAACGTTATAAGCCTAAATTTCATAAACGTATTTTGTCATGGCGTTTTAGAGCTGGGATCACATTACTGGTTTTTATGTTTCTAGGCATGGTGCTGGTGCCAGTGATGTTTATTAAAATTGATTCAGGCCAAGTCGGAGTTTTGTGGAAACGTTTAGGCGGTGGTACCTATTTGGAAAAACCGTTTGATGAAGGAACAGTTTTAGTTCTGCCTTGGGATACGCTAACGCTTTATTCAAGTCGGTTTCAAACTGCTGATGAAACAATTCACGCTATTACTTCCCAAGGCTTACAAATTTCGTTAGATGTGACTGTGCGTTATCGGCCAGTGGTTTCACAAATACCTTATCTACATAAGTTAGTTGGTACGGATTACCTAAAAGAAACAGTACTACCAGAAGTTAATTCTGCGGTGATCATGATTGTATCGCGTTATACGGCAGAGCAAGTGTACGGTAATATGCGTTTACAAGTGCAAAATGAGCTTCTAGATGAAGTTTTAAAGGAACTGCAATTACAAGAGCAGACAATTTTACAGCAAGAAAAAGCGACGCACTCAGGGCAAGTGTTAGTTAATTTGGATGATATGCTGATCAAGCGCGTTAATATACCAGAAAAGGTACATAATGCGATTATCGCAAAAGTGAATCAAAATTATTTGAACGAAGAATACGACATGCGTTTAGTTGTTGCTAGAAAAGAAGCGCAGCGTAAGAAGACCGAAGCAGAAGGGATCCGAGATTTTCAGCAAACAGTCAGTGGTGGTATTTCTGAAACATATTTACGCTGGCGAGGGATTGAAGCTACAGTGGAGTTGGCCAAATCTAACAATAGTAAAGTTGTAGTGATAGGTGGTGGTAAAGATGGTTTACCATTAATTTTGAACACAGAAACAACGCAAGGCTCAGTCGGCCCAAGCCCTGTAATACCTAGTACCACAGCTGAAAAAACGCTAACGAACGATCCTGCTTTACCATTCGTGCAAACGCCTTCCAGCCCAGAAAAAACATTTTATCAGTAATAGCGGCATTATTAGCTCGCATATTAAAAACATAAAGTAGCTGTTTATAGATAAAAAGGTGTCGCTATTGACACCTTTTAGTTGTGTTGCTCAATCTAGTTTCAGTAACAATTCATTTTTATAAAGTCCATAAGTTAATTTTCTTCACCTATTAGGTTTATTTTTATCGTTTGTTGAAATTGAGCTAACACCCTAAAGTTCAATTGTCGGCACCAGATACGACACGATTTAGGCAAATAATCAAATAGGAATATAATCATGAAACGTACACTTATCAAAACTATTGCTCTTAGCTCACTATTAACATGTTCAGCTGTTGCTCTGGCTGATCAAAGTGATTACAAATTAATGGTTATTGAGACAGCAACAGCGCCACAGCCAGTTGAACAATCATTTAATAATTGCGCACTAAACGTTAAATCAAAAAATTACGCGCAAGCAGAAACTATTTGTACTAAAGCGATTGCGTTGCTAAAACAAAGCGAAGGCCCAAAAATGAAATTACGTGAATTAACATCGTTTGCATTAAGTAATCGCGGTGTATCACGTATGATGGCTAAAAATGATACCGCTGGTCTTTCAGATTTATATGAAGCTGCACAAATGGCTGATAGCGCGATGGTATCGCATAACCTTACTCGTGCTAAAGAATACCTATCTTTATAAATTAGGCCTTATTACTTGAATTAAAGCCCCATACTGTTAACTCAGCATGGGGTTTTTGCGTTATTAGGCTATGGCTTATCCTGCCACAGGGGTATTGTCAGTGGAGATGCCTTTAAGGCTTTTGATCAGCATATAAATACAGGTGGTGAATAAACAACCGCCTAAATACAACATAATGCCGTTAGCTGAAGCAAATAGGTTGGCAGCAAGCAAAGGCCCAAAGACCGAGCCAAAGCTGTAACTCAATAACATAATTTCCGTTGCTGAGACTATTTTTTCGATTGGCAATGCGTCACAGGCTAAGGTGATGGCAATGGGGTAGAGTGCAAAACTCGCAGCCCCTAAAATAAAGTAACTGGCCATCAATACGTTGAAGTGTACAGCTTGCATAATACCAACTACACCCATCGCGCCAAATAAACAAAATAATGCCATTAATAAGCTTTTTGCCATTCGTGTTGATAAATAACTCACCAACGGCTGTACTAACATACCGCCTAAAATAATCACCGCCATCAAGGTGCCAGTAAAAGCGGCCTGCTCACTTTGGGCAGCGATATATACTGGCATTAAACCGTATATTGGGCCAAGTACTAATCCTGATACCAAACAGCCTAAAATTGCTGGGCGACTGAGCTTTTTTAACTCAGTTAATTGTAGCTTTTGCGAGTGCTGACTTTGCGGTTCCCCTGATTTAATCAGCAGCGGTGCTAACATCGCTAAAAATAATAGAGCAATAACAAACAAATAGGGGAGTGGGCCACTGGTACCAAGCGGATCGATAGCTAGTTGGCCAACGGCGCTGCCACCGTACAGGGATGTCATATACAGGCCTAATCGTTTAGCTCGTGCTTTGGCAGTGTCAGTCATTAGTAACCAAGATTCAACCACCACAAATACCCCAGCTACGGCGATACCAGCTACAAAGCGGGCTAAAAGCCACACGTTGGCATTAGGTAAAATAAGCTGTGCTGCAACACTGAAAATTAATAACCCCAGAAATGCCAGAAAAGCATGACGGTGGCCTACTCTTGCAACAATACGCTCAATAAAAAAAGCACCAATTAATAAGCCAAGATAAAAGACACTAGCTAACCAAGAGGCAAGTTCATTATCAAGCCCAAAGGCGCTCAATGATAAAGGAATTAGGCTCATTAAAAAGCCTGAGGCAATAGCAAAAAAAGACAAACCAATAACAGGCGCAAGTGGGTTATTTGGTTTATGACTGGCAGCGAGCTCAACCATTAAAGAATCCGATTTAAAGGGCATAAATAATTGCGTTGGAGTGTTTTAATAGCTGGCAATTATTTTTGGTTGGTTAATTTTGCGGCGAATTTAATCCGATTTTGAACACAAGTAAAGTTATATTTGAATATTTACTCAACATTTTATTTAGAACGCTAAGTTAGGTAAATTAACCGGTTATTTACGTCATTTTGGTATCATTTTTTTAGCGAAATTGTTTAAAATTTGTAGTTGTTTTATCAATCTAAATAATAACTTGGTATGCTGTGTTTTTATTTTTCATCAAGAGGCAGTAGTAAAAATGAACCAGCTAACAATCGCTTTAGTCGGGCTTGGGGATATAGCACAAAAAGCATATTTACCTATTGCCACGCAACATGCACAGATCGATCCTATTTTTTGTACACGAAACCTGACAACATTAACGCAGTTAGCGAAGCAGTATCGGGTTCAAAAGTGCTTTACAGATTACCAAGCGGTACTGGCGTGTAAGCCCGATGGGGTGATGATCCACACTAATACTGAGTCTCATTTTACGTTTGCGAAGCAGGCACTTGAACAAAAAATCGCTACGTTTGTAGATAAGCCATTAGCGTATAGTTTTAGTGAGGTAAGTGAACTTATTGCGTTAGCAACTAAACATAACACGCCATTATTTTTAGGTTTTAATCGTCGCTTTTTACCAATTATGGCCGATATTGCAAAGCCACAAATACGCCATCTTAAATGGCAAAAAAACCGCTTAAATTTACCAGCACAGCCACGCACTTTTATTTTTGATGACTTCATCCATGTGGTTGATAGTTTATGCCATTTTGCAAATGTAGAGCGTTTTGATCAACTTAACCAGTTACAGGTGTTTTCACAGCTAGATCCACAAGGCTTATTGGCAGCAATACATGTTAGTTTTGAGTTTGAAGGGCGGTTATTTCAAGGCGCTATGGATAGATTAAGTGGCTGTAATGAAGAAGTGGTTGAAATAACTGCTTTGAATGAAAAGTGGCGGTTTGAATCGCTAACCAATATGACTTCTATGGTCAATGGAATACAGCAGAGCGCGATGCAAAATGATTGGCAAGCAACGCTATATAAACGGGGCTTTGAGTCAATGCTAGAGGCATGGCTAACGGCGGTTAAAACGCAGCAGGTAGACCAATTACAGCTTAAAAAAGATAGTTTAACACATGAGTTGTGTGAGTGGCTGGTTGCACACGTATCAAACAATAATGAACTATTTCTCTGTTAAACTATTTCAAGGAAGTTGTAATGAAAGTGATGAAGTACATGGGACTAACGTTCTTTACAGTCCTTGTTATTGGGCTGCTCATACCTGAAAAAATAGTGATCCCAGTCAAAGGTGCAACAGCAAATGATTGGCATCATAATACCTTTTGGTATGGCCCTTGGGGTAAATCAGGTGTACACAAAGGGATAGATATTTTTGGCAAAAAACACACGGCAGTGGTTGCTTCGGTAAGTGGTGTGGTGCTGTATTCAGGTGAGCTAAAGCGCGGTGGTAAAGTGGTGGCATTACTTGGGCCTAAGTGGCGACTGCATTACTTTGCCCACTTAGAAAGTTATTCGTTAAGTGCAGGAGACTATGTTGCAGTCAATGAGCTGATTGGTAGCTTAGGAGACACGGGTAATGCGGCAGGTAAACAACCTCACGTACATTACTCTATTTTATCGTTACTACCGTACCCATGGTTAATGACCGCGCAAAGCCAAGGCTGGAAGAAAATGTTCTTTTTAAATCCAGATGAAAAACTACGCTAAAATAATTGCCGTTATTTTCACACTTATCCAGCTGATTAACTTAAAATACCGGTAATTCACTCTTTTTATTTAGGAATTCAGCAGTAATGAATTCTATTGCAGTTAGCCTGTTTGGCAGGATGTTTTCTAATAAAGCCATGTTGGCGTTTGATCACCATATGTTGACTATTTGCCAAGGTAACTCAACTAGACAAATAAGTTGGAGTGATTTGGAGGCACCGCCGTCGTTTGCTTTCGGCTTGTTTGGTCAAACGATTTCTTTTGTTACGGCACAACAAAATCATACATTTTCGCTGCTGGCATATGGTGCTCACCGTAAATTTCAAGCTGAATTTGAACGCTATTGGGTGAACGCTAATGAAGCTAAGCTTGACACTTTTCTTAATAAAATAACAAAACTGGTCAAGCAGCGATATTTACGCCAGTCTTATGTTAGTCGTATTCAGCGGTTGGCACAGCAAGAGCATGACCGTTGGTTGCCGTGGATAAAAAACAGCCCCGCATTTGTTTTAGTGGATAAAAAAATAAACGTATTAGAGCAATATGCAAACTGGGATGCTGCACTTACCCAGTATCTACAACAAAAATACGTTACTAAGCAACTTAACCTACACCACGCTTTTTTTGACCGTGTTGAAGCAAATCCATTAACACTAAGTCAAAGACGTGCTTGTGTGATTGATGACGATAATAACTTGTTATTGGCTGGCGCAGGCACCGGTAAAACCAGTGTTATGATTGGCAGGGCTGGGTTTTTAGTGCAAAGCCAGCAGGCAAGTTACAGTGATATTTTATTGCTGGCCTATGGTCGCAAAGCTGCTGATGAAATGGATCAACGGATCGAAAATAAGCTCGCCACCGATAAAATAAAAGCCGCTACTTTTCATAGTGTCGGACTGGCGATTATCTCACAAGTTGAACGTGCTAAACCGACTATGAGTGTATTTGCAGAAGACGAAAAAGCGAAAGCAAAATGGGTGCAGCAGTGCTTTGAATCATTGATTGAAAACAGTGCCGAGTATCGTCATCTGGTTTTAGATTATTTTAGTAAATACTATTATGTTGAAAAAAATGAATTTGATTTTAAAACATTGGGTGATTATTACAGCTACTTAAATGATAACGATATCCGTAGCCTAAAAGGCGACAAGGTAAAAAGCTTTGGTGAGTTATATATAGCTAATTGGCTGTTTTATCACGGCATAGATTATCAATACGAAGCGCCTTATAAAGTTGACGTAAAAACCATTGAACGCAGACAGTACAAGCCTGATTTTTATTTACCTGAGTACGATATTTACATTGAATATTACGGCATCGATGACGTTGGCAATACTGCGCCTTACATTGATAAAGCGCAATACCATAGCGAAATTGATTGGAAAAATACCACTCATGCCAGTAATAACACTCACTGTATAGCTTTGACTTATGGGCAACATAAACAAGGTAAGCTGTTAAACGAACTTGAACAAGCGCTTTTAAGTGCGAGCGTGAAAACACAGTTATTGCCCTTAGAATCACTGCTCGAAAGCTTAAAAGAAACTGGCAGGATCACCGTATTAGCTGCGTTATTTAGTCAATTGCTGAGTTTATATAAGGCGGCTTATTTAACTGATGCTGATGAAGTTGATGTCATTAAACGCTCCCTTGACGCCAAACAAACAACCCAAGCGTTGGCGCTATTAAAACCAATTTTATCTAACTACAACTATCACTTGCAGCAGCGCGGTGAAATTGACTTTGATGATATGATTATCAAGGCAATCGAGTATGTTGAGTCGGGCAAGTTTAAATCGCCTTGGCGTTATATTATGGTTGATGAATTTCAAGATATATCACAGCCAAGAGCACGATTGGTTAAAGCACTTCGCGATAGCAACAAAGGTAGTTCAGTATTTGCAGTGGGTGACGATTGGCAAGCAATTTACCGATTCAGCGGCGCTGATATTAAGTTGACCACTGAGTTTGCAATGTATTTTGGCTTTACTACGCAAACGGCGCTGGATCTTACGTTTCGTTTCAATAATAAAATTGGTGAAGTTGCCTCAGCATTTATTAGTAAAAATCCCGCGCAGCTTGATAAAACGATTACTTCTTTAACTCAGGTTTCACATCCTAGTGTGTCGTTATTAAGGCGCAGTAGTAATGCGTCTATTGGTTATAAAAATAGTTATTACAGTGACATTCCTGAACTATTAAATGGTGCGATTGATGACATACTCTGCACAATACACAGCAAGGCATGTAAACCCACAACCGTGTATTTTTTAGCGCGATTTTGGTTTCAGCTACCAACAAATACGGATATTAAAACCATGAGTGTTAAATATCCGTTGTTAAAAATTCAGTCGCAGTCTTTTCACGCCTCAAAAGGTAAAGAAGCCGATCATGTTATTATTATCGGATTACAAAAGGGTAAACATGGTTTTCCATCTGAAAAAGTTGCGCCCGCAATTATCGAAGCTTTATTACCAGCGCCAGAAAACTTCGCTTACGCACAAGAGCGACGGTTATTTTACGTTGCACTAACGCGCGCAAAACACCGCGCCTACATCATTGCTGATATGACCAATAGCAGTTGTTTTGTCTCGGAGTTAATTGCTGAACATGACATAGAACTGGATGAATTTACTAGTGATGTTGATCAATTACATATCGCAGATATAAACTGTATGCGCTGTGATAGCGGGGTATTAAAAAAACACAGTGGTCGTTTTGGGCCATTCTACGGCTGTTCGTTATTTCCGCGTTGTGAGCATAAAGAAAAATCGTGCGAGCAGTGCCAAAGCCCAATGACTCGCAGTCGCTATACAGGGTTTAAATTATGTATAAATACAGCCTGTAACCATCTAGTGCCAACGTGTGATAAATGCGGTGCTGAAATGGTATTACGCAATAGCGCAAAAGGGCAGTTTTGGGGATGCAAAAATTATAAAGGTAATGATCCACTTAGCTGTAAAAATGGCAAAGACAGTAAGTCAATTCAATGGCCCGAGCTTGCTTAACCTATAGATAGATAAGGGCTAAATAGCCCTTATCTATTGTTTAATTTATTGCATCGCAACAGCAAGTTGATGATACAAACCGATACCGATAAGTACGTTAAATGGGAAAGTGATGCCTAGTGAACTGAGCATAGCCAGACCTATATCGGCTTTGGGGATTGCGGCTTTTATAGCGGCAGGCGCTGCAATATAAGATGCGCTGGCCACTAAACTCCCCAAGATAACGATTGAGCCTAACTCAAGCGCTAATAAAGTGCCGACACTGACTCCAATCGCGCCTAATATTAATGGACTGATTATAGCAAATAGTGTCAGTTTCCAGTGATGCCAAGGTATAGGGCGTAATGTTTGCGCTGCCGTTAAACCCATTTCGAGTAAAAATAATGCAAGCACGACTTTAAAACTATTGGTTAATAATCCAGTTACTTGGCTGCCTTGCTGTGTGCCATACATCATACCAATAACAACACCGCCTACGAGGAGAATAACGCTCTTATTGGTTAAGGTTTCATGCCAGAGTGCTTTAAGCGATAAGGTATTATCGGCACTATGTTGTTTATCAAGTCGTCGATAAAGTAACAGCCCGACGATAATCGCGGGAAGCTCTAGCATCACTAAATACAGGGTTACTTCAGCACCTACTGCTAGCTGCGCCGATTCAGCATAAGCGAGGGCGACTGCAAATGTCCCCGCGCTTACGGAGCCATAATGGGCGGCGATACTTGCGCTGTTCGCTACCGAAAGTTTTATCACATATTTTAAAATAGGGTAGAGCATTAAAGGTATAAATGCGCCAAGTAGCATCACCGAGCCCATTTCTGGCAATAATTGCCAACTAAGATTGCCGTGTAATACCATGCCGCCTTTTAAGCCTATGGTCAGCATCAGCAGCAAACTTAAGGTCTCGTAAGTTGCTTTTGGAATAACGAGATCAGAACGTAAAATCCCCGCAACTAAACCCAAAACAAAAAACATTACAACAATATCTGGCACACCTTTCTCCTATTAATTTAAAGTTGCGCTATTGTAGATAAAATCATGCATTGTAAATAATAAAATGATTGGTAGTTAGTTATAGGTTATTATCTATGGGCTGATTAATACCTGAGGGGATGTGATAGCGATGGATTTAAGACATATTTCTTTTCGGCTGCTTGAAGTGTTTATGAGTGTAGTAAAAACCGGCTCGATCAGTGAAACCGCACGGCGTTTACACTTAACTCAGCCAACGGTGTCGCTGCAAATTAAACGTTTACAAGATGCTGTAGATGAGCCGCTGGTGATTATGCAGCAACAAAAACTGCATGTCACAGAAGCCGGGCATGAGTTATTTAGGACTTGCCAACGAGTGTTTGGCCACTTTGATGATTACAACGATTTTTTAGCTGAACTCAAAGGGGGTGAGCGCGGGCGATGTAAAATCGCCATGGTGAATACCGCACAATATATTTTGCCAAAATTACTCGGGCCCTATAGTAATTTGCATCCTCATGTTGAGTTGCCTCTTGAGATTGGCAATAGAGCAGAGGTGTTAGCGCGCTTTGAACGCGGTGAAGATGATATTTATGTATTTAGCCATCCACCGTCACTTGAACATGCAAAAGCGGCACGGTTTTTAAAAAACCCGCTTGAGTTTATTGTGCCTACTGATCATCCATTAGCTAATCAACAACACGTTGCACTTTCTGAGCTAGTGAAATACCGCTTTTTATTAAGAGAGCCTGGCTCTGCAACTCGGATGTTATTTGAGAGCGAACTGCAAAGACGCGGTTTAGTACTGAGTAACAGCGTGCAAATGGCAAGTAATGAGGCTATTCGCGTTGCAGTATCATCAGGAATGGGAATTGGTGTGCTGTCTCGCCATGTGTTGCCAATAGGAGATCATGGCTTCAAAGTATTAACTGTAAGTGATGCAAGCTTAGCAAGTCATTGGTACTTTGTGATCCGCACTGATCGGCATATTGCTCATGCTGCGCGTAGTTTTTTAACATTTGCCCAAGACCACCTTGAACAATACTTAGATGGTCGATGGGTACGTAATGAATTGCATGGGCTGAATCTAAGTTTAGCTGATCAGCAAATTCGTTAGTTGAAAATTCAACCTAGTGAACGAATGATTTTACCGCATTAATTAATATCTGGCGTGGAGTCTCTTAAAACGAGAGTCGGCTGGAATACACGATTAATTGTAATGCCAGGGCGTTTGTAAATGTCTTTAAGTACAAGGTTAGCCGCCATTCTGCCCATCTCTGGGACTGGGTTATCTATGGTTGTTAGAGTTGGGTAAAGGTAATTGGTGAAAATCACGTTATCGTAGCCCATAATGGCGAGATCTTTCGGTAAATTAAAACCGTGTTCTCTGGCGAACTTCATCGCACCTGAGGCCATTTCATCATTGGCACAGACAATTGCGCTAAATTGCGCTTTATTTTCAATAAAATGTTTTAAGCCATCATTGCCGCCGGTTTCTTTAAAGTCGCCAATGTAAAAAAGGCTTTCATCAAAGGCTATATTGTATTCAGCAAGCGCTTTTTTATGTCCTACGAGTCGGTCTGACGCATCAACTTTAAATTGTGGACCCGCAATATAAGCAATATTTTTGTGACCTTTATTGATCATCGTTTTAGTGGCAAGATAACCGCCCAGAACGTTATCAAGACTAATACAGTTGTCTTTAATTTCCTCAACATAACGGCTCATTAAATAAATGGGGATTTTTCCCTTACTAAGTTCAATTAGATATTCGTCCGATACTATTTCCACATGGGCAATTATGGCATCACAGTTACGACTGATTAAAAATTCAAAGCCATTTTTCTCTTTGTCTTCGTCACTGTGCCCTGCGGTAATAATAACATGCTTACCTGCGGCACGAAGTTGCTGCTCTATCGCCGACATCATTTGGCCAAAGAACGGGCCGTCTAGTTCAGAGACTAAAACACCAACACTACTGGTACGACTCGATGCTAAAGAACGGGCAATAGAACTGGGTTGATAGCCAAGTTGCTGCATTGCTTCGAGCACTTTTTTCTTGGTTTTTTTACTTACATAATCATTGTCGTTCAGAACCCTTGATACCGTAGAGAGAGAGACACCTGCAAGTTCTGATACTTGATAAATTGTAGCCATTAATTTCCTAGCGTTATTATTCGCACTTTATAAAAACGTATTGATAATGAAATATAATTTACACATTACTGCGTCTAAAAGCCAAGTCTTCCGTGATTTTCTGCGTCATTGCGGGTGTCAACGGATAGATAAGCATCAAGGCGGCACCTAAAAAAGCAAATGCTGCGGGGATCCAACTCATTAATAGTTGCATGCCAGGTAATGATTGCGTAATGGTTGCTTCGTTCATGCCGTTATAGCCATAGCCTGCCAATACCACTAATACTAATGCCCCAGCGAAACCGCCGCCAGTTTTTTGCACAAACGTCCCTGCGGAATAAATTAAGCCCGTGGCGCGGCGTTTGTTTTTCCACTCAGAATAATCGGCAGCATCCCCTAACATGCTAAAAAACAGGGTAGGCATCATGGCAGCAAAAAATTCAGCTGCACAACCAAAAGTAAATATGGCAACAATGTTGTCAGCAGGCACCCAATAAAATGCTGTGGTTAATAAGCCACTTAATATTAAAGAGATGATAAATAAATTACGTTTGCCTATTAGTTCGGCAAGTTTACCAGTGGCAAGAGCGCCGAGGATAGACACCACTAATAACGCAACGAAGTACTGGCCTGCCATCAGTTCGCTGCCAACCTGATATTTAAAGTAATAAGCAATTACACCATATTTTATACCGTTGAACATCATGGTCAAAAAGCCCATGCCTAATAAAATTAACCAAGGCTTGTTGGTGAGCAAATCAACCATATCACGTTGAGTTCCCGTTAGATTTTGATGATCTTTGTTGAGTAATTTTTTTATCACAACAGTCATCATAGTCATGATAAATGCAAAAAATAGCCCACTGTAGATTTCGCGATAATAAAAGAACAGGGTAGTTGCCAATAATGGCAGAATAATAAAGGGTAAGTTTTTAGTTAAATCTTTGAGCTCTGATTTTAAATTACCACTGGTTGTTTTGTGGGGGATTACCCGCTCTTTGGTGCTAACAAAAGTGATTACCATCAAAACAATTAGTAATGCTGCAAATAAGTACATGGTTAACTGATAACCTTTGGCGTTATCGCCATCGCCAAAATAAGCAACCAGTTCAGGTAAAAAGCCCATCACTAATAAACCGCCTGCAAAGGCTCCGGCAAAGCGAAAACTCGATAGTTTCGTGCGCTCGGTATCGTCTGGACTCATTACTCCCATTAATGCAGAGTAAGGCACGTTACTCACCGTATAAGCTAACGTTAAGCCTATGTAGGTAATGTAGGCGTAAATTAACTTGTTGGTGTCATTGAAATCAGGTGTGGTGAAACACAACACCATGAACAGTCCTAAAAAAGGAGCAGACCATAAAATCCACGGTCTAAATTTACCAAACCGAGTGGTGGTTCTGTCTGCAATCATTCCCATAATGATATCGGTTACACCATCGGATAACCTAACCACCAAAAATAACATAGCTGCGGCCGCAGCCGATATGCCAAATGTGTCAGTGTAAAATACTGCTAGGTAGGCAAGTGCACCTCGCCAAACTAAGTTGGCTCCGGCATCACCCATCGCATAACCGATTTTTTCGTATAAAGGAATTTTGTTCACTGTGTGTTTCTTATTGTTGTTTTTAAAGGAGCACTAGCTAAGTTTACCGGCTAGTAATTAAACTACTATACGCAAGGCCACTGGCTTTTACAGTACGTTGTTGAGTTTGATAATCAACATAAACGATACCAAATCGCTTTGAATAGCCTTCAGCCCATTCAAAGTTATCCATTAAGCTCCATGCAAAGTAGCCATGGATCACCACACCTTGTTCAGTTGCGTTATGCAATGCGTTTAAGTGTTGCTGATAGTAAGCTATGCGATCTGAATCGTTAACTTTACCATCTATCATCTTGTCGGCCATTGCTGCGCCATTTTCAGTAATATAAATCGGTGGTAGGGTATATTTCTCATTTAACGATACTAATAATTCAGTAAGTGCTTGCGGGTAAATTTCCCAACCAATATCAGTTAATAGGCCTTGATGTGGGCGCTCGTCATAAAAATCATCAGCGCTTGCTTGGTAATGTAAACGCGTATAAAAATTAACGCCAAGGTAATCTAATGGCTGCGCAATAATTTCCATATCACCGGGGTGAATATCTGGACGCTGCTCTGCTGGAAGTTGCTCAATAATATCTGGGTATTTGCCAGTCATTACAGGGCGCATATACCAATGGTTAATATAATCATCAGCAAAGGCTGTGGCTTTAAGATCTGCGTCACTTTGTGTTACCGGGTAACAGGGAGTAAAGTTGAGTACGATACCATTAAGTGTCTGTGGGCTATTTTTAGCCAGCATTTGCATCGCTAAACCATGACCTAGTAATAAGTGATGGGCAGCTTTTCGGCCAAATTCCCGACCGACAATACCTGGGGCATGCACACCAATTTCATACCCTAAATAAGAGCTGCAAAAAGGTTCATTTAAGGTTGAATATGAATAAACACGATCACCAAACGCTTTGCTAATAAGATCTGTGTAGTGAGCAAATTCATAGGCGGTATTACGATTTAACCAGCCGCCTTGATCTTCTAAATACTGCGGTAGATCCCAGTGATATAAAGTGACAAATACCTTTATGTTGCGGCGTTTAAGTTCATCTAGAAGATCAGTATAAAATTTCACACCTAATGGGTTTAAACTACCATCTTGCTGCATCACGCGTGGCCAAGAAATTGATAAACGATAGGCATCAACGCCCAAAGAATCTATTAACTCAATATCTTGAGGCCAACGAGTGTAGTGTTCACAGGCGATTAGACCATTTGAGTTATCGGCAATTTTATCGTCTTGAGCACAAAAGGTGTCCCAAATACATGGCAGACGATCTGCTGCACCACCTTCAATTTGAAATGAAGCAGTTGCTACGCCAAAAGTGAAGTCTTTGCTCAGTAGCGGCGAGTGTTTAGGTAAAGATAATTGTTTCATTAATAGAAAACCTCTGCTTTCTTTTTATAGTCCGTGATGCTGTTATTTTTAGCTTTTAAAGCTAACATATCTGAAAGCGCTTCCATATTTAATTTGATTAATGCCAATAGATGGTATTTAATGACTTTAAGGAAGCGCTTCCATATTTAGGTTAGTGACTATTTCTTAACAGGTCAACAGTTAAATTTTAATTTCAATGATGACAAAAAATAGTTCTACCGTTGCTTAGATGAATAAACCGCTTGGTCTCGCTTTTGTAATACAGCAGGTACTTAGAGTCTTTTAAGCAGCAATGAGTTGATAATAGATAGGTATATAAAAATGAAAACACACTTACACACAGCTAAGTTACCTACACTAAGTTTGTTAGCTGGATTAGTTACTCTGGCTGGTTGTTCAGCAAGCGAAAATAAAGATACGTCTCAAAATAATAGAGCTGTTGAACAAACGCAGCAGCAACAATTGCTAGCTATTTGGCCAAAGCTGAATAATGTGGTTCGAGCTGATCCGCAAATTGAGTCTAAGATTGCTCAGTACTTGCAGACGATGACATTAGAGCAAAAAGTGGCGCAGATGATTCAACCTGAGATCCGCGATATAACGACTGATGATATGCGTAAATATGGTTTTGGCTCGTATTTAAATGGCGGAGGCTCATTTCCGAACGCGAATAAACATGCCACACCACAAGATTGGATTGCACTTGCTGAACAGATGTATCAAGCATCGGTTGACGATTCTCTTGATGGCATCGATATTCCTACCATGTGGGGCACCGATGCTGTACATGGTCATAATAACGTGATTGGTGCAACGTTATTTCCACATAACATTGGCTTAGGCGCAGCAAATAATCCCGCTTTAATAGAAAAAATAGCCGCTGCGACGGCAATCGAAGTGATGGTTACTGGTATTGATTGGGTATTTGCGCCGACTGTTGCTGTTGTACGTGATGACCGCTGGGGTCGAACTTATGAAGGGTATTCTGAAGATCCAGAGATTGTCCGCCGGTACTCAGTTGCCATTGTTAACGGCTTGCAAGGCCATGCAGATGGTGATTTTTTAAGTCATAAGCGGGTGATTAGCACAGTTAAACACTTTTTAGGTGATGGCGGTACCGTCGATGGTGACGATCAAGGTAACAATATCGATTCAGAGCAAGCCTTGTTTGATACTCATGCTCAAGGCTACATTGGTGGTTTGTCGGCTGGTAGTCAATCTGTTATGGCGTCGTTTAATAGCTGGCATGGTAAGAAAAATCATGGCAATAAATACCTGCTTACCGATGTACTGAAAACGAAAATGGGCTTTGATGGCTTTGTTGTTGGTGATTGGAATGGCCACGGACAAGTTGTAGGTTGTAGTAACGAAAGCTGCCCACAGGCTGTAAACGCGGGGCTTGATATTTTTATGGTTCCTACGGGGGCGTGGAAACCACTTTATGAAAATACGATAGCGCAAGTGAAAGCCGGTGAAATTGCCATGAGCCGAATTGACGATGCTGTTGCGCGTATTTTAAGAGTCAAACTAAGAGCGGGTTTATTTGATAAACCGAGCCCTGCAAAACGTCAGTTCTCAGGTAAAACGCAGTTAATTGGCGCGCAAGCGCACCGCGATATTGCGCGACAAGCTGTGCGTGGATCACTGGTGTTATTAAAAAACAACAACAATACTTTGCCGATAGCGGCTAATTCACGAGTATTAATTGCCGGAGATGGCGCAGATAATATTGCTAAGCAAGCGGGGGGCTGGAGTATTACTTGGCAAGGCACCAATAACGAAAATACCGATTTCCCTGGTGCTACGTCAATCTTTGCGGGTTTAAAAGCGCAGATCACGGCCGCAGGTGGAGAGGCCATTTTAAGTCCTGATGGACACTTTACACAAAAACCTGATGTGGCGATTGTGGTGTTTGGAGAAGAACCTTATGCAGAAGGCCACGGTGACAGGGATAATCTTGAGTTTGAGCGTAATAATAAAAAGTCGTTAGCGTTATTAAAACAGCTTAAATCAAAAGGCGTGCCGGTCGTATCGGTATTCATTTCAGGTCGACCAATGTGGGTTAACGCTGAGTTAAATGCCTCTGATGCGTTTGTCGCCGCATGGCTACCGGGTACAGAAGGACAAGGTGTGGCCGATGTATTATTAACTGACGCAGGAGGTGATATTCAGCATGACTTTACTGGTAAATTGTCGTTTTCATGGCCAAAATCACCACTGCAAACCGCAGTAAATAAAGATGATGTAGACTATTCGCCACTATTTCCTTATGGCTTTGGTTTAACCTATACAGATAAAAATACCCTGGCAGATAATTTAAATGAAGACTCAGGTGTTGATATAGCTAGTTTGCTTAATATGGCTATTTTTAATGGCGTGCTGACTGATCCATGGCGATTGTTTTTAAAGTCAGCACAGCAGCAAGTTCAAGTAGCTAGCAATAGCGTTGAATTAGCAGGTATTAGTTATCGTACTGAAGATAAAAATATTCAAGAAGATGCAATGGCATTTGTATTTACAGGTATAGGCCTTACTACAGCCGAAATCAATAGTAACTTCACTGAAGATAAAGTGGCTTATATCGAAGCAAACTCAGCGCTGAGTTTTGATTACAAGATAAATAGCGAATTTGCTGCTCCATTATTTGTTGCTATGAGTTGCGAGCATGGTTGTGGTGGACGTGTTGATATCAGCGCAGAACTCAAAAAGGCTACATTAAATAGATGGCAAACACTCAGCATAGACTTAACCTGCTTTACTGAGCAAGGCGTTGATTTTTCAAGAGTGATTAGCCCATTTTCATTACAGAGCACGGGTAACGGTTCGGTTTCTGTGGCGAATATCAACTTTGTGCCAGAGGGAGCAAAACAGGCAACAATTATCTGCCCAGATAGTTAACTTAGTCTTTGATTTTGTTTTGTTGTGCAAAGCCCTTTACGTGATTAAAGGGCTTTTTATGCTCACTCAGATTACTCCGCAGAACAATATTGTTGTAAGAACGCTTTATGTGTTGGCAATTGTGCCACGCGTTGAGTAATTTGCTGTTTGATACTGATCAGAAAGTGGCTTAACTCATCATCACTCATCAGGCTTGCAATTAAATGGTATTGTTTGGGTTTGATACCTTGACCCAACATTACTTGCACCCATGAGTCGACTCTAAAAATATCGCCGTCATCTAAAAATACCCGCCCAGTTTCTTTGAATAAACTAATTTTATGAACAAGGGTATCAGGCACTTCCATATTTTTACAATGACGCCAAAATTCGCTATCAGTGCGATCAGTGACTTTATAATGCAAGACAATAAAATCACGAATATTTTCAATCTCACTTTTTAGCTGTTTGTTGTATTCGTGGATTGCTTGTTCGGTAATACCATCAAATGGAAATAGCCGGATAAAGCGAATAATGCCCGACATAATTAAATGAATACTGGTAGATTCAAGTGGTTCAACAAAGCCACTGGCAAGCCCCAGAGCAAGGCAGTTTTTATTCCAGCCTTTGCGGCGGCGGCCAGTTTTAAATTTAATTACTCTGGGTTCAGTGAGAGTTTCACCTTGAATATTACTGAGTAAAAGCTGCTTTGCATCAGTATCGTTTAAATAACGGCTACAATACACTAGACCATTACCTACGCGCTGTTGCAGAGGAATTTGCCACTGCCAGCCTGCATCATGTGCTATTGAGCGGGTATAAGGCACTATATCATCGCTAATGGCTCTAGTTTGTACTGCAATTGCGCTATCGCACGGCAGTAAGTGTGACCAATCTTCATAGCCGGTATGCAAAGCCTGTTCAATAAGTAGTCCATTAAAGCCGGTACAATCAATAAAAAAATCACCATTTACGATACTTTCATCTGCAAGAGTTAGGCTGTTTATGAAGCCCGAAGTGGCGCATTTATTAACGTGGATTATTTTTCCCTCTAGACGTTTAACCCCTAGTTGTTCTGAAAATTCACGTAGGAATAATGCATAACGACTCGCATCCATATGAAATGCATAATTAATTGGATTTTGCTGATTAAAAGCACACTTACCTTGTTTAGCTGCTTGCAGTTCATAACAGTAATCACCAAACTCGGATTCAAGTCCTAATGTTAAGCTGTGTAGCCAAAAATGATGAAATTCACCTGCCCAGCATTCTTTGCCCGTCATGCCAAATGAGTGAATATAATCGGTGTTTTTTTCGCCCCAGTTTTCAAAACTGATCCCTAATTTAAAGCTTGCTTGGGTAGCTTTCATAAATGCTTGCTCATTTATGCCAAGTAATTTATGAAAAGTGCGGATCGGTGGAATAGTAGCTTCACCAACACCAACCGTAGCAATGTCGTCGGATTCGATAAGGGTGACATTGATATTTTTACCAACGAGTTTACTGAATGCAGCCGCAGCCATCCAACCAGCTGTACCACCGCCAGCGATCACCACATTTTTTATAGGTTTGTTGTGTGTCATTGTCAGGTTAAGCCTTATTGTTTAAAAGTTGATTTAATAATGCGCGATTTGTTGGTAACCCTTGTAAGTATTTGGCAATTTTTTCACGGTTTTGCTGATAAAAATACTGCCCAGCTTTAGCGTTATTAAAGGCATTTTTTGCTGTTGTATTTTGCGTGTGAAAGCCCATTCCATACAATACATATTGATAGCTGGCAGAGGGGAATACCTCTTCGTTTTCAATTAAATCAAACCTGCTTGGTGGTTGATATTGCCAAATTGCCAGCAATTCATTCAAACGAGTAGGAATGCTCGATGGTTTTTTTATATCACGCCAGTATTGACTATCATCACGTTCACTTAATATGTAGTGTAACTTTAAAAAGTCGATTACTCGCTGCCAGCGATAACTAAAGCGCTCATTAAACCGTTTAGCCAGCAAGTCCATATGAGTACGGTTTTGCGGCATTTGTTCACTTAACATGCTGATTGAAAGCTCCACCATCGCCAGTGCTGATGCTTCAAGTGGCTCTATAAAACCTTGCGACATACCAACAGCAACACAGTTTTTTACCCAAAACTGTGTGCGGTAACCAGGAATAAAACTCAGCTTGCGAGTTTGTATTTGCTCGGCGACTTGTTCACCAACAGATAGCGCAGCATAGCTTTTTAAGGTGTTCACAGCGGTTTGTTCATCACAGTATTTATCGCTATAGGTATAACCAATACCACGACGACTCGGTAGACCAATATCCCAGATCCAACCATGTGGCTGCGCCGTTGATAAAGTGGCTGAGGCGATCTCTTGTTGATTATCGTTATAAGGGAGATGTGCAGCGATAGCGCTATTATTAAAAAGAATATGCTCTTGTGTGATAAGCGTTGCGCCATAGTGCTCACCAATCAAACGCGCCCGAGCACCGGTACAATCAATGAATAAGTCGCCGTCTATGTCACCGTGCTTTATGGTGGTGAGTGAATGAATATAATCGTCATGACTATTTTTTACTTCGATGACGTCATCAATAATATGATGCACATTGAGTTTTTTTACGCAGTGGTGTTTTAAAAATGTGGCAAACTTACCGGCATCAAGATGATAGCCGTAATTAGTGACCGCCGCGTATTCTGGTGTGTGTAACTGCTTAGGTGCAAGTGCTGCTTGGCAAACAAAACTTTGCATATTAACGGCGTCGGCATATTTTTGAGTGCTTGCATGATGTTGCCAGTAAGCGTGTAAATCGGTTTCTAAATAGCCTTCGGGAGTCATAAACGGATGATAGTAGTTTTCGCCTATATTTATGTTACGCCAGTTTATGAATTTTGAACCTTGCTTAAATGAAGCATCGCAGTGACGTATAAAATCTATTTCTTCGATACCAATTCGCTTGAGCGTATTGCGCATAGACGGCCAAGTGCCTTCGCCTACACCTGAAATAGCAATGTTTGCAGACTCTATTAAGGTAACCTTTTGTTTAGGGTGTTCAGCGGCTAATAGCCCTGCACTTAGCCAACCTGCTGCGCCACCACCTAATACCACAATGTGTTGTATTTTATTATTCATTGTGTGCTCTGTTGTTTTAATAAAATTGCTATTAACCTGCAACGCAAAAAGCCGCTAACAACTAGCGGCTTAATACTCATGGCGTTAATGAGTCAATAACCCTTGCTTAGAAGTTATAACGCATACCAATATTATAGCGTGCACCATTTTGTTCTAAATTCCATAACTGTGCTTCATACCGGCCATGTTGGCGCATATTTTGTTCAGTAATGTTAAGCCCTTCGACAAAGAACGACATTTGTTCACTGTAGTTGTAAGCAATATTAAAATCAATTTGGTAATACTCTTCTGTAAAGCCCGGTTCGTTAACGTAACGGGCAGCACTGTTTAAGAATTTATCACGCCAGTTATAGGCGATACGCGCCTGAAACTTATCGTTTTCGTACATGGCTATAAAGTTAGCTGTGTCGCTTAAGCCAACAAGGGCAAATTGTGTGACGGTTGGATCAGCGGCTACATTATAATCAATATCACCATTTACTATGGTGTAGTTAGCTTGTAAGCCAAAACCCGTGTCGCCAAAGAAGTGTTGTACGGCAAATTCATAACCATCAATTTTGGCATCTTTACTGTTGGTTGGTACTTGTGCCGTAAAGTCCATCAGTGGGTCATCACTGTTTGGTAGAACGTCGTAAGCGGCTTCAAATTCTTCATAGCTCATCGAGTCAAATGCTACACCATTTTCCATTGCAGCGACCATTTGGAATAAATTTGAATCAGTAAACGCAAGACCTTGTGCCTCAAGCTCTGCTTTGGCTGCTTGTGCTCTTGGACCCGCAGATGCATCGCGTAAGCCGTAGTAGTTTTGAGTCATTGGTGATAGACCAATAAAATTATCTACTTTTTTATTAAAGTAACCAATCGACACATAACTTAGATCAGTGAAGTACCACTCAGCAGATACATCAAAATTATTCGATTCAAGTGGGACAAGGCTAGGGTTACCAGTTGCTGCTGGTGCATTAGTGGTGCCTGGAATGATCGAAGGGCCGGTAGGTACACCTACCGTTGCCGCAGAACTTAAATTGTCGTAAGTAGGGCGGGCAATAGTGGTACTGTAAGAGGCGCGAAGAGTCACATCCTCAATAACGTTAATGTTAAAATCTAAGCTAGGTAAAAAATGGTTATAGCTTGAGCTCAAGGAATAGTCATCTTTATTGGTGCCGTAACGCACATTAAAGTCGTTGTTACCTTCCCATGCAACTGCATCAGGTAAATCAATATTAGCAGTTGAGGTAATATCGGTTGTTTCGTAGCGCGCACCAATCACAAGGTTAAATACCATGCCATTGATTTCGTTACTGTAATTATATTGTACAAATGCCGCTTGAATATCTTCTTCAATAATGCGATTTGTTGCAAACGCGCCATCAGCCGCAAAATTGAACCCGTATTGATCTGCCGCCCAGTAACCAATTTGTGAAGCACTACCGGTAAAGCCTTGATCAAATGAACCACTGGTATCGTAATCATCAAATTCGGCTAAAAAATTAGTTGGATCTAAATAGCCATCGGGTAGTTCCCCAGGGTTTTCAATGCCCCAGTTACCCATTGTATTACGTGTTAGCGATTGTAAAGAGTGACTTTCCATTGAGCGTGACTCAATACCAAAGTCGATACTGCCGTTGTCTATGAGATAACTACCGTGTAGTCGAAATTCATCAACGGTTGATTCTTGACTTGCAAAGTTTGCATCTAAAATTGAGCTACCTACATCAGCTTGATCAAGCGCTCCTGAGCAGTTTAGATTTGTGCGACTACAGTCATCGAAATCTATTACCATAGAGGGTAAGTCACGGCTAAAGTCAACTTGTTGTGCGGCCACGACATTGGCACCTAAGCCTGCATTTATCCAACTACCATAAGGCGCATCGGGTTTGCTGGTGGCTTTTGAGCTGTGGGCATCAAACGTAAAGTTCAGTTGATCACTAAAGTAGTATTGAAGGTTTAAACCGATTGAATTATTTTCGTTTACTTGATTTTGCTCTTGCAATGCTAAGCCTAAGTCGCGAGTGGATAAGTCGCGGCGTTCTTCACGGTAATAAATAGGTGTTTTAACAGCATTGTCATCAAATGTTAAATGGGTTTTATAGTTGTCCATCCAAATTGATTGCTCTGCACGGGCTTCAAATAACTCTTGCTGTGAGTAAGTATAATCAAGTGTTGCGGTAAACGAGTCAATTGGGCTGTATTGCAATGTTAATTGAGCATTAGTACGAGTTCGCTCACGATCTGCAATGGTGTAGCGCAAGTCTGATGGCATTGAATAATACTGGCCCATCGCAGGAGCATTTTCTAATACAATGTCATCTGCTGCTTGAGGGATGGTGCCATCATATTCTGTGGTGCGCCATTCGCCAACAAATGCCCCGGTTGCTGAACTATCACGCTGTTGCATACTTGCTGTGAGTGAAGCACCAAATTTAGCATCTTCATCTGTCCAGCTAAAGATCCCTGAAATTTCTGGAGTAACGTCATCGCCGACACGGTTAGTTGTATCGTGCTGTGCTTTAACACCAATATTGGCAACTAGGCCAGGGTTATCAAGTGGACGAGCGGTATTGATATTAATAGTTGCACCAATGCCACCAGATGCGATGCTTGCTTTACCTGTTTTATATACTTCCACTGATTTCACACTTTCTGAGGCAAGATTAGCAAAATCATAAGCTCGAGAGTTTGGAGCACCACCACCAGCAGGAAGAGAAGCCGCAGGCATTGTACGTCCGTTTAATGTCACCATATTGTAATCTGGACCAAAACCACGCACTGTCACTTTAGAACCTTCACCATTGCTGCGGTCAATTGAAACACCGGTAATGCGTTGCAGCGATTCAGCTAAATTAGTGTCTGGAAATTTACCAATGTCTTCTGCAGAAATGGCATCAACAACCCCAGATGAGTAACGCTTAAGCTGAGTTGATTCTTTGATACTGCCTTTAAAACCGGTGACTTGAATCACTTCTAATTCACTTTGTTGTTCAACCTCGGCGGCAAACGTAGACATAGTGGTTGCGGCACCTAAAATCAAAGATAAGCTGGTGGCTAACTTTGTTTTCATTAAAATATGCTTGGACATTAGACTTCCCTCGTACTGTTATCATTATTATTTACTCACCACAAAAATGCGGCGGTATCACTGTGTGTGGAAGCGCTTCCATAGTGGCTTGTGTTAATTCCTGTGGAAGCGCTTCCAGAAAGGCTAGTGTAATTTTTATGTTGCGTCAACTACTGTGTTTAATTTATTGCAGCTAAAATGTATTAAATTTGTTTAATTGGATGTGGTGTTTATTGTTTTATATATAATTATCAGTCAATTATTTTTTATTTTTATTTTATCTTTGTAACTTTATTAGGTAAATGGGTGTTCGCATGGTTTTTATGGCCATAAATATGAAAACAGCTGAACTTAAACGGGAGGCTAAGTGAATGATGGAGTAGCAATTAGCATAAGCAAAAAGTACCTTATTGTTATTATCTAATTGCGTTTGGTATATTTATAACGTATTGTTTATTATAAATTAAAATGGAATACATCGTACTTCCCGCGATTAAGTAAGAGTGGTTATGTTGTTAACTCACGTCAGAAATACCCACATAAAAGAAATCATGTCATGGTTTTCAAATGAAGAAGAAGTTCATGCATGGGCTGGGCCTAATTTTAGATACCCCTACGATTTTAATTCTTTCAAAAAGGGTTTAAAACTTGATGAAATAAACTCATTTGTATTGCTTGCTGATGATAATACGCTAATGGCTTTTGGTCAGTTTTATTTACGTATTGGTCGTTGTCATCTAGGTAGGTTAGTGGTTAACCCGGAGTATCGTGGCAGTGGCATTGTAGCAACACTAATTACCCAGCTCAGTGAACTAGGTCAATTAACTTTAGCTACGCAAACATGTTCTTTATTTGTATTAGCTCATAACAAAAGTGCGATTAAAGCGTATAAGAAACTTGGCTTTGTACTTGCTGATTACCCAGAGCCAATACCACTTGCTAATTGTTTGTATATGACAAAGACACCAGGCTAAGTTTAATCAGTGGTTATACTCAGTGGATTCAGTGTTTAAAAAATTACAATTCAGTTCGGTTACATAACACCGTTGGCAACATGGTCGGTTTGTTGATCACTAATAACCACTTGATCCCGGCCTTTTGCTTTAGCGATATATAAGCGTTTATCGGCTTGATCTAACAATATTTTAATTGAAGCATTGGCATCATAACTACTGCTAATTCCCACACTTACTGATAAATTTATAGTGTTACCTTTAAAACGTAAGCTATGCCCTCTAATTGCATCACAGAGTTTTTGAGCTGTTACCTGAGCTTGATTAAGTGATTGATCTGGAAGTAATAAAGCAAACTCTTCACCACCAATTCGCGCAGCAATATCGTTATCATTTAATTGTGCCATGATATGTTGCGCTATCCATTTTATAGCGGTATCACCTGTGCTGTGACCATATTTATCATTAACACTTTTGAAGTAATCAATATCGATCATAACTACCGAAAATGATTGCTGATATGCAACACCTTGTTTGAGAAGTTTTTCACCTTGCATAAAAAAACCACGTCGATTTAACAGACCTGTTAATACATCGTGATTAACTAGACGCTGAAGGTTTTCTTCAATATTTACAAATAATAAAAACGGCAATACCAATGCTGTAGCAGTGGCTAGTATTATATGGCTTACTAAAATTGCTTGTAGCCAAAGACTATAATCAGTTGCAGAATTACTAACCAAAGGAGCTGCTAACATAAATACTTGTATATACATGATGAGAGAGTGGCTAATAAAACAGCCGGACAAGATTTTTTGTTGCATTGGTGCTACGCATTTCATCTTATAAACTAAGTATGCACCGTAAATAAAGAGTGTTGCAATAACGAGACTTGTCACCAATTGGCCTGCTGTAATCGCATAGATTGGTAGTAACACAATTGCACTGGCAATCACTAAGGTTAAAAAGTGCCGATTAGTATTTCTAGTTAGATTAGTTACTTTCTGCAAACCAATAAGAGCGAGTATAGGACTGATTATGATGCACATATCTGCCAGATAGTGCGTAATAAAAGGGCTATCAAGTACTATCCGTAGACATGCTAAGATTTGCGAGACCACAAATATCATACACGACCCGCCTAAGTATAAATAGCAGGGTTGTTTTTTATACTTATAAACGGTAAAAAAAAAGCCGCCGATCAGGACATTCAAAAGTAACGAGATGCTAATCACAGTGGGTAAATGTAGCATTATGAATCTGCCTTGTTTAATCGTGCTGCTTCAGCAACTATTGGTATAGTTATTATATATTGGTATTCACGAATTAACATAATTAGTGCGCAATTTATGATTAACGGGTGATAGGCCATCAAAGCTAAACTTGTTAGGTTCGAAAGTGGCTAAACTAATAAGTATATTACCATCAGTTATAATCCAATGAGCTAGCAGTAAAGATATCAGATTGGAATTATTTACGCGAGGTGTTGTTATCGTAAAATTGCAACACAATTAAATTACTGCTCATTAAGATCGCCGTTTTTAAAATTGGTACTAGCATATAGTAAACGAGGTTATTACATTGCTAAGTTAATAATGATAGAGCTCTAATTTTGTTCAGTAAGATCAAATTAATCGCGCTATATTGTTAAGCGCCTGTTCCAAACTCGTCACAGGTATAAAAGGCGTTAGAGCACAGCAGGATAAGGAGTGATCATTGGCTTAGTTGTTCAGGTAAGCTTTTTACAGTAAGTAAAGTACCCGCTAAAATTGTATAAGAGTTATGACGTGTAATAATTGTTAAACGGTAGCACTACCGCAGTTTTATCCACATGGCTAAACTTATATAATTCAATCGACATTACTCATTAATTATTAGGTTACTACTTTGTCCCAATATGGTGGCGTACCATAGTATCCGTTTATAAAATCAATAAAACACCTGATTTTATGTGGTAGTAATTTTCGGTGGGCATAAACAACATATAAACCAACAGATCCCGTTGCAAATTGAGGTAAAACTTCGATCAACTTGCCACTATTAATGGCTTCACTGGCGATAAATGTAGGCTGTAATGCGATCCCTGCACCAGCGATAGCACAATCAACCAATACATCCCCATTATTACTTTGAAACTCGCTACTACGTTGCGTGTTTTTTACCCTTAACCACTGATATATTTCGTCTTTAGTATCCATTTCTGTGTAGCTATAATGCAAGTATCGGTGGTTTTTTAGGTCTTCAGGTTTTTCAGGAGTACCATGTTTTTCAAGGTAGTCAGGTGAGGCACATAAAATTAATCTAATGGGCGCGACCTGCTTGGCAATCAAAGACGAACTTTTGAGTCGACCAATACGCAGTGCTACATCATAACCTTCATCAACAATGTCAACTTTGCGGTCGTTCAGTTGCAAATCAACATTAACAAAAGGGTAATGTGATTGGAACTCAGTCACTAATTTACCCATGTGTTTTAACGCGAATGACACTGGAGCACTTATTCTCAGAGTTCCGGTTGGGTGCTGCTGTAAGCCCCCTAATTGTGAATCCATTTCATCAATACTTAACAATATCTGTTGCGCATGCTGAAAATAATGTGTGCCAGCTTCAGTGAGGCTTACTTTACGGGTAGTGCGATTTAGTAACCGTACAGCAAGGCGTTCTTCTAGTTTAGAAACGTACTTACTAACCAATTGTGGTGAAAGTTGTAAGGTTGTTGCCGCATTGCTAAAACTACCTTCGATCACCACAGATACAAAGGCTCGCATTGCATCAATTCTATCCATAATTTTTCTCATATTTAAATTGATTAACAACATTTTGTTGTTAATTATTCTTTATTTGTCATCTTACTCCGCCATGACATTGATAGTAAAGTGTACTTATCCCAACAGGGTCTAATTAAAACGTAAATAAATACTTTGCTAAAGAGGAACAAATAATGAAACTAATAAACACGATACTAAAATCAGATGCAGGACTTGCCGCTTTAATACTTCGCGCGCCAATTGGTTTGATTTTAGCTGCACATGGATCACAAAAATTGTTTGCTTGGTTTGGTGGTTATGGTCTGGAAGGAACAGGTCAATGGATGGCGAGTATCGGTATTACTCCAGGCTATTTAATGGCATTACTCGCAGGCAGTGCTGAATTTTTTGGCGGTTTAGCATTATTACTTGGGTTATTGACTCGTCCTGCTGCACTTATTTCAGCATTTACCATGCTAGTGGCTATTTTTTCAGTACATATAGACAATGGCTTGTTTATGGCAAATAACGGCTACGAATATGCACTGACACTGTTTGTAGTACTGATTGCGCTAACATTACAAGGTGGTGGTCGTTTTAGTATTGATAACTTTATAGCGAATAAATTAACGTCTAGGCAGTTACAGTCCAAGCATGTTTAATCACTATTATGAAATGACGTGGATTACGGATAAATCCGCGTCTTAGCTTTGCGTTAGTTTAACTATCAAGGTTTACTTGCTCATGTTAAGTGAGCTTGTTTGGAGTAACTATGAATAATGTAGACATTGCATTTATCTCTCATGGTGGCGGCCCAATGCCACTGTTAAATGAACCAAACCATACACAATTGGTTGCTTATTTAAAATCACTTGCAAGCACGCTAAA
Source organism: Pseudoalteromonas sp. SG44-17 (assembly GCF_014164235.1). Lineage (NCBI taxonomy): Bacteria > Pseudomonadati > Pseudomonadota > Gammaproteobacteria > Alteromonadales > Pseudoalteromonadaceae > Pseudoalteromonas > Pseudoalteromonas sp. SG44-17. The sequence continues at coordinate 310,729 of NZ_JACJEV010000001.1, read as the reverse complement.
AAAACCAAGTGCCATTTTATTGATTAGCGCTCATTGGGAGGAGTCAGTAGCGACTATTACTGCCAATGCTGCACCGGGAATGATTTACGATTATTATGGTTTTCCGCCAGCTGCCTATCAAGTGCAATACTCAAGTCAGGGAGAGCCCAAGTTAGCTGAAAAAGTACAACAAGTGTTACAACATGCTGGTATTGAAGCGAAGTTAGATCATCATCGCGGTTACGATCATGGTTTGTATGTGCCTTTAACATTAATGTACCCAGCAGCCGATATACCCGCGATTCAACTATCACTAGTGAATAACTTAGATGCTGCACAGCACTTAGCAATCGGTAAAGCGTTGCAATCTTTGGATTATGAAAACTTATTAGTTATTGGCTCTGGTTTTTCGTTTCATAACATGCAGGCATTTTTCGCGCAGGATAATCAGCAGAGCCAAATCAATAACCACGAATTTGAACAGTGGCTACGATCGACCTTAAGTGATAACACCGTGCCTGAACCAAAGCGTAATTTAATGATGCAAAACTGGCATAAAGCGCCTCATGCACGTTATTGTCATCCGCGAGAAGAGCATCTATTACCACTGCATGTATGCTATGGCTTAGCTGGCAGAGCAAGTGATGAATATGAAAATGTTACTATTTTCAATAAGCAATCAAGCGCATTTGTATGGCGAAGGAAAGAGCTGGGTATTTAATATTTGAATCATTGATCTTCTGTGTAGAGTCAAATCGTGGCGGGCATTTTTTAATTTATTTATTCAGAATTGATACGACTGAGTGGATCCGAACCACTGACCTTTGGACCGGGTGATCAAGAGTGGGTAGTGCTCTAACCAGCTGAGTTGTAGTTTACTTAAGATTTATAAAGTAGGTTAGGCTGATTTTTGTTTTTACTTGAATTGGTACGACTGAGTGGATTCGAACCACCGACCCCTACCATGTCAAGGTAGTGCTCTAACCAACTGAGCTACAGTCGTACAATATATTTTAATAGGACTTTTCCTTAAATTTGGTACGACCGAGTGGATTCGAACCACCGACCCCTACCATGTCAAGGTAGTGCTCTAACCAACTGAGCTACGGTCGTATCATAAATTTAAGTTGTGCTAATTGCTTAACAACGGTCGCTAATATATAGCGTGCGCTGAAGTGAATCAAGCGAGAAACGCTTTTTTTAGTTCGTTTGCCGTTTTTTTATTCATATTGGGCTGATTTCACACGTTTTATAAAATTTTTGCCACCAAATAACGTGTGTTTTGGTGGAGTCTTTAAATGCTGTGAGTATATTACTTGGCTGCGCTGGGCTTAGTAATGCCGTTAGTTGCGGTTGTGTTGGGCTGGAGTCTTGCCATAATGCTCGATACAACGGCATTAGGCGCTCTAAAGCACCTGATAGTTGAGCCTGATAGGGTTGTAACTGCTGCAAGTAATATTTCTTGAATACGTTGCTGAGGATCTGTGCTTTGCGTTTATTTTTTAGCGGGTTGCATAGTGTGCTTAGCTCAATATTCGCTAAAAAGTTACTAGTACTATTATTTAGCTGTGTTTGTTGGCGTACTGCGCTTATTAAAGCTTGATTGAAGTTAAACTGGCGCAATTGTGCCAGTAGCGGATAGAGCGCTTGAGAGTCTATTTGTGCATATTGCTGCTGTATTATTTGCTGTTTTAAATTCACTAGGCTTTGCAGCGCAAGTTCGGTTTCTACAAGGCCGGCTAAGTTTGTATCAAGTGTATAGCCGGTTAGCTGCCATGTGCGTTTTAGTTCTGGGTCTTTATAAAGTAGCTGCTTGAACTGCTCTAATAACTGTTGTTTTTTATTATGTAATTCGTTACTTATGGCTTGATAACTTTTTGAATCAGGTTCTAGACTATCTAAGCACTGTGGTGCAAATTGAATAAATTGAAGCTGGTATATTAACTGGCTAGCAGGAGAGGCGAGTTTTCCTAGTTGACTATTATGTTCAGCAATAAGGGTATTGAGTTTACAGTGTGAAAGTTGTGCCAGTTGAAATATGCTCAACTGTTGTGCATTTGTTGGTTTGTTGTTGCTAACAGCTGATAGCGCAACATTGGTAAGTTTTGCTGTATCAGGAGTTGGCTTATCTAACGCATTCGCGAGGCGCTGCTGATATTCTAAATACACATCAGCGGGTTTATCTGTGCATGCACAAAGTAGCAGTAAACAGCACAGTAAACTACAAAGGTAACCAAACCGCGACGTTTGGTTACCTTGTTGGTGCGATTTTTTAAGCGCTTTTAAGTGGTTCATGTTTGAATCTATTCGCGACAGTGAGCATTAATAGCACTGCGGCTACACTTAAGCCGACGATGATACCTACCCAAAAACCATGCGGGCCCATTGCTGGCACTATTAAATCGGTGCGTGCTAAAACAAAACCCAGTGAAAAACCAATCAACCAGTAAGATATAAAGGTGATATACGAAATCGGTGCTGTGTGTTTTAAACCCCTTAATATACCGTTGGCTGCTACTTGTAGGGAATCAGGTAGCTGATAAATACACGCTAGAATCATGATTGACGTTGCTAAGGCAATAACACGTGCATCATCTGTATAAAGTTGACTGATCACGTCACGGCCAAAGAAGGTGATGGCAGCAAGTATAACGGCAATGATCATGGCTAGAATATAGCTTGTTGAAATAGCTTTTTTAAGCTGCTCAAAATGATGTTGGCCGTATAAATTGCCAATCCGAATACTGATCGCAATAGATAAACTCAGTGGCATCATAAACAGCAAGGTTGTGACACTTGCAGCAATCTGATGGCCGGCTACCGCAACCGCACCTAAGTGCGCAATAAATAAAGGAATACAGGCAAATAAAGTGACTTCAAAAAATGTAGCAAGTGAGATTGGTATGCCCACCTTAGTGATTGCCCACATGGTTGGTAATTGCGGTGCTTGAAAGTTTGCTAATAGTGTTTTGGCATCTACTTTTTTACTTAACTGGCAATAAATAACTTGTGCGATGGCCATGGCAGTGAATACCAATGCTGTGGCAATCCCACAGCCTGCACCACCGAGTGCGGGCATACCAAACATACCGTGAATAAACACATAGTTGGCTGGGATATTGATGGCTAAACCAATTAAGCTGATATAAAAAGCCGGCTTTGTCATCCCCATGCCTTCGGTAATATTACGATAAACACTGAATACTAAAAATCCAATAATGCCCCATTTTACAAAATGAATATAGTCATAGGCCATATTGGCAATAGCAGGGCTGGTATCGAGTTTGAGAATAATAATATCGGCAAAATAGGCAATAGATAAACCGAGAACACTCAATACACCAGCAAGGTACAAGCCTTGTTGAAAGTAATGGCTGATGCCGGTTTTATCGTTAGCGCCGGAAAATTGCGCAATTATGCCAGTCAGGGCTAATAATATACCTTGCAGAGCCAACATGGCGGGGTTCCATACGCCGGTTGCAATTGACAATGCTGCTAAATCGGTAGGACTCACTTGTCCTGCCATAATGGTGTCGACCACTGACATTAAAACTAAGGTTACTTGTGCTAAAAAAACAGGGATTGCCAGAGAAACTAACCGTTTGGCTTCCCAACTACAAAAAGTCATATTACTTACTACGTAAACTGAAGAGGCTGATAGTGTAATCGATAAAGCACAGAATCAAAAATTATAGCGATGAGTCAATGTTATTGGTTACAGTAATAATAATGTGGATCGAGTAAACTAAAGCGTGAAATAATATGAGTAGTATCTACTTTGGGTAATAAAAGGTGAATTGATTTATGTTTACAGGAATTGTGCAAACACAAGCGACGGTGATTTCGACTAACCAGCAGCAAGGTGTGATGCGTTTAGTGCTCGCTGTAGCAAAGCAATATGTTACAAAACTTGAGTTAGGTGCCAGCGTTGCCATTAATGGTTGCTGTTTAACGGTTGTTAAAGTAGAAAATATCTCTGATCAACCGCTTGCTCAGGTTCACTATGATGTAATTGACGAAACATTACAGTTAACTAACTTAGGAAAGCTTATTGCTGGCAGTACCGTTAACTATGAGCGCTCTATGACTTTTGGTACTGAGTTAGGTGGGCATATTGTATCTGGTCACATTCACTGCACCGCCCAGATTGAAAATATTATTCACACACAAGATAATTGTAAAATACAGTTATGCTTACCAAGTCAATGGCAAAAGTATGTGATGTATAAAGGTTTTGTATCAGTCAATGGCGCTAGTCTCACGGTAGGTGAAACCGATGAGCAGGGCTTTTGGCTGCATTTGATCCCAGAGACGTTAGCTATTACCAATATTGGTAAGGCTGCAATTGGTGATGCGCTAAATATCGAGGTTGATCAACAAACTTATACCATCATCAATACGGTCGAAAATTACTTACGACAGCAGGCTTCGTAGTCAAATATAAATGCTAGGCTAAAATATTTGTTCGTCATCGCTATCAATATGTAACTCTACCTTACTATTTGCATAGTCAATATGCATATTAAAATGGATAGGGTTACAGCATGCTGCGCAATCTTCGAAGTAATCTTGATCGCCATCACTAGCATCAAGGGTAATATGAATATGATGGCCACAATGTGGGCAGCAGATCCGTTGTGAGAGTTGGTTTTTCATAAATGATTCAACCTTACAAAGCAGAGCAATAAAAGGTAATTATTTATCGCTGCTGATAAATGGTTATGCACCCCATAATTGAACGCTAGCGCCTGTCATTGCTGGGGTTGTTCAACATTAGGCGATATCTAAATATAGTCTGCTTTATTCATTTATGACATCTATTTGACAATAAAAACGACCTTATTTCAGTAGTAGTTCTATTTGTTGTTTAGCTTCAGTAAGATAGTGGCCGGCAAAGATATTTGCATGATTTAAAATAGGGTAAAGCTGGTAAATTAACTTACGTTGCTCATAGCCCTGTGTTAGTGGGTAATGCTTGTTATAGGCGATGTAAAAAGCGTCAGGTAAAGGAGCAAACAGCTCGCTCATGGCAATATCAACTTCCCGATCACCATAATAGCAACTCGGATCAAATACACTCGGTACTGATTGAATAAATCCCATGTTGCCACGCCAAAAATCGCCATGCAACAATGATGGCTTTACGGTATGACCATGTAGCATGTCTTTTATCAGTGCGACAAAGTAATCTTTGTCGACGAGATCAATGCCTTTTTCATGCAGTAATTGGAGCTGCCAGCCAATGCGCTCTTCGGCAAAAAATATATTCCATTTTTTATGCCAGCGATTGGGCTGAGTTGTTGGGCCAATAAAGTTATCCTGATCAAAACCAAACATGGCTTGGCGATGTTTCAGATGCAGGCTTGCAAGGTGGCCACCCATAATATGCCAGTTGGTATGAGGTTGTTGGTCAAGTTCAAGCCATTCTAAAACGATAAATGAAAACTCAATATTAGCACCTGTAGTGATACAATCTGGCACCATAAATAAGCTCTCTTTAGTGAGCAGTTGTAAATTGTGGGCTTCGTTTTCAAATCGCTCTAAGTCACTACGATGAGCTACTTTAACAAAATACTGGTGTGTACCATCACTGAGTTGAAATAGTTTATCGTTATTTGGGCTTTGCAGTTGGCGTTTTATAGTGTGTTTAAAGTCAAAATGCATTGCTTGGCTGATCTGTTCGTTAACCGTATTCCACATAGCATTGTTCACCTTTTATACAGATAGTTAAACTATGGCAAAAAGTAGTTAAATAAACAAACTCTTGAGAGTAAAATTAATGTTTTATAAGCGCGCGCTAAGCTTTATGCAACAAACAAGTGGAGAGAATGATGAATAAAAGCCTTATTACCAATGTAATTGCCGGGATTTTAGTGGTGACGGGTTTTCTATTTGACCAAGCAATTGTACTGTCAATCGGCTTATTTGCACTCTCAGGCGCAGTGACTAATTTACTCGCAGTGCATATGTTATTTGAAAAAGTACCTTTGTTATATGGTTCGGGCGTGATCCAGCTGAAGTTTGCAGGTTTTAAAGTGGCGATTAAAAATCTTATTTTAACCGAGTTCTTTTCAGAGCAAAAAATATCTCAATTGTTAGGCAACAAAAATATCAATGTCGACCTACAGCCAGTGATCAATGAAGTCGATTTAAATCCTGCTTTTGATAACTTACTTGACGTTATTGAGCACTCCCAATTTGGTAGCATGTTAGCGATGTTTGGAGGTAGTGCCGCGGTTGAGCCAATGCGCGAAGCATTTATTGACAAAATGCGTGGATCATTACTTAATATGAGCGAAACCGATGAGTTTAAAAGTTTGGTGAATGAAAAATTGACGCAATCAGGGCTCGCAAGTGATTCGTTGTTTAACACTGTTTCTGGGTTGGTTGATGAGCGTTTAGACGAGCTGACACCAAAAATGGTCAAAGATATTATACAAACCATGATCCGTGAGCATTTAGGCTGGTTAGTTGTATGGGGCGGGGTATTCGGTGGTTTGTTTGGCCTGATTGCTGCAATCATATAAATTAATTTTTAAGCAGGCCAACGACTCGCCTGCTTAAATTTGATATTGCCTAGCCATACTACTTAGAACCGGCAACAACCATAATTGTTTGTTGGTCTAGTTTTGCTAAATCTTGAATTGAGGTACCCGTTGTCGTTTCAAGGTTTAGATACTTTGCCGTTTTATTAAAACCGTAAGTTCCCGCAAATTTTGCGATACTCATGTCGTTACAACGCAGTTTATCGGTTGTGGTTGTTTTGCTAATACGTAAGTCTCTCATCGTTGCATAAAGTTGCGAAGGCCTATTGGAGCTCACCGCCATGCATATTTGGGTACTTGGACTATTATCAGCTGCAACAAATTGTGCAGCCTCAGTATTTGTTGCAGTAAGTGCTGCAGAGCTTAAAAGTAATGTTGTACAAATCGTTGTTGATAAAGTATTCATCATCATTCTCCAGTGGTTTGGGTATGTCTGCTTGTTGATGAGTTAATTATCAGCTTTATTTTTAAATAAAGCTGTAAATGAAAATCGACAAGATGTAACACCGTGTGTGGATGTGTTTTATAATAATTAACTATCTGATAATAAATGATTTAATGTATGTATTTTGACATATTTCAAACAAATTATTTTTCACTTTTTTTATTGTTTTTGGTTGTTTTTCAATCTGCTTTCATAGGTTTTACATTATATTTACTTTAGAGTCATTGTACTTTGTTGTGCAGCATTACTGACATATTTTTCAACCCTGTTATGATCGTCTTGATTATCAAAATACCTGTCTATTAGGAGACTCTGTGAGTAAAACATTGGCGAGTTATTATCAGCAAGCATACGCCTGTGAACAGCATAATTTTAACCGTTGCTTTTATTGTGGCTGTGAAGCGACTGAGCGCGATCATTGCCCGCCATTGCATATGCTACAAAGCATTATTGATTTAGGTGAAGAAGCTGAGTTTATTAGTATTCCAGCGTGCTATGAATGCTATGCAATATTGCACAACGAGCGCTTAATGACGATTGATGAACGCTTTACTAAGTTAAAAAACAAACTCGGTGCCAAATACGCTAAACCACTGCGGGTTTATAATATGTGGCATGAGAATGAACTTAGCGATATGAGTGATGAGTTTGCACATAGCATTAAAGCGGGTATGGCGTTAGGAAAAGAAGCCGCAGAGCGCTTGGCGTTTAGTGGTTTTAGTTATGCAACCGAAGAAGCCAAGGTCACAGTGCGAGAAAAAACGGCTGAGTTTGATGTTGAAGGCGCCATTTTTACTGATTTTAAAGAAGCTTTAAATTATTGTATTAGCGAATTAAAAGTACAAAAAAGTGATTTTTATAAAATTTTAGTAGAAGACTACCAAGGTGATTTTAATAAAGCCTTGAGTCAGTATCGTCATCGTCACGATAAAGTGACTGCCGCTAAAGATGGCGATTGCCTAATTAAGGATTTTTCAAAATTGCATAAACAAAATTCAGACTTCGTAACTCGCACTGTTAAGCACTTTATTAGTAAAGATCCAAGTTTGACAACAGAAGCTGCACTTGAGCAACTGTATAACAATTATATTAAGAAATAACATTCATCTTATATAAATGCAGCTCTAGCTGATTTTTTAGCTTTATGTTGTGTGTTTATATAAAGTAACAAAAAAACAACAACAGAGACTAATATGATGCAAAAATTTGCTCCTTCATTGTTGGTTGTTGCACTTGGTGTGGCGATTGCCGGCTGCCAAGACAACGGCCCACAAGACGACAAAGTAACAATCAATAAAAATCCATATCCAAGTACCTATAAGGTACTTAAATCAACCACGACGCTTATCACCAATGCAACAGTACTAACAGGTACAGGTGAGCGTTTAGAAGAAGCCGATGTATTACTTGTTGACGGAAAAGTGCAACAAGTCGGTAAAGATCTAACTGCACAAGCTGATTTGACTATTGATGCACAAGGTAAATGGGTTACACCTGGGCTCATTGATGTACATTCACATTTAGGAGCATACCCAAGCCCTTCTGTTGAATCTCATCAGGACGGCAATGAAATGACCAGCCCAAATACTGCCGAAGTGTGGGTTGAGCATTCAATTTGGCCGCAAGACCCTGGCTTTAACCGCGCGCGTGAAGGCGGTATTACCGCATTACAAATTTTACCTGGCTCAGCTAATTTATTTGGTGGTCGAGGGGTTACTTTAAAAAATGTTCCATCGCACACGATGCAGGGTATGAAGTTCCCTGACGCACCGTATGGTTTAAAAATGGCCTGTGGTGAAAACCCTAAGCGTGTTTACGGGCGTAAAGGGGTTTTACCATCAACACGAATGGGCAATATGGCTGGCTATCGCACTGCTTGGATTGGCGCCGCTGAATATAAACGCGCGTGGGATAAATACGATGCTGATTATGCAGCAGGTAAAAATCCAGAGGTGCCGCATCGTGATATTAAATACGATACATTGCGTGGTGTATTAGAAGGCGAAGTAATGATCCACAATCATTGTTACAAAGCAGAAGAAATGGCAATGATGATTGACCTTTCAAAAGAGTTTGGTTATCACGCGGGTACTTTCCATCACGGTATTGAAGCATACAAAATTGCTGATTTACTTGCAGATAACGGCTCATGTGCTGCGCTTTGGCCTGATTGGTGGGGCTTTAAAATGGAAGCTTACGACATGGTACAAGAGAACGTAGCGATTGTTGATGCGGTTAAAAATTCTTGTGCTGTTGTTCATTCAGATTCTGACACCACAATCCAGCGCTTAAACCAAGAAGCCGGTAAAGTAATGTACCGCGCTAACGATAATGGGTTTAATATTTCAGAACAGCACGCAATTAAATGGATCACTTCGAATGCTGCAAAATCGCTAGGTATAGCTGATAAAACCGGTTCACTCGAAGCTGGCAAACAGGCTGATGTGGTAATTTGGAATCAAAGTCCGTTTAGTGTTTATGCTAAAGCTGAGCAAGTATTTGTTGATGGTGCGAAAGTGTATGATCGCTACGATGATACATTCCAAGCACAAAGCGATTTTATGTTAGGTCAAAAATAAGGAGTAACTAGGATGACAAAATTAACACATTCATTTTCACTCTCGCTAGTTGCTGCTGGTTTGTTAGCAAGTACTGCGGTGAACGCCCAATCAGTCGCGATCATCAACGCCACTGTTCATACCTCAACTGAGCAAGGTATTTTACAAGGCGCTAGCATCATCATGGATGAAGGCAAAATTATTGCTATTAATCCTGCAACAGTCGAAGCTGATACGATTATTGATGCCAAAGGGCAAATTGTTACAGCTGGCTTTATTGGCAGCATGAATCAGTTAGGTCTAGTTGAAGTGGGCGCTGTTGCTGGCTCTCGCGATGCTGGCGATGATAAAGCGGGGATCGATTTTGATCCAAGCCTAGCATTTAATGCTCACTCAAGCTTGATCCCGTATGCACGTAAAGGTGGCATCACCCGTGATGTGATCACCCCACATGGCGGAGAAAGTATTTTTGCAGGCCTTGCCAGCGTAGTTGATTTAAGCGGTGAGTTTGACAGTGTTAAGCAAACGCAAGTCGCGCTGGTAGTTAATTTAGGTGAGAAAAGCAAAGGCTCGCGCGCAATGTCGCTGAAAAACTTGATTGATAAGTTAGCAGCACATCAACAAAAAGCCAGCAAAAAAGATAAAAAAGACGATGCTGTACCAAGCACTGAAGATAAAGTGCTCGATAAAGTATTAGCGGGTGAAATGCCACTATTAGTAACGGCTTCTCGCGCCGCAGATATTATTGAGCTAATCAAAGTAAAACAACAGTTTTCACTTAATTTAGTGATTGCAGGCGCACAAGATGCCGTGGTTGTAAAAGAGCAATTAGCGCAAGCAAATGTTCCAGTCATTGTAAGTTCTATGGAGAGCTTGCCAGGCAGTTTTGATTCGCTACATGCGAGTTTAGATAATGCAGGCAAACTCGAAAAAGCAGGCGTAAAGGTGTTGTTGTCGATCGCAGGCGATGCCAGTCACAATGTTTATCAATTGCGTTTTGACGCGGGTAATGCGGTTTCTTATGGCATGACACAAGCGGGTGCATTAAAAGCGATAACAGCGAATGTTGCTGATGTATTTGGAATTAATGCCGGTAGTGTGGCGGTAGGTAAAGCTGCTGACTTAGTGATGTGGAACGATGACCCATTTGATTTTACTAGTCACGTAACTAAAATGTTTATTAACGGCGAAGAAGTTTCAACTGAAGCACGCCAAGATAAACTCCGTAAGCGTTATACTACTGACTCAGATATGCCTCGCGCATATACTAAGTAACTACGTTCGGCTTAGTAACTTGAACAATTTAAAGGCTGCATTTGCGGCCTTTTTGCTTTTTGTATCAGTGAAAAATAAAACATTATTTAAAAACCACAAAAAAGGCGCTCACTTTAACAGTGAGCGCCTTTTAAATTTAAATCGATACTTATACTAGTTTAGCTAAGATATCGTTAAATGTTGTGCTAGGGCGCATTGCTTTAAATGCTGCATCATCATTTGGTTGGAAATAACCACCGATGTTTACAGCTGGGCCTTGTGCATCGTTAAGTTCGTTAACGATTTGTTCTTTGTTGGTTTCTAAATCACTGGCGATTTGTGTGAACTGTGCTTTAAGTTCACTGTCATCGTTTTGCTTGGCAAGCTCTTGCGCCCAGAATAAAGATAGGAAGAAGTGAGAACCACGGTTATCAATTTCTTTCACTTTACGAGACGGTGATTTGTTTTCAGCAAGGAAAGTACCTGTTGCTTTATCAAGGGTATCAGCAAGCACTTGTGCTTTGTTGTTACCAGTATTGACAGCTAGGTGCTCAAGTGATGCCGCAAGTGCTAAAAACTCACCTAACGAATCCCAACGTAAGTGGTTTTCTTTTTCGAATTGTTGAACGTGCTTCGGTGCTGAACCACCCGCGCCAGTTTCAAATAAACCGCCGCCATTCATAAGTGGTACGATTGAAAGCATTTTTGCACTCGTACCAAGCTCAAGAATTGGGAATAAATCAGTTAGGTAATCACGTAATACGTTACCTGTTACTGAAATAGTATCTAGGCCATCTTTAATGCGTGCAAGAGAGAATAAGGTTGCTTCAAGTGGTGCAAGTATTTGAATATCAAGGCCCGATGTATCGTGGTCTGGCAAGTATGCGTTAACTTTCTTGATTAACTGTGCATCGTGCGCACGGTTTTCGTCAAGCCAGAAAATAGCAGGGTTACCGGTAGCGCGTGCACGGTTTACAGCTAATTTTACCCAATCTTGAATTGGTGCATCTTTAACTTGGCACATGCGCCATACATCGCCTTGCTCAACAGTGTGTTGTAGCAATACGTTGTCAGCACTATCAACAACGCGGATCACACCATTTGCTGGTGCTTCAAAGGTTTTGTCGTGTGAACCATATTCTTCAGCTTTTTGTGCCATTAGGCCAACGTTAGGAACGCTACCCATAGTGGTTGGATCAAATGCACCGTGTTCTTTACAGAAATCAATTGTTGCTTGATAAACACCAGAGTAACAACGATCAGGAATGACAAAGCTAGTATCTTGTAATTTACCTTCACTGTTCCACATTTGACCGCTTGAACGAATTGCAGCAGGCATAGACGCATCGATGATCACATCACTTGGTACGTGTAAGTTAGTGATACCACGATCAGAATCAACCATCGCAATTGCAGGGCGTGTAGCGTATACAGCGTCAATATCAGCTTCGATTTCAGCGCGTTTAGCATCGTCTAATGTTTGGATTTTAGCGTAAACATCACCAAGACCATTATTAACATCAACACCTAGCTCAGCAAATAAAGCGCCGTGCTTAGCAAAAACGTCTTTATAGAATACTTTTACCGCATGACCAAAGATGATTGGATCAGATACTTTCATCATGGTTGCTTTCATATGTAATGAAAACAGAATGCCTTTTTCTTTTGCAGCATCGATTTCAGCCGCTAAGAAAGCTTGTAGTTTCGTAATACTGATTGAAGATGCGTCAATCACTTCACCAGCAAGTAATGGCGTGCTTGCTTTAAGAACAGATACGTCGCCATTTTCAGCAACGTGCTCAATACGTACATCAGTAGCAGTATCAAGCGTTACTGATTGCTCAGAGCCAAAGAAATCGCCTTCGCTCATGCTCGCAACATTTGAAGCAGAATCTTTGCTCCATGCACCCATTGAATGTGGGTTGTTACGTGCATATTCTTTTACAGAGCCAGGAGCACGACGATCAGAGTTACCTTCACGTAATACTGGGTTTACAGCACTACCTTTGATTTTGTCGTAAGTTGCTTGAATTGCTTTTTCTTCATCTGTTTTAGGTTCAGCAGGGTAGTCTGGCAGTGCGTAACCTTTTGCTTGTAATTCTTTGATAACAGCACGTAATTGTGGAACTGATGCACTGATATTTGGTAATTTAATGATGTTTGCTTCAGGTTTTTTAGCCAGCTCGCCTAATTCAGCAAGCGCATCACCAATACGTTGTTCTTCAGTTAAATACTCAGAGAAGTTAGCAATAACACGACCCGCTAAAGAGATGTCACGTGTTTCAACTTCAACGCCTGCGGCATTAGTGTATGCTTGGATGATCGGCAGCAAAGAGTATGTTGCTAGTGCCGGAGCTTCGTCTGTTTTAGTGTAGATAATTTTTGATGTCATCATCATTCCTAGATAGTAGGCGTAAGAGCCATATTCAACAATGCAAAGAAATATCATCGCCATCATGCGTGCACGACGTGACAATGATCAGTCAGTTAGGTGTTAATACTGTTGATTAAATAATCACACCTGACGAACTGTATTTAATTTTATGTTATTTATAAACTAAGTAAATTAGCCATTAGCCTAATTATTAGTGTTTAAAGGGCCTTTTGAGGCTGCTTTTAAGCACCTAAGAGTGTAACAAGCTTGGCAACAAAGGGCTAATAACAAATATAACAAAGGGCTAATAACAAATATAACATGGGGGTATTAAAAAAGAATTTCAAGAGGAAGGACAGTTTTTGTTCATTCTGTACGTTTAATTTCTAATAGATTAGAAATGCCAGCTTTGAATCTGAATGTAAAATTTAATTGAGATTAAATAGTTTAGAGGAATTAAGCGAGGATCTTTACAGGTCGCTCGCTTTAGTCGAACGTCTAAACAACTACACTAACTCTTCGTTAGGCGCTATATTAGTCGCATGCATGCCTTTAGGGCCTTGCTGCAATTCGAATGTTACATCTTGACCAGCTTTAAGTGTTTTATAACCGTCCATTACAATCGTTGAGTAATGGGCGAATATATCATTCTCGCAGCCGTCTTCTACGATGAAACCAAAACCTTTGGCATTATTGAACCATTTGACTTTACCACAAGCCATACTTCTACATCCTTCTATAAGTTGACTAATTTAGTTATTCTAAACCGTATAGTTTGATAGACTGACTAAGGTTTAATCAATCTACAACTGACTGTAGTTTATTTCGCCGATCAGTCAAGTGTTTTAAACTATTTTTTTAACATTTAATTTATTTTTTATTCAAGTTTGCTTGAGTTCCAAAGACAAGACTATATTTAATTATGAGTGGCATGAAAGATTCAGGTGTTTTAGATACGGTTCGCGATAGTGAGAAGCAAAAACTGCAACCACCGCGAAAATACAAAGTCATTTTAAATAATGATGATTACACGCCAATGGACTTTGTGATAGAAGTACTAACGACGTTTTTTAATATGGATAGCGATAGAGCAACAGATGTGATGCTGCAAGTTCATCAAAATGGTCGCGCAATTTGCGGTGTTTATACCGCAGATGTAGCGTATACCAAAGTTGAACAAGTTAACCGTTATGCACGAGATAACGAGCATCCACTGCTATGTAGTTGTGAGCAGGAATAATACCAAGGTAGGGTGATCAAAATACCCATCACAACGGTATAAAAATATTATCTCAGTAAGGGGTTGCTAATGCTAAACAAAGATTTAGAACTAACTTTAAACGCGGCGTTTCGCGAAGCGCGTACACGTCGCCATGAATTTATGACTGTAGAGCACCTATTACTTGCCCTACTTGATAATCCATCGGCTGGAGAAGCGCTACACGCCTGCGGGATTGATATGGCAGCATTAAAAGCTGAGCTATCAGAGTTTATTAATGAGACCACTCCAGTCATTCCTGATTTAGAAGAAGAACGTGAAACTCAACCAACACTTGGTTTTCAGCGGGTATTGCAACGCGCAGTATTTCATGTGCAATCATCGGGTAAAAACGAAGTAACAGGCGTCAATGTGCTGGTTGCCATTTTTTCAGAACAAGAAAGCCAAGCGGTTTACTTGCTGAAAAAAGCTGATATCTCGCGACTAGATATTGTGAACTTTATATCTCATGGTATCTCTAAAGCAGACGATGACATGGGCGGTGAGGATGCTGATGACATCAATGAAGAAGTACAAGCCGTTCAAGGCGAAGAGCCAAGTAAATTAGAAAACTTCACGTCTAATTTGAATGTACTCGCCCGTGAAGGGAATATCGACCCATTGGTGGGCCGTGATAGTGAAGTAGAACGCACGGTGCAAGTACTGTGTCGTCGTAAAAAGAATAATCCGTTATTAGTTGGCGAAGCTGGGGTAGGTAAAACCGCTATTGCTGAAGGTCTAGCGTATCGCATAGTGCATGAACAAGTACCCGAAGTGATTGCCGATGCTGTGGTGTACTCGTTAGATATGGGGGCATTACTTGCTGGTACTAAATACCGCGGTGATTTTGAAAAGCGCTTTAAAGCATTACTAAAAGAGCTTCAGGCGAAACCTGGCGCTATTTTGTTTATTGATGAGATCCATACAATAATTGGTGCCGGCGCAGCCTCTGGTGGCGTTATGGACGCATCTAACCTGCTTAAACCACTGCTTTCGAGCGGTAAGTTACGTTGTATGGGCTCAACTACCTATAACGAGTATAAAAATATCTTTGAAAAAGACCGTGCGTTAGTGCGCCGTTTTCAGAAAATTGATGTACTTGAACCAAGTGTCGCTGATACCACTAAAATACTTAATGGTTTAAAAGAACGTTACGAAGAGCATCATGGCATTCGCTATACGCAAAAAGCGTTAAAAGCGGCCGCAGAGCTCAGTGCTAAGTACATTAATGAGCGTCACTTACCTGATAAAGCCATTGATGTTATTGATGAAGCGGGTGCTAGCCAACGATTACAACCGATCTCTAAACGCAAAAAAACCATTGGTGTGGCAGATATCGAATTGATCGTGGCAAAAATGGCGCGTATTCCGCAGCAAAGTGTGTCATCAAGCGATAAAGAGACTCTTAAAAATCTTGATCGTAACTTGAAGATGTTGGTATTTGGCCAAGATCAATCAATCGATGCACTAACCTCGGCCATTCGCTTATCACGTTCAGGCTTATCAAATGAAGATAAACCAGTCGGTTCGTTTTTGTTTGCAGGACCAACGGGTGTAGGTAAAACGGAGGTAACTAAACAGCTTGCAAAATGTATGGGTGTTGAGTTTATCCGTTTTGATATGTCTGAGTATGTTGAGCGCCACGCGGTAAGCCGTTTAATTGGTGCGCCTCCAGGCTACGTTGGTTTTGAACAAGGTGGTTTGTTAACTGAGGCTGTGATTAAAAATCCACATTCGGTTGTATTACTGGATGAGATTGAGAAAGCTCACTCAGATATTTACAATATCTTACTGCAAGTGATGGATCATGGCACGCTGACCGATAATAACGGCCGTAAAGCTGACTTTAGAAACGTTGTGGTGGTGATGACTACTAATGCGGGCGTACAAGAAACAGTACGTAAATCAATAGGCTTTACTGATCAAGATCATTCTCATGATGCGATGAGCGAAATCAATAAAGTATTTTCGCCAGAATTTAGAAACCGCCTAGATAACATCATTTGGTTTAACCACCTTGATCGTGATGTAACTTTACTGGTTGTTGATAAATTTATTGTTGAGCTACAAGCGCAGCTGGATAAAAAGTCAGTTAATCTTGAGCTTACTAACAAAGCGCGGGAATGGTTGGCAGATAAAGGCTACGATAAAGCTATGGGCGCACGTCCAATGGGCCGCGTGATCCAAGAGCAATTGAAAAAGCCGCTGGCAAACGAGATCTTATTTGGGCAACTTATCGACGGTGGCACAGTGAAAGTGTCTATCAAAGATAAAAAATTACGTTTTGATTATGAAACGAATTTAACACCTGCATAATTGCAGCGTTAAATAGAAAACAAAAAGCCCAGCAATTGCTGGGCTTTTTGTTTATTAAATGTAATTGTTAGTTTAGCTATCAATTACATTTAATAAACGCTTCAAGCTAATGTAGAAAGTAACTAAGTTACTCAGACAACTTAGCTAAAAACTTGATATTTCGTTAACGCACTAACTTAGCGAGCACGGAATACGATGCGACCTTTTGATAAATCGTATGGGGTCATTTCTACGGTAACTTTATCGCCGGTTAAAATGCGGATATAGTTTTTACGCATTTTACCTGAAATGTGAGCCACAACTACGTGACCATTTTCAAGCTCAACTCGGAACATTGTATTTGGTAAAGTATCAAGGACCGTCCCTTGCATTTCGATTACGTCTTCTTTCGCCATGTTTAGCGTAACACCTCTTTAATAGTTAAACGATGCAGATTCTGCCGAAAATACACCAATAAGTAAAGCCGCAGTAGGCATTTTTGTAAATTAAATAGCCAGCCACTGGTCTGCAACCCTATTTTGGGCAGGTAAAAATTGGGTTTTGTAACGCATTTTTGCACATTCATCAATTTGATAACCTAAATAGACAAATTCTTTATCATATTGTTTGGCGAATTTGAGCTGCTCTAAAATCATAATTGTGCCCACACTGAAGTGCTCATAATCAGGATCAAAAAAAGTGTAAATAGCAGAAACAGCGTTGTGCATACAATCAGTTACTGCCACTGCAACCAGTTTCTCTTGGTCCCATAATTCAATAAAAGTAATTGGTAACCAGTGACAAAATATAAAGCTGTTGAACTGACTTTGTTCTGGTGGGTACATAGAACCGTCTTGGTGACGCTCGGTAATGTATTTACTGTATAACGGAAAGTATTCAGGGCGTTGTTGGTCTGAATATTTCACACTAAAGGCATTTTTTGCTTTATTAAGTTTACGTTTTTGTGATTTTGTCGGTAAAAATGCCTTAGCTAATACACGCACAGACTTACATGCGCTGCAAACAGGGCAGTGTGGTCGGTAAATTTGGTCACCACTACGGCGAAAACCGAGGGCCAGTAATTGCTCAAATTTGCCCGGGGTATAACAACTTGGATCCAAAATGACTAATAATTGCTCTTGGCGATCGGCTAGGTAGCTACAATCAAATTGTTGGCTTAAACCTAAACGAGCAGGTAAGTGTTCAGTCATAAATAGCGATAAGCTCCTGAGGTTGCCACATTGTTGTTGGAATAATAAACTCTTCTGCTTGTTTTAGTTTAGTTAAAAATTCTGAGCGCGGTAGCACTTTTTCACCTAAAGTGACTAAATAAGGATTCTCAAGCTGACAGTCAATAAAATGCGCATGGTGACGTTTCAACCAATTGACCAATGCCCACATGGCTAATTTTGAACAATTAGCTTGATGATGGAACATTGATTCGCCGCAAAATACGCCATGCTGCATAATACCGTACAAGCCACCAACAAGTTTGTCGTCTGACCAGATTTCTAAACTATGCGCTAAGCCTGCTTTATGTGCATCTTTATAAGCGTTGAGCATTTTTTTTGTGATCCAGGTGCCATCGGTTTCTAAGCGTTGTTGGCGACAGGCTTCAATCACCTGAGTAAATTCGGTATTAATAGTCACTTTAACCGGATTTTTTTTCAGATGCTTGCGTAAGCTTCGGCTAATATGAAATTCATCGAGTTCAATGATGCCGCGCATACTTGGCGACCACCACATAATTGGCTCGTATTCACTAAACCATGGAAAAATACCGTAGCGATAGGCATTTTTTAATCGCGTTACAGATAAGCATCCACCAATGGCAAGTAAACCATCTGGATCATCTAATGCATGGGTGGGATCAGGAAAAGCAAAGTGGCTTTTAGCGAGTTGATAAAGTTGTTTAGTCATAACACCGATTGAATAACTGAATGGTCAAGATAAAGTGTAACCTGTTGCTTTAAATTCACAAACCACAAATTATTGTGTTATCCATCCCCTCGTACAGCGCTTACTTATGATAGGCAAATTGTAGGCATAAAAAAAGCGCGTTAAAAAACGCGCTTAATTGAACCATTAACTAATCGAATTAGCTAACCACTTTTACGGGTACTGCTTGACCTGCGTTGAACTTAGTTGTCATCGCTTCTTCAACAGGTACAAACGATGTAAGGTCAATACCTTCAACTGCAGACTTATACTCTTCGATAGTCGGGAAACGACCAAGAACAGAAGAAAGTACTACAACTGGCGTTGAACCCAGTAGTGACTCACCTTTTTTCTCAGATGTATCAGCTACTACACGGCCTTGGAACAGACGTGTTGACGTTGCGATAACAGTGTCACCAGGTTCAGCTTTTTCTTGGTTACCCATACATAGGTTACAACCAGGGCGTTCTAGGTATAAGATATTTTCATACTTAGTACGTGCAGCCGTTTTTGGTTTTGCATCGTCAAATTCAAACCCTGCGTATTTAGCAAGGATATCCCAATCGCCTTCCGCTTTAAGCTCATCAACAATGTTATATGTTGGTGGCGCAACGACCAATGGCGCTTTGAATGAGATAGAACCGTTTTTCTTCTCAAGGTTACGTAGCATGTGAGCAATAATTTTCATATCGCCTTTATGAACCATACACGAACCAACAAAAGCTAAATCAACAGGCTTGTCGTTGTAAAAAGAAACAGGGCGGATCACATCGTGAGTATAACGCTTAGAAACATCATCGTTATTTACATCTGGATCGGCAATCATTGGCTCAACGATTTGGTCTAAATCAACCACAACTTCTGCGTGGTATTTAGCATTATCGTCTGGAGAAAGTGCTGGCTCTTCACCAGATTGAATACCTGCAATACGCTTGTCGGCTAAGTCGATTAGACCTTGTAGCGTTTGCGCCTCGTTATCCATCCCTTTGTTGATCATGATTTGGATACGTGACTTAGCAAGTTCAATTGACTTAATTAACGTTTCATCATTTGAAATACAGATTGATGCTTTCGCTTTCATCTCTGCAGTCCAGTCAGTGAAGGTAAACGCTTGGTCAGCCATAAGAGTACCAATATGCACTTCAATGATGCGACCTTGGAACACGTTTTCGCCACCAAATTGCTTAAGCATTTGCGCTTGCGTTGCATGTACAACGTCGCGGAAATCCATGTGCTTAGCCATTTTGCCTTTAAACGTCACTTTAACTGAATCAGGAATTGGCATAGCTGATTCACCCGTTGCAAGTGCAACAGCAACCGTACCCGAGTCGGCACCAAAGGCAACACCTTTAGACATACGTGTATGCGAGTCACCACCGATGATGATTGCGCGGTCATCAATAGTAATGTCGTTCAATACTTTGTGAATAACGTCAGTCATTGCATGATAAACGCCTTTCGGGTCACGTGCAGTGATCAAACCAAACTTATTCATGAACGCCATTAGTTTAGGAATGTTTGCTTGCGCTTTGCTATCCCATACAGATGCAGTGTGACAACCAGACTGATATGCACCATCAACAAGAGGTGAAATCGTAGAAGCAGCCATGGCTTCTAATTCTTGTGCTGTCATTGGGCCGGTTGTATCTTGCGAACCAACGATGTTCACTTTAACGCGAACATTTGAGCCTGCGTGAAGTGGCGTATCTGATAGTACACCTACTGCATTACGGTTAAAGATTTTTTCAACCGCTGTTAAGCCTTGGCCTTCATGTGAAATTTCTTTTGAAGGTGCATACACAAGTGGAGTTTCAATGCCGAGTGTTTCAGCAGCAAACGTTTGTAGTTTTTTACCGAATACAACAGCGTAAGAACCACCGGCTCTCATGAATTCAACTTTTTGCGGTGTGAATGCTGATGAAATATCAACAAGTTCTTTATCACCGTTATAAAGCTTTTTCTCTTTAGTATTGATTGTTAACACAGTACCGGTAGCAACAGAGTACGCTTCTTCAAGCACTGCATCACCATTGTCATCAGTCACTGTATTGCCGTTTGCGTCTACTTTTTTAACCCAGTTTTTAAGGTCAAGACCAATACCGCCAGTTACATCAACGGTTGTTAAGAAGATTGGCGCAATACCATTGGTACCTGCAACAACAGGTGCAATATTGATGAAAGGAACGTATGGGCTTGCTTGTTTACCCGCCCAAAGTGCTACGTTATTCACACCAGACATACGAGATGAACCAACGCCCATCGTGCCTTTTTCAGCAATAAGCATTACTTTAGCGTTAGGGTGTTTCTTTTGAAGCGCAACAATTTCTTGCTGTGCTTCTTCAGTGATCATGCATTTACCGTGTAGTTCACGGTCAGCGCGTGAATGTGCTTGGTTACCTGGAGACAGTAAATCAGTTGAGATGTCGCCTTCACCGGCGATATAGGTTACTACATCGATTTTTTCTTCGATGTCAGGTAATTTTGTGAAGAATTCAGCTTGTGCGAAGCTCTCTAGTAATTCTTTAGCAATTGCATTGCCTGCTTCGTATGCCGCTTTTATGCGAGCCATATCTGCATCGTATAAGAATACTTGAGTCTTAAGTACTTCAGCCGCTTGTGCTGCGATTGTTGCGTCATCAGCAAATACTAAATCAATTAGCATTTCAATTGACGGGCCGCCTTTCATGTGTGAAAGCAGTTCAAATGCGAATTCTGGAGTGATCTCTGCAACTTGCTCTTCACCCAAAATAATTTCTTTTAGAAACTGTGCTTTAACGCCCGCAGCACTGGTTGTTCCTGGTAATGTATTAAAAATAAAGAAATGCAGTGAATCTTTACGGTGCTCGTTATTAGTATCTTTAATTTGATTAATGATTTCTGATACTAGTTCAGCGCTATCGATTGGTTGTGGGTTTAATCCAAGCTCCGTTTTACGGGTTTGGATTTCTTCCATATATTTTGTATACAAACTCATAGAAAACTCTCGGTATTTTACTTGATATGAAGTTAAGCATTTTAACTGATTTTACAGTCTCTAGTAATGCCTAAATGAATAAAGCTTTTCTGCCTAACTATAATTATAGCTAGTTTTACTTACTATACTTTGACGATATTCATTGCTCGAACTTAGATCCTATCGCACCTAAGCCATTAATTGTATAAATATGATTGATTCCGAGTATAAGCGTGGTGAATGTTGATGCGACTGCAATGAGTACTTTTCGGTGTTGGATGAGCCTTTATAATTTTTGGCCAAAAAAAAGGGCTGAAAATTCAGCCCTTACTATATGTTGTGTAAACTTATAGGTTATCTAAGAAACGCTCAGCATCAAGTGCTGCCATACAGCCAGTACCAGCAGAAGTGATTGCTTGACGGTAGATATGATCAGACACATCACCTGCAGCAAAAACACCTGGTACACTTGTTTGTGTTGCATTGCCGTTTAGGCCTGACTCAACCACTAAGTAGCCATCTTTCATTTCAAGTTGGCCAACAAACATATCAGTATTTGGTTTATGACCAATTGCAATAAATACGCCCGCTAAATCAATTTCTTCAGTGGCTTCTGAGTTTGCATCCTTGATACGAACACCGGTAACACCCATTTGGTCGCCCAGTACTTCATCAAGCGTACGGTTATAATGCATGACTACGTTACCGTTTGCTGCTTTTTCAGCGAGGCGATCGGCTAAGATTTTTTCACTGCGGAAGCTATCACGACGGTGAATTACATGTACTTCATCAGCAATGTTCGATAAATAAAGCGCTTCTTCAACCGCGGTATTACCACCGCCAACAACCGCAACTTTTTGACCTTTATAGAAAAAACCATCACAGGTTGCACATGCTGACACACCACGGCCTTGGAAGTTAGTTTCAGACTCTAGGCCCAAGTACTTAGCAGATGCACCCGTTGCAATGATCAGCGCATCACACGTGTAAGTACCTTGGTCGCCAGTTAGCGTGAAAGGGCGCTTAGATACATCAACAGTGTGTATGTGATCAAAGACAATTTCAGTTTCAAAACGCTCGGCATGCTCTTTCATACGATCCATTAATGCTGGACCTGTTAAACCGTGAGCATCGCCCGGCCAGTTTTCAACTTCAGTCGTTGTTGTAAGTTGACCGCCTTGTTGCATACCGGTGATCAATACCGGGTTTAAATTTGCGCGTGCTGCGTAAACTGCTGCAGTGTAACCCGCAGGTCCAGATCCTAAAATTAGCAACTTACAATGTTTTACTTCACTCATGTTTTTATATCCTAAACGTTTAATAGCGTATTAATGCGCTCGATTTTAAGAGAAACAAGAGGGAAGTAAATAAAAGCGGCGATTATTTTTTTTTCTAAATCACAAAGCTGTCAAATATTGTGTACTAGAATCATGATAAGTGTACGATTTGTATGATATCTGAGCTATTAATTCAGTATTAACTCCGCATGCGACGTTAATTCATGACCAAACTGTGTTTTTTTGATATGTTTTAACTAATTTTGATTTGTGACCCTGATTAAGGGTGACCTAAGTGAATAGGCAATTATGTTATTTTGGCAGGAAAAACCCGCGTACGGGTTGACTTCAAAAGACGTTAACGTCTTAACCAATGCACAAGAATATCGCACGCATTTACTAGCACTGATTGCGCAGGCAAAAACACGTATTTATATTACGACACTTTATCTGCAAGATGATGAAGCAGGGCGTGAAGTGTTAGCAGCGTTACATCAGGCTTCATTAGCAAACCCCGCATTAGATGTAAAAGTGTTGGTTGACTTTCATCGTGCCCAACGCGGTTTAATTGGTGCGGCAAAGTCAGATGGTAACGCCAGTTTATATTGTGAATATCAAGAAAAATATCAATCAAATGTACAAATTTTTGGCGTACCAGTAAAAGCAAAAGAACTTTTTGGGGTGCTGCATTTAAAAGGTTTTGTAATTGATGATACGCTGCTTTACAGCGGTGCGAGTTTAAATAATGTGTATTTGCAGTATCAAGAGCGCTACCGGTTAGATCGCTATTTTTTAGTCGAGCAGGCCTCACTATGTGATTCTGTGATTGACTTTATTGAACATGAATTGTTGAGTTCTGAAGCCGTTCCACGTATTGATGTGCGGCCTTTAACAAAGTTTAATGATATTAAAATCGCACAAAAACAATTGATGCGTTCATTAAAGCAAGCTAACTACGCTCACAGTGTGGAGCAAAATGAGCAAGCACTTGGCGTGCGACTATTTTTAGGACTGGGACGACGTAATAACGAGCTTAATCGTGTGATCAAATCCTTATTTGATGCCACCGAGCAAGAGTTAGTGCTGTATACCCCATACTTTAATTTTCCTGCACCGTTAATGCGTTCCTTGCGCCGCTTACTAAAACAGGGCAAGCAAGTAACAATCGTAGTAGGCGATAAAACGGCGAATGATTTTTACCTGCCACCAAGTGAACCATTTAGTAAAATAGGTGCTTTGCCATACTTGTATGAAACGATTTTGCATAAATTTTTAAAATCGCAAAAGCGCCATATTATTAACGGTAATTTAAATGTGTATTTGTGGCAGCATGAAAGTAACTCATTTCATTTGAAAGGTATTTGTGCTGATCGTAAATATCATTTATTGAGTGGTCATAATTTAAATCCTCGTGCCTGGGGATTAGATATCGAAAATGGCATTTTATTAGAAGATCCTGAGCAAAGTCTCATGCCAGCAATCGACAATGAAAGAGCCGAGATATTACAACACTGTCGTCGTTTAAACGGTGCCGAAGATTTAGAAACCATGGACGATTACCCGCCAGCGGTTAAAAAATTGCTGGGGCAAGCCAAGCGTGTCAAAGTTGATTTTATTATTAAGCGTTTTATTTAACGCAAAGTTAGAGACTAAAATGTAAGTACTATAAAAGCAGCGTTTACGCTGCTTTTTGTTGATTTAGCCTCGGAGCTGTTGCCCAACTCCGCTACAATATTTTTGCAAAACTGATGATGGTTATTTTAATATTCAAAGGAACTAACAATGCTTATTAAATCCGCCGAGCAAAAAGATTACGCCTCTTTAATTGAGATCTGGGAGGCTTGCGTTTCTCATACCCATGACTTTTTAACCCAACAACACATAGATGAACTGAAACCATTGATTTTGGCACATTATTTTGATGCTGTTAGTCTTTTTTGTTGTAAAGACAACAGTGGAAAAATAATTGGGTTTATTGGCGTTGCTGGCGGCAATATTGAAATGCTGTTTGTTGAGCCGACTTTCTTTGCGAAGGGGGTTGGCACGTTCTTAATTAATTACGCGATTGATAATTTAGCGGCAACTCATGTTGATGTTAACGAGCAAAACCCTAAAGCCCATGGTTTTTATTTAAGTAGAGGGTTTGAGCAAATAGGGCGCTCTGAATTAGATGGTCAAGGAAAGCCGTTTCCGCTGCTACATATGCGTTTAGCAAAAGTAGTTGAGGCTGACTAAATGGAACTGGTGATTTCAGATTCAATAACTTTAAAGCCATTAGATATTAGTCACGCAGTTGAACTTTACCAAGTTATCGCCGATAGTCGGGAAAATCTGAGTCAATTTTTACCTTGGGTGGATTACGTAATAGATGTTAATTCAACTAAACGTTATATATATGAACGACTACACAGCGGTAAAGCAGGTTCTCAGTGGTTTGCGGTATATATAGAGGATCGCTTAAGCGGTGTATTTGGTATTAAACACATTGATCCTGACAGTAAGGGTGCTGAATGCGGTTATTGGTTAGCTGATTTTGCACGCGGGCAAAGAGCCATGAATCAAGTGCTTACTAAAATAGTGCCTTATATAAAAAATAATAGTCATGCAAAAGTGATTGAGTTTTGTTGTTTAGAGGAAAACTTAGCGAGTATAAAGGTTGTGCAACGCGCAGGCGCACAATTTAAATATTATCAAAAAGAGACATCAATCTTCCTTGCTAATCAGCAACAGCAGCGTTTAGGTGTTTATGAAATAAAGCTAACGTGATCTGTGTTCATGGTAAGTAAAAAAAGCGCAATACAATTGATATCGCGCTTTATTATTCTCGCTAACTATTAAAACGTCCACTCAACATGAAATTGCGGTACCGACTCAGTGGTATCGGTCCCTAGCTTGTTGTGCCAATATTGCCACTCAAGGCCAAGTAGTAAGGTGTTTTCTTTCATGCTGATGGCATTACCCAAGTCCCAAGTAATGATAGGCTGCGCTAAGATCCACGCCTTAACATCTTCACCAAATTCATTTTCGCGCTCAGCAATATATTCAACATGGCCAGTTATATTAAATTTTTGTGAACCAATCGAAAACGGGTAACCCCATGCAACATCTAGCATCCAGCTGTTAGTTTCAATAGGCGCGCCGCCACGCGCAACACCCTCGTTATCATCTATATAGGCCGTAACTAGGGTTGATAAAAAACTAAATCCTGGCGCTTGCCAATTTACTTTAACACCGGGTAAATACTTCAATACCTTAGCATCACCTGCGGCGTTAAAGCCCGCTGTTAATCCAACGTCAGCAATAGCGCCAAACGAAAAGTCATTACCGGTTATTTTAGAAAGGCTAAAAGTTGAATACCATTCGCCATAAAAGTCACGGTCTTGATAGCCATCATCAACATTATCATTAATGTAATCTATGAAGAAAAAGTTATCACCATAGTCATAGCCAGAGGCGTGTTGCAGTGAAGCGATTGATGTACCTGCTTCTTGTTCAGTAAATGGGTTTTTAAAATCGCCGTAGTTTAAATGTAGTTGCGTTGCGCTCCAATTTGCAGCAAAGCTAGATGTACTAACTGCACAAAGGGCGAATAAAGATAATGTTGATTTTATATTCATAACTATATGTTTAATGGGGAGTAAAGTGCAAAGTATAGCAGATACGCCCAAACGTGAGCGCATCTGCTTAAGTATTTATGCCTTATTTCGGCGTAGGCAAATTACAGCTATAGCAGTAAATGCCAATATAAAGCAGTAGTAAGATGAGGTTGATACTTGCCACGGGCTAATTTTAAATGTTGCGCCAAGTAGTAACGCTTGTGCACCATAAGGGAGAGATCCTTGCGTAACACAGGCGAAAATATCCAGTAAGCTTGCTGAACGCTTACCGCTGATCTCACCATCATCGGCAAGTTTTTTGGCGATAGGACCGGCAACAATAATCGACACGGTATTATTCGCTATACATACGTTGCTGGTCATAACTAACGCGGCAATACCAAGTTGATCTGCCACTTTTCTGTGCCATTTTGCAATGACTTTAGTAATGGCTTGAATCTTTTGCGCGATATAATCAAGGCCACCGTTAATGCGAATAAACTCTGATAAGCCACCAATAAACATCGACAGCAAGAATATTTCTTGCATATCAGTAAAGCCCTTATAAATGTCTTTTACAAAGCTGGCACCTTCATAACTGCCAGTAAAGCCCATCAGTGCCGCAAATATAATACCGCTGAACAGCACCACAAATACATTAAAGCCCATCACCGCTAGTACTAAAATAAATGCATAAGGTAGTACTAATAGAATATCGTAATCTTTAGTTTCTACTGCTTGAGCCGCAGGAGTTAAAAAGAATAATAAACCAATAGTGAGGATAGCTGCTGGCAATGCGATTTTTAAATTCTCACGGAATTTATCTTTCATCTCACAGCCTTGGGTACGCGTTGCAGCAATGGTGGTATCAGAAATAATTGATAAGTTATCGCCAAACATCGCACCTGACACAATCGTACCGGCCATTAATGCTGGATCAATACCGGTTTTAATAGAGACCGCATACGCAATCGGGCCAATCGCTCCGATAGTACCCATTGAAGTACCCATGGCCGTAGAAACTACCGCTGCAATTAAAAATAAGCCCGGTAAAAGTAATGCTGGTGGAATAAGTGATAAACCGGCGTTAACAACCGCATCCACGCCGCCTGTTGCACCTGCGACGGCAGAAAATGCCCCAGCAAGTAAATAAATTAAGCACATGGTAATGATGTTGTTGTGACCGGCACCTTTTATAAAGGTTTCTACACTGTGGTTAATGGTGTTCTTATTTAACATAAACGCCAGCATAATCGCCGGTAAAATAGCAACAGGGGCAGGGAGCTGATAAAAAGCGTAATCGACCCCTTGTGATTGCAGGTATAAACCAGCACCTAAAAATAAGGCCACAAAGGTTAATAGGGGGAGCAAAGATAGTTTTGCTGTTGTTTTATTAAATGATGGCTGCATCATATTCCTCGTTAGATAACTTCTTGCACAACTAACACAGCCAAAACATCCCTCTTTTAGCTGAATTTAGTTGTCATACCTACCACAATGATAAGTACCTCAACAGCGCCCGCAAGCCAAAGACCAAATCGGCGCAAAGAAAGAAGTTTAAATGTATAGATGGCTAAAGTCTATGGGTATCTGTTATTATTATTTTTTAAAAGGCTTACCTGACTATTACACGAGTTTTAGATAAAATCTAGCCAACTCAAAAATGCATAGGTTATTAATATGAATCGAATAGGCGTATTTGGCGCAAACGGAAGAATGGGGTTGGCATTAATTGAAGCCGCTCACAAAAATAATCATACCGAGCTTAGTGCAGCCTATGTACGCAGCAGTTCTCCCTTATTAAATATTGCCGTTAATCAATTAAATAGCGCAGCACCTGCGACAATTAATTTTAGTGATGAACGCAACGTTGACAATACCGACGTACTGATTGATTTTACGCTCCCAGCGGGTATGCGTGAGCATTTAAAAACAGCTGTTGCACAAAATATCCCGATGGTGATTGGCACCACCGGTTTAAATGACGACGATATGCTGGCGTTACAAACGGCTGCCAAGCAGATTCCAATTGTGTTTGCGCGAAATTACAGCGTAGGCGTAAATTTACTGTTGAATTTAGTGCAAACCGCCGCCACTAAATTTGGTGATGATTTAGATATCGAAATTTTTGAAGCGCATCATCGCCATAAAATAGATGCGCCATCAGGCACTGCACTTGCCATTGGTGAGGCAATTGCCGATGCAAAAGGGTGGGTGCATGATGAGGTTGCGGTATTTGATCGCAGCCGAGTAGAAACAGAAAAATCGCAAAATGAAATTGGTTATTCGGTGCTCCGAGGCGGAGATATAGTTGGTGAACATACCGCATATTTCGCAACTTCTGGCGAAAGGCTTGAATTAACTCATAAAGCAAGTTCTCGAATGACCTTTGCATTAGGCGCAGTAAGAGCTGCGGGCTGGTTGAAAAATAAGCCTGCAGGACTTTATGACATGCAAGATGTCCTCGACTTGAAGTAGTTTAGTTACTTTTTTGGGTGTTTGGTGGCTTTTTTGGCTTATAGGGCTTATTTTTACTGATTATTGAAATAGGGTTAGACCTAAAAGGCAAATTACTATAAAATAGCGCTAATTTGCCAAAAATTCATAATTGCGTGTTTCCAATCGCTATAAACGGGTAGTAAAGCAAATGACTTTACTCCCGTTTTTTACTGTTAGGAGGTTAACTTGACTAAATCCGCTCTGTTAGTTCTAGAAGACGGCACAGTGTTTCGCGGTACTGCAATCGGCGCTGACGGCATGTCTGTCGGTGAAGTAGTATTCAATACATCAATGACTGGTTATCAGGAAATTCTGACTGACCCTTCATACGCGGAACAAATCGTAACTTTGACGTACCCACACATAGGTAATACGGGTACTAACAGCGAAGACGAAGAAGCGAGTCACATTTGGGCTAAAGGCCTAGTGATCCGTGATTTGCCACTGCTAGCAAGTAATTTCCGTAACGAGCAATCGTTAGATGATTACTTAAAAGAACGTAATATCTTAGGTATTGCAGACATCGACACCCGTAAGCTTACCCGTATTTTGCGCGATAAAGGCGCTCAAAACGGTTGTATTATTGCAGGTGACGAATTAGATGAAAACCAAGCGCTCGCAGCTGCGCAAGCCTTCCCAGGCTTAAAAGGTATGGATTTAGCGAAAGTAGTATCAACCAAGGAAAATTTCGAGTGGCGTGAATCAAGCTGGACATTAGGCGCAGGGTTCAAAACTCTAAACGCAGCCGATGAAAAGTTTCACGTTGTTGCTTATGATTTCGGTGTGAAGCGTAATATTCTACGTATGCTTGTAGACCGTGGTTGTAAATTAACCGTTGTACCTGCACAAACCTCGGCAGCTGACGTGTTAGCACTTAACCCAGATGGTATCTTCTTATCGAATGGCCCGGGCGATCCTGAACCGTGTACTTACGCCATTGAAGCAATTAAAGCCTTTTTAGAAACTGAAATTCCTATTTTTGGTATCTGTTTAGGTCACCAATTGTTAGCCCTTGCCTCGGGTGCAAAAACAGTGAAAATGAAGTTTGGTCATCACGGTGGTAACCACCCAGTGAAAGATTTAGACCGTAACGTAGTAATGATCACTGCGCAAAACCATGGTTTTGCTGCCGATGAAACAACGTTACCAGATAACCTTCGTGCTACGCATAAATCGTTATTTGACGGAACGTTGCAAGGTATTCACCGCACCGACAAACCTGCTTTTAGCTTCCAAGGTCACCCTGAAGCAAGCCCAGGTCCACACGATGCAGCCCCATTATTTGACCACTTCATCGATTTGATGCAAGCGCGTAACAACTAATTAAACCGGAGTAACAATGCCAAAACGTACCGACATAAAAAGCATTCTTATCCTAGGCGCAGGCCCGATTGTAATCGGCCAAGCCTGTGAATTTGACTACTCTGGTGCTCAAGCGTGTAAAGCACTTAGAGAAGAAGGCTATCGAGTTATTTTAGTTAACTCAAACCCTGCAACAATTATGACCGATCCTGATATGGCTGATGCGACCTACATCGAGCCAATTCATTGGGAAGTGGTAGAAAAAATCATTGAAAAAGAAAAGCCAGATGCAGTGCTACCTACAATGGGTGGTCAAACCGCATTAAACTGTGCGCTAGAACTAGACAAGCACGGTGTATTGGCAAAGCACGGTGTTGAGCTAATTGGCGCAACAGCTGATGCAATCGACAAAGCAGAAAACCGCGAACGTTTCGACATCGCAATGAGAAATATCGGTTTAGAATGCCCGCGTGCTGAAATTGCTCATTCAATGGATGAAGCAAAAGACATCATCACACGCATTGGATTACCGTGTATTATTCGACCTTCTTTCACTATGGGCGGCACCGGCGGCGGTGTGGCGTATAACTTAGAAGAGTTTGAAGAAATTTGTGAACGCGGTTTAGACCTTTCTCCAACCAGCGAGCTATTGATTGATGAATCATTGATCGGTTGGAAAGAGTACGAAATGGAAGTTGTGCGTGACAAAAACGACAACTGCATTATCGTTTGTGCAATTGAAAACTTTGACCCAATGGGTGTTCATACTGGCGATTCAATCACCGTTGCTCCTGCGCAAACATTAACTGACAAAGAATACCAACTAATGCGTAATGCCTCTATGGCAGTACTGCGTGAAATTGGTGTTGAAACAGGTGGCTCAAACGTACAGTTTGGTGTTAATCCAGATGACGGCCGTATGGTTATTATCGAGATGAACCCACGTGTATCACGTTCATCAGCACTTGCTTCAAAAGCAACCGGTTTCCCGATTGCTAAAATCGCTGCTAAGCTAGCGGTAGGCTACACACTTGATGAGCTACAAAATGACATCACCGGTGGTAAAACACCTGCGTCGTTCGAGCCATCAATCGACTATGTAGTCACAAAAATTCCTCGCTTTAACTTTGAAAAATTTGCTGGTGCAAACGACCGTTTAACCACGCAAATGAAATCTGTAGGCGAAGTAATGGCGATTGGTCGTAACCAACAAGAGTCGTTACAAAAAGCATTACGTGGTCTGGAAGTTGGCGCAACGGGTTTCAACCCAATCGTGGCACTTGACGACCCGAAAGCGAAAGAGAAAATCATCCGTGAATTACGTGAGCCAGGCGCTGAGCGTATTTGGTACATTGCTGATGCAATGCGTCACGGCATGAGCGTTGAAGAAGTGTTTCAGTTAACGAAAGTTGACCGTTGGTACTTAGTACAGATTGAAGACATCTTAAAAGACGAAGCTAAAATTGCCGAAGTGGGCATGGCTGGCTTAAGCGCTGATTTCCTTCGTAAGTTAAAACGTAAAGGTTTTGCTGACCCTCGTATCGCTGAAATTGCCGGTGTGTCTGAAGCTGAAATTCGTAAAAAGCGTCATTTATTAAACATCGTGCCAGTATACAAGCGCGTTGATACGTGCGCTGCAGAGTTTAGCTCTGATACTGCATACATGTACTCAACGTACGATGAAGAGTGTGAAGCTAACCCATCTGATCGTGATAAAATCATGGTTATTGGTGGCGGTCCTAACCGTATTGGCCAAGGTATTGAATTTGATTACTGTTGTGTTCACGCAGCCCTTGCACTACGTGAAGACGGTTACGAAACTATCATGGTTAACTGTAACCCTGAAACGGTTTCTACCGACTACGATACGTCAGACCGTTTATACTTTGAACCAATTACCCTTGAAGACGTACTTGAAATCGTACGTGTAGAAAAGCCTGTTGGTGTAATCGTGCAATACGGTGGTCAAACACCACTTAAACTTGCCCGTGAACTTGAAGCTAACGGCGTGCCAGTAATTGGTACTTCACCAGATGCGATTGACCGTGCAGAAGACCGTGAGCGTTTCCAACAACTTGTTGAGCGTTTAAACCTGCTTCAGCCTGAAAATGCTACTGTTACTTCAACTGAAGAAGCGATTTTAAAATCAGCTGAAATTGGTTTCCCACTGGTTGTGCGTCCTTCGTATGTACTAGGTGGTCGCGCAATGGAAATCGTGTATGACGAGCAAGACTTACGTCGTTACATGACCGAAGCCGTATCTGCATCAAATGAAGCACCAGTACTACTTGACCGTTTCTTAGATAACGCGATTGAAGTTGACGTTGACGCAATTTGCGACGGCGAGCAAGTGATCATCGGCGGCATCATGGAACACATTGAACAAGCGGGTGTTCACTCAGGTGACTCAGCCTGTTCATTACCAGCCCATTCGTTATCACAAGAAGTGCAAGACGTAATGCGCAAGCAAGTAACTGACATGGCACTGGAGCTTGGCGTTGTTGGTTTGATGAATACACAGTTTGCTGTTAAAGATGGCAAAGTGTACTTAATCGAAGTAAACCCACGTGCAGCGCGTACGGTACCGTTCGTATCAAAAGCGACCGGTGTGGCACTTGCAAAAGTAGCGGCACGTTGTATGGCGGGTCAATCTTTAGCAAGCCAAGGCATTACTAAAGAAGTGATACCACCTTACTACAGCGTAAAAGAAGTGGTATTGCCATTTGCTAAGTTCCAAGGTGTGGATCCTATCCGTGGCCCTGAAATGCGCTCTACTGGTGAAGTAATGGGTGTCGGTGATACATTCGCCGAAGCCTTTGCAAAAGCACAATTAGGTGCAAGCAACACTTTACCACGCGGTGGCCGCGCGTTACTATCTGTGCGTAATAGCGATAAGCCACGTATTGTTGAACTAGCTAAAACCATGACAGACCTAGGTTTTGAACTAGATGCAACAGGTGGCACAGCCGCTGCACTTGAAGATGCTGGTATTGCAGTACGTCGTGTAAACAAAGTATTTGAAGGTCGCCCGCACATTCTTGATAGAATCAAAAATGGCGAGTATAGCTATATCGTTAATACTACCGAAGGTCGCCAAGCGATCGAAGATTCGAAGGTGTTACGTCGTGGTGCATTGCAACACAAAACTAACTATACAACGACCTTGAATGCGGCATTTGCTAACTGTACTGCTAACCAAGCAGACGACCGCAGCAAAGTGACGTCAGTTCAAGAACTACACCTGCGATTGAACTAAGGAAATGTGCCAAGGCCGTTTATCGGCCTTGGGATTAAGTGAGAAAAGTATGCAAACAATTCCGATGACAGTTCGTGGCGCAGATTTAATGCGCAAAGAACTTAACGAATTAAAAACAGTTACCCGTCCAAAAATTGTATCTGATATTGCAGTTGCACGTGAACATGGTGACTTAAAAGAAAACGCTGAATATCACGCAGCGCGTGAGCAACAGGGTTTTTGCGAAGGCCGTATTCAAGAAATTGAAGCTAAGCTTTCAAATGTACAAATCATTGATGTGACTAAACTACCAAATACGGGTAAAGTTATTTTTGGTACCACAGTAACAATCGTTAATGTTGAGACTGATGCTGAAGTTAAATACCAAATTGTTGGTGATGATGAAGCAAGTATTAAAGATAACCGTATTTCGGTTAATTCACCGATTGCCCGTGGTTTAATTGGTAAACAAGCAGATGATGCTGTGATCATTAAAACCCCGAAAGGCGACGTGGAATACGAAATCATTGAGGTTGAGTACATTTAATTACTTTACTCATTTTCACGTTTTTAAAAACCGATGCTTGCATCGGTTTTTTTATGCCATAAACAATCTCGACATTTCTTAATAAATTGGGTACGTTAAGCTAACATATTGATAATTTGCAGATGTTGATGACAGCTATTACTTTTCCTGACGCATTAAAAAACGGCGATAAAATTGCCATTTGCGCATTTTCATCCGGTGTTGAGAGCATCTTTCACCCACGTTTGGAACGCGTACTTTCTGGCTTAACACGCCGTGGCTACCAAGTAGTCGAGGGTAAATGCTTAAGACAACAAAGTAGCCCAGCAAAACAACGCGCTGATGAGCTAATGGCGTTCTTACTAGATGACAGCATTGCCGCAATTATGCCGCCGTGGGGTGGTGAGCTTGCCATGGAAATACTTCAGTATATTGATTTTAATGCGGTTAAGTCTGCCAAGCCAAAGTGGTTAGTAGGTTTTTCAGATGTGAGCACGTTTGCCTGTATGCTTACAGTGCGATGTGGTTGGGTAACACTTCATGCTGCAAATCTAATGCAATTACATCCTAACGAGGAAGACAACTACTGCTTGCAAGTTTTTGATGTTCTGGCGCTTGAGAAAAATAGCTATTTCGAACAGGTGCCTGCCAAGTATTATCAGAATAAAGTGATTGATTACGCAAAAGAGCCAGATGCATTATTTGATTATACTCAGCCGAGTCAATGGCGCTGCCTAAACTATCAAGACTCAAGGCAAGTAGAGCTGACGGGGCGGTTATTTGGTGGCTGTCTAGACTCACTTAACGTGTTACTGGCTTCTCCATATCTTGATCTGCATAACTTTAAGCAAACATATGCGCCAGAAGGTTTACTACTTTATTTAGAAAATGCAGAGCTTTCACCTACAGCAGTGGCCCGTACTTTAATGGCTTTGCGGTTAAATGGTGTGTTTGCTGATATTAACGGTATTATTCTGGGGCGTAGTGCTTTGCTTAGCTCTCCAGAGCAAGACATTGATTATTACCAAGCCCTTGAGCTTGCGTTAGGTAATTGTTTATTCCCAGTTATCATCGACGCTGATATCGGACATGTTGCACCCAATTTATGTTTAGTGAATGGCGCGTTTTGCAGTTTTAAAGCCACTATAGATAAAGGCTTAGTCTTCAATGCGAGCCTAGTGACCACTTTGCAATAGAACTTCGTACCTAATTGGTGATAAAGATGCATATTAAGGCAATGGCGTTAATATGCATTTTTCGCGATACGTAATTATTTTGAATCAGATAACCTTTCGACTAATTCAACACGCCGATTCAGCTCTCGACCTAATTCGTTTTTGTTAGTGGCTGCGGGAGAATAGGGGCCAACACCTTGAGGTATTAATCTTGTTTTAGCGATACCATAGTCAGCAATTAAAGCTTTAACTACCGCATCAGCCCGACGTTTAGAAAGGTCTAAATTATATTCAGCAGAGCCTTTATCATCTGTGTGACCAACAACATACAAACTCAATGCCTTATTTTTTTCTAAAACTTGCGCAATGACATCCAATGATTGTTTAGATTCAGGCTTTATGACCGCTTTATCGTAGTCAAATAACACCCCATAGATTGAGGCTTTACCTTTTTGCTTAAGTTGCTCTAACACTTTATCGCTATTTGTCTCTATTAACCCAGTTAATAATGGCTCGCTCTGCATCACTACAAGCTGAATACGAGAATCGCCTTCATAGTTACCTATAAAAAAAGCTACATAGGTAGTTTGGCCCTCAACAGTACTTTTCATAACTTGGTATCGAGGTTGGCGCCAGTAATTATAAGCTTGTTTTACAGCGAGTTTATCCCCTAACTTTTGTAAATCCTCACGGATTAACCTATCTCTGGTATTACCACTGCATGAATCTTTTTGACAAGAGAATACCGTTTCAAACCCTTCTTTTACTAAAGCACTTAGATAATTATGATAAATTTTTAGCGTTGACACCCTGTTTACGACATAAGTAATTTGGGTTAAGTCTCCGGTAACGTCTAGCATTGGGAGTGTGTTAGTTTTTGTATCAACAATACCAACAGGAATGCTGAATTCTTCATAATCAACCTGTTTGTAATCTTCAATATAACTACTAGGGTAGCGACTTATTAATGGATGATCTGCTGAGCCCCCTTTATCTTTACGCGGTGCCTTGGTTATCTGTTTACTATTGTGTTTGGTAAATGCGTCAAAATTGGCAGTGACAAGTCCTGATTCAATGTCTCTTATATCCACTGTGGTTAATAATACTCGCGTCGTATTTTTATACTGACCAACAAATAACGAAATAGCAGCATCGGGGGACTCATCCCCTTTTGTGGCGAAAATATAGTGAGGTTGTTGGAATTGATTACTAGGGTTAAAGTAGCTAGACTTTTCAGCTAATAATTTTCTTTGTTCACGTTTATCTCCTGAATAACAATCACTTAAAGAACATGTATAAACCACTTTAAAACCAGCATCACTTAACGCACTTTCATAATTTTTTGTTACCTTTAACGAAGCAACATTTTTTATCGTATAAGCGTAATGGCCTGTATCACCAATGAATTTTTTATACTCAAATTGTTGAGACTTTTCAGCTGTAGCAACAAACTTTGTAACAAGGCGAGTTTCTTCACCCGCTAAAATAACGGAGTTCTCCAGCTTGGCACTTGGATAGGGGGAAAGCAAAGGCTCTGCGTGTAGGTTAAATACACATATTAGGGGGGCGATACAAAATATAAGTACCTTGGTTATTTTGTTATTCATTGAAATTCCTTTTATTAATGAAGGTAAACATTGTATTTAAAAAATAAGTTGGCCTAATTAAACTTTATAAAAAAGAATAAATCGCAATTTTTTAACGCTTACAAATTTTGCTGGCGTTGATAGTAACTTTACAGGCTTGAGTGTCAATTGATTGCCAATGCTGGATATCGGATGGCGCAGTACAACCGGCATCTTCAATAAGTAAAATGTCATCCTCACAAAGTAATAAAACGGCATTTTTATCTTGAATGAAAACTTTTAACTGATAGCCCTCAAAAGGGATGAGGTTGTTTTTATTGCTGTTGATAGCAGCCATTAGTAATGCTTGCGGATCAGTATAGGTTTTGGTGCTGAACTTTAATGTGCCATCAACCGCGGCTGAAATATCTTTTAGTTGTGATGCAAGATCAGCCATCTTTTCTGGATCATGTGCATTAGCTAGGCTAGAGCAGCCCACAGATAAAACAATTACTAAGATTAGAGTTAAGTATTTCATTTTAAATATTCCAAGCGGTTAAGTTGCCATTTTCGTCTTTACCGTTGTCTAAATTCCAATTACAAATTTGCCAGCACTCTTCATCATTAAAAATAGCATTATCAATAATCGATATAAAATACTGTATATTTTTAACCGCTAAATTAAAAATGTCGTCGTAGTGCATTGGGCCATTTGGAGTATTAAGCTGCTCAATGTAAGTGTAATTAATCTCATCTTGGCGAGGGTAGAGTAGCCCATTGTTTGCCGCAACATGCCTTGCCCATGGAAAAAGCCGATATCCTTCTTCAGCATGATCAACAACCAGTTGAAAGCCTGAATGCCACGCATCAAAGTCAGGAGCTGCTGATTGTGCGTAATCTGGGTGGATATGCGATAAAACATGCTGCCATAGTTGTTTAATATTTTCATCAAGGCAATTATTCTGGTTGGTACACGAGCCGATATTCAGCTCAACGCGTTCAGCAAGGCCAATTTCACCCAAGTTTAACTTTGGCCAAATGTAAGCGTCTTGATTCATTTCACAAGTGCGGTGATCAGTTTGGTTTTGCTCATACGGGCCCACTTTAAGCTCGACCACCGGATGAATGGTGATATCAGCTGCAACATGCGACATATAACCACACAGCCAAGCAAAGCATTTTTCTTGCGCTGATCCCTCTAGATTTTTGCAATACTTTACTGCTTCTTTAATTACATCACCGGTATTGTGATAATGCATTAAATCAGCCCATTTATTTTGCTCTGAATTACCCACAGCTAAATAAGGGTAGTCAGGCGATACACAGCCTAACTCAAGGTATTTTTGATTTTGACTTAATATCAGCTTTGCTTTGGTAGGAATATTCATTCCAATCAGGGCGTTATTCTCAGTAGCTAAGTTAGCCGCAGTAATGTGTGCAAAGGCACCTGGCATCAGTAAATCCTTCTACTTAGTGGTTTTTGTTAATATATTTGCTTTTCATACATAAAAAGTCAGCATAACTTAAAATAGAAAAATATTATGTAAGATACAACTCTACGGCTAATTTAGTTTTTCACCTAGTGATTGAGTAACATACTCTACAAAATGAGTCACTAAGGCTGACTCAGCGCGTCGCTGGGTATAAAGGGCGTAAAAACGTGCGCCCTTTGGGCGAAAGGCTGGTAATACTTCACGAACTGTTCCTTGTTCTAATTTGCTGGCGACTAGATAGCGAGGTAGCTGTGCTATTCCAACTCCCTGTAACATCGCAGCGTGGATTGCTTTTTTGTCACTAAAAGCCAATTCGCCGGCAACATTCACTATCAACTCTTTGCCATCATTTAATAAGATCCATTGCTCATAGCGTGAATATCCGTTACATCGAGTGATTAGACTATGCGCTTGTAAGTCCTCTGGATGACTGAGTGGTGGATTCTGTAACAGGTATGCGTCAGTTGCACACAATACCATTTCATCTTTTGCAATGAAGCGAGCGAGATAGGGTTCGTTGTTTAGCTCAGTGCTGCGAAATACCACATGGATATTGTCTCTATGTAGGTCAGATTTATGGTTGCTGAAGTCAGTTATTAAACGTACCTGAGGGTGTTCGGCGCGAAATTTAAGCAGTATAGGCGTGAGCATTATTTCACCCCACAAGGTAGGGGCTGAGATGCGAAGCTCGCCACTGAGTGCGTTGCGTCGATTGTGTAAACCATCAATTAACTGCTCATGCAATGTGATCATTTGTTCTGCTTGGCTAAAGGTCAGCTCACCTGCATCTGTGAGGTGAAGTTTTCGAGTGGTGCGGTTGAGTAATACGGTTCCTAAAGTGTGTTCTAAATATTTAATGTCTTTAGAGGCTTTACTTGGCGTTATGCCAAGATGCTCGGCCGCCAAGACGAACGAGTCGAATCGAACTATAGCGACCAACAGGCGCATAAGATAAAGAGTATCTGTTTTGTGATTATTCATTGTTATGTCCTGTTGGGCATTAATGTATTTCCTGGTGCTCTGATTATATCCTGTTTGGCATTGGTTACAATGTACTAAATATCATTTCATAACAGGTTAAAGACATGCAAAAAGATATAAATAATACGTTTGAATTTCTTCAAGCAGGAGTGCAGCTTAAAAATCGTGCAGTACTTGCGCCTCTTACTCATAACATGAGTGCTGACAATGGCGATCCAAGTCAAGCTGAACTTGATTGGCTTGCAAATTGTATTCGTGGCGGGTTTGGTTTAATTATTGCCGCGGCAACTCAAGTGTTGCCTGGTGGTCGTTGCTGGTCAGGACAACCCGCACTTATGACGCTTTCGCAGCAGAATGCCTTTTCGCGTTTAGCTAAAATAGCGGATGAAAATGAAGCGCAGGTATTGGTACAGCTTCATCATGGTGGAGTAAGGGCTTTACCTGATTTGAATGAAGGTGCTCCTTCAGGGCCTAGCGCTGAGCAACCAGGCGACCGTTATGCTCTGGGGGTAACGGAACTGAAAGATAATGATATTCATGAGCTCATCGAGGCATTTGTTCGATCATCGCAACGAGCTTATGACGCAGGCTTACATGGTGTTGAATTGCACGCAGCACATAATTTTTTACTATGTAACTTCCTCAATCCCCAAGTTAATCGACGCACTGATCAGTGGGGAGGCAGTATACAAAATAGAGCTCGGTTTTTGATCGAAATAGTGCGAGGGATTCGTGCACGTATGCCACGTAAGTTCCTGATAGGCGTACGTCTATCGCCAGAAAGTTATGCCAATGTGGTTGGGATCGAACTAGAAAATCAGTTAGCTGTCACCCGTTTACTGGCAGCTGAGGAAATTGATTATGTGCATTATTCAATGGGCAATACTTTTAAATCAGTTAACGGCAAGGTTGGCACTGACTTGTTGACTGAGTTAAGTAAAGCTAATCCAGCCAATATTCCTATGATGGTAGCAGGAAAAATTCAAGATGAAAAAGACGCTAAGTTGGCATTGGCTGGTGGCGCAGATTTAGTGGCTATTGGTACTGCCGCATTAGGTAATCCAGACTGGGTAAAGCGAGTCAATGAGGGCGCTTC
Organism: Pseudoalteromonas sp. SG44-17; assembly: GCF_014164235.1. Lineage (NCBI taxonomy): Bacteria > Pseudomonadati > Pseudomonadota > Gammaproteobacteria > Alteromonadales > Pseudoalteromonadaceae > Pseudoalteromonas > Pseudoalteromonas sp. SG44-17. The sequence goes on along the minus strand of NZ_JACJEV010000001.1, from coordinate 270,385 downwards.
ACTAATTTATCCGCCATTTAGCGAGTCATGGATAGCCGAGCAGGGGTTCAGTTTTGAGGCACTGAAGTACCTAAGGTCTATGACCGGTGTGCTTGAGCGAGTAAAAGAAGCATGATGTCTGATTGGGCGTTGTTGTTGATATTTATTCCGACCTTTTTCCTGATTTCAGTGTCACCAGGTTTGTCTATGATGCTTGCCCTGAGTTACGGTGCCAGCTTGGGCGTAAAAAGGGCAGTTTGGGTCATTTTTGGTGAGGTTTTTGGGGTATCACTTATTGCTCTAACAGCCCTACTGGGTTATACCAAAGTGCTGGTTGAATTTCCCGCAGCTATGCAATTGTTCAAATATGTTGGTGCTTTTTATCTTATATGGATGGGTATTAATGTTTGGCTGGATGCAAAAGTTAATGCAGCTACAGTGCAAGTTGACAGTGATAACATTGATTTAATGTTGCGCGGCTTCTTAGTTTCGATTTCAAACCCTAAGTCCTGGTTATTTCTAATGACATTGCTGCCACCTTTTATGAACTCAGCTTTGCCATCGGGTCTACAAACGTTACTTTTTACAGGCTTGATCGCACTAATTGAATGCTTAAATTTACTCATCTATGCTTATGGAGGCCAAAAAATTAACAGATTGCTACTAGCTCGAGGGCAAGGTCAATTATTAGGCAGGATTTCGGCGTTGATGATGATTAGTATTGCAATCTTTTGGCTTATTAGTAGTTATTGATAATTTTAAACTATGAGATTTAATCATCGTAAATGAGCAACTCATTTAATCCTACACCTAGAGCCTTGTGTTATCAATTGACGTTTTAAGTTTTACGATTAAGAGTTATGCTACACATTAGTGTGTTAGGGAAAAGATAGGGATGTTGTTACATATTAAAGTGATTTATCTAATAACTACACATATGAGCGAGCTGAATTAGCTGTAAGCAGTGAAGCTACTTATAATTTATTTAAATTATAAGTGTTTAATACTTAAATAAATTAAATGGTCGGTATGGAGAGATTCGAACTCTCGACCCCTGCCACCCCATGACAGTGCGCTACCAAGCTGCGCTACATACCGACGTTGCAAGCAATAGTACGTATATTTTTTCAAAAATCAATAAGCTTTTGTTTGTTTGAACATTTATTGCACGTACTGAGTGAAATAAATCATTTTATGAGGATGTTTAGTTATTTATCCAGTCATTGATCGATTTATACATCACATCTCGTAGTATAGGTTGAGCAGTTTTGTTAGGGTGTATGTTGTCGTTTTGCATCAGGCTATTATCAGCAGCGACATTCAAGATAAAAAATGGCATTAAATGGCTGTTTGTGGCACCAGCAACCTCAGCAAAACTAGCGGTAAATAATCCGGTATAACGTGGACCATAGTTAGGCGGGATGTGTATTTCCATAATCGCTACTTTGGCATCAGCTTGTTTGCTCTTGCTCACTAAACTGGCTAGGTTTTCTTTTAGGCGTTTAATTGGAAAGCCACGCAGGCCGTCGTTACCACCAAGCTCTATAAGTACATGGCTCGGTTGAAACTCATTAAGTAGGGCGTCTAAACGACGCAGTGCGCCACCGGTGGTTTCGCCACTGATACTGGCATTGATAAGTTGGATTGGTGCTTGCTCGTTGTCGTACTTATCTTGTAACAGTTTAACCCAGCCTTGCTCTTGTTTTAAGCCGTAGGCGGCGCTTAAACTATCACCTAAAATTAAAATTGTGTTGTCAGCTGCCGCACTAAGTGGTTTGATTACTAATAGTAAAACGAAAATAAAACGTAGGATTGAATACATCATATGTCAGCGCTATCTCAATTAAATATCATTCAGGTTAAAGGTCTTTCTAAAACGGTTAATACCCTTGAAGGGGATTTGCCCATCCTCAGTGACATCACCTTTAATGTCAAGTCTGGAGACTCAGTTGCTGTAGTTGGTACCTCGGGTTCAGGTAAATCAACTTTATTAAGTTTGCTCGCCGGGCTTGACCAATCGACTCAGGGATCAATTTATTTAGATGGTGAGCCGCTGCATGAACTTGATGAAGAAGCGCGTGCGGCATTAAGAGCTGCAAAAGTCGGTTTTGTATTTCAATCATTTATGTTGGTACAGAGTTTAACAGCACTTGAGAATGTGATGTTACCGGCAGAGCTCGCTGGTGAAAAAAATGCCAAGCAACAAGCACTCGATCTACTGGAAAAAGTAGGTTTAAGTCATCGAATTGAGCATTATCCGTCGCAATTGTCTGGTGGTGAGCAGCAGCGTGTAGCGATTGCTCGCGCATTTATTGGCACACCAAAGATTTTATTCGCCGATGAGCCATCAGCAAATCTTGATAGCAAAAATGGTAAGTTAATTGAGTCACTGTTATTCGAGCTTAATCAGCTTCATGGCACGACGTTGATTTTAGTCACACATGACGAGGCGTTAGCAGCAAAGTGCCAGCATGTGTTACAAATTGAAGCGGGTCAATTAGTTAAAAATACCAATGAGGCTGTGGCGAATGTGGGTTAAATTAGCATTAAAATTATTTAGCCGTGAATTTCGCCGTGGTGAACTCACGGTGATTTGTGCGGCCATAGCGTTGGCAGTATTAACAGTACTAACGCTTTCTATGGTGACTGATCGCATAGGGCAAAGCATTGCACAAAAAAGCAGTGCCTTTATTGCCGCTGATCGCGTGTTGGCAAGCAACCATGAATTACCGGGTGAATATTTAACAACAGCAGGCGAATACAACTTACAAACAGCACAGCTCACTTACTTTGATACTATGTTGTTTGCTAATGACGAAATGCAATTAAGCTCAGTAAAAGCGGTGTCTGAGCATTACCCACTTAAGGGCGAACTAAAAGTTAAAAGCAGCTTAACCGGCGAGGTTGAAGTGGCTACGCAAGGGCCAACTGTTGGTAATGTGTGGTTTAGTGAATCGGTATTTTATGCACTAAATGTAAGAGTAGGTGATACGGTTGAGCTTGGCGCTGCGCAATTTAATATTGAAAAAGTATTGGTGGAAGAGCCAGATGCACCATTTAATATTTTTTCAAGTAGTCGTCGTGTGTTGTTAAATAACCAAGATGTAGACAAAACTGAAGTGATCCAGCCGGGCAGCCGTGTTTTTTACCGTCAGTTGTATGCAGGGGATGAGAGTAACCTTACTGACTTTTATAGCTGGCTAAAACCACAAATGAAAGAAAATCAGCAATGGTATGGTGTTAAAGACAGACAGTCGCCGATTGCAAATAGCTTAAACCGCGCTGAAAGCTTTCTATTATTAGCGGGATTATTGGGCATTATTTTAGCGGCGGTGGCGATTGCCGTGTCTGCAAAGCGTTATTGCGAACGCCAATATGACCCAGTTGCGATGATGAAAACCTTAGGTGGTAGCCGATCGACAATTCGCAAAATTTACTTACTGCATTTATCACTGGTGTGTGCTTTGTCGGTCATACTTGGCTTAGCCATTGGCTATGGTTTACAAGAGATAGCTACTAGTTATTTAGCTAAATCAATGAACAATACTCTTCCTGCTGCGGGTATAAAACCGTGGTTTGTGGCGATTAGTACTGGCGTTATCTGTGCGGTGATGTTTTCAATCAAGCCGTTATTAGATTTATTTGATATTCCACCGCTTAGGGTATTACGCCGTAACTTAGGCGATAAGCTATTAGTAAGTAAAGTGCATTTAGCGATGTCGGGCTTAACAGTCTTTTTATTAATGTGGTTGTTTAGTAATAACCTTAAAATTACCGCTATTTTGTTTGTCTCCACTTTAATTTTGATTGCAATACTATTTGTATTATCGCGGTTAATCTTTGGCAGCGGACGTAAACTAGGATTGCGCCCGGGGAATAGTTGGTCATTAGCGATTGCTTCGTTGCAAAAACGTGCCAATGCTAATGCGGTACAGTTGATCAGTTTTTCGTTGGCAATAAAGCTATTGTTATTTTTAGTGGTGCTGAAAAACGATATGATCGCAGATTGGCAATCGCAACTTCCAAGCGACGCGCCGAATGCTTTTTTAGTCAATATAACCGAAACTGAATTGCCAGACGTAACAAGCTTTTTAGAGCAAAAAAATATTCAAGTATCTGAGTTCTATCCGACTATTCGTGGTCGCGTAAACGCTGTTAACGGTGAATTAGTTGCTCGCGAAGTCTCATTGCAAGACAACGAGAAGAAAGACGAAGAAGCACGCGCAGGTATTGGCCGTGAGCTAAATCTTACATGGTTAGAGCAAGTCCCTGTGCAAAATGAGATCATAGACGGGCAGTGGTTTGGCGACAATGCCACCGCTGAGGTATCCATCGAAGAATCTATGCTAGAACGTTTAGATGTGAAACTGGGTGATACGCTAACATTTTTGATTGGCGCCCAGTCATTTGATGCCAAAATCACCAGTGTTCGTAAAGTTAATTGGGCTACTTTAAAGCCTAATTTCTTTATTATATTAAGCCCTGATGTACTGGCTGATTTTCCTGCGACGTATATTTCATCAGTGCGTATCGAAGCCGAGCAAAAACGCGATTTTAGTGAGCTACTACGTGCCTACCCGACAATCAACGCCATCGACGTTGACAGCTTTGTCAAACAAATACGTTCTACTATTTCGCAAGTATCGCTGGCAATTGGATTTGTACTGGCGATAGTGGTGATGTGTGGTGGCTTGGTTTTAATTTCGCAAGTGCAAGCAAGCCTTGGTGAACGGATGCAGGAAATTGTCATATTGCGTACCTTAGGCGCCAAAGGGCGGCTAATAAAAAATGCCACTTTATATGAGTTTTTATTGCTGGGCAGCGCTGCTGGTTTTGTCGCTGCGTTGGTCAGTGATGTGGCTTTATTAATAGTGCAACGTGAGATGTTTGACTTAGCAGGTAAGCTGCACCCGCATATTTGGCTTATTGGACCATTAGTGGGTGGTGTGTTTGTGGCATCACTGGGCTACTTTATGATAGCTAGAACCATGCGTAAAAATACCCAAGGGTTACTACGCTCTTTAGCCTAAAAGGTTAGCAAGTAAACAAGCCCGTTTTTACGGGCTTTTTTATGCCAATAATGCACTGGTAATTTATACAGTGCTCTGGCATTATTAGCGTACTTAACTATTTACACTGATTGGGCAAGTATTGGCTATTATTTTAGGGATTGATCCTGGCTCACGATTAACCGGTTATGGGGTGATTGCCCATCAAGGTGCTAAATTTACTTATTTAGGCAGCGGTTGTATAAAACTGGCCGATCACGAGTTTCCTATTCGATTAAAAATGATTTATCAGGGGATCAGTCAACTAATCGAACAATTCTCTCCCGATCATTTTGCCATTGAAAAAGTATTTATGGCGCATAATCCTGATTCAGCTCTTAAATTAGGCCAAGCCAGAGGAGCTGCAATTGTTGGTGCGGCAATGGCTGAGTTACCGGTGTTTGAATACTCGGCGCGGCAAATTAAACAAGCGGTGGTAGGGCACGGTGGTGCCGATAAATCGCAAGTGCAGCATATGGTTAAAAATATTTTAAAATTGCCAGGCACACCGCAAGCGGATGCAGCCGATGCATTAGCCATTGCGATATGCCATGCTCATTCCGATCAAAATTTAATAAAACTAGCGGGCAGTGCCAGTAAAACCGTTAGAGGACGATTAAGGAAATAACATGATAGGTCGCTTAAATGGCATCTTAGTAGAAAAACAACCGCCAGAAATTTTGCTTGAAGTAAGCGGTGTTGGTTACGAAGTTAACATGCCGATGACGTGTTTTTATGATTTACCAAACATTGGCGAAAATGCCATTGTGTATACTCATTTTGTAGTAAGAGAAGACGCCCAGTTATTATTTGGCTTTAATAATAAAATTGAGCGAGCATTATTTAGAGAGCTATTAAAAGCCAATGGCGTTGGGCCAAAGCTCGGATTAGCAATACTTTCAGGGATGTCGGCTAAGCAATTTGTTAGCTGTGTGAATAACGAAGATGCCACCAGTTTAGTGAAACTGCCAGGTGTGGGTAAAAAAACCGCAGAGCGCCTGGTACTTGAAATGAAAGACCGATTAAAAGATTGGGGTAATGACTTATTCACGCCATTTAGTGATAATGCAGTTATAGAGCCCGCCTCTGACGCACTTATTGCTAATAATGCGGCAGATGATGCAATCTCTGCGTTAGTGTCATTAGGTTATAAATTGGCGCAAGCACAAAAAACAGTAAAATCAGTGGCCAAGCCTGGTATGTCTACAGAGGTTCTGATCAAAGAATCTCTAAAATCAATGTTGTGAGTAAACCATGATTGAAGCGGATCGTTTAATAGATGCGACTGAACAAAGTAATGAAGATGTAGTCGATCGCGCGATTAGACCAAAACTATTAGCCGATTATACTGGTCAGCCCCATGTTAAACAGCAAATGGAAATATTTATAGAAGCTGCACGTAGTCGGGGTGAAGCGCTTGATCATTTATTAATATTTGGTCCGCCGGGTTTGGGGAAAACCACACTAGCAAACATTGTTGCCAATGAGCTAAATGTCAGTATTAAAACAACCTCGGGCCCAGTGCTTGAAAAAGCCGGTGATTTAGCCGCACTACTGACCAATTTAGAAGAAGGCGATGTACTTTTTATTGATGAAATACATAGGCTAAGCCCGCAAGTTGAAGAAATACTCTATCCTGCAATGGAAGATTATCAACTCGATTTAATGATTGGTGAAGGGCCTGCAGCTCGTTCCATTAAGCTCGATTTACCCGCTTTTACCTTAATTGGCGCAACCACTCGCGCAGGCTCGTTAACTTCACCACTTAGAGACCGTTTTGGTATTGTGCAGCGTTTAGAGTTTTATTCGGTGGCAGATTTATCGACTATAGTGGGGCGTTCTGCTCATTATTTAAATTTAGCCATGTGTGATGAAGGTGCCATTGAAATTGCTAAACGCTCTCGTGGTACGCCACGTATCGCTAATCGATTATTACGCCGGGTACGAGATTACACGCAAGTTAAATCAGACGGTACTGTAAATGCCGAAGTGGCAGAGCTGGCACTTAATATGATTGATGTCGATAAAAGCGGCTTTGATTATATGGACCGTAAATATTTACTCGCGATCATTGAAAAGTTTATGGGGGGTCCGGTAGGGTTAGACAACTTAGCCGCCGCTATCGGTGAAGAAAAAGAAACCATTGAAGATGTGATCGAGCCTTACCTCATCCAGCAAGGATTTATCCAACGTACGCCAAGAGGGCGTATTGTGTCTGATAACGCCTATCATCACTTTGGCTTATTACCCAAACAAGAATAAAGTACATTTATTGTAGCTGTATGCGTGCGTATGGCTGCAAACTCACCTCTCACATCTTCTATACTGTTCTTTTAGCCACTATTCAAATGTCTATTTTGCTGTGTTTAAGTTAATCGCGTGATTAGCATATTACTTAAAGTTTAGATTATTTAGTTATTTGGGCTAATACAATTCACATGCTGTTAAGTTTGTAAACGATATTGTATGCGCCATAGCGAGGTAGTGCTGTGCGTGATTTGCAGACAAAAAAAAGCCCGCATAAAATGCGGGCAAACAACAAGTTGAAGGAAGTAATCTAAGTAACACTGCTTAAATTCATCAAGTTTTATCAAGAAGACTTTAAGCATAGCAATACGAAAAATCAGAATCATATTGCAAAGAACTGGGCTGAATGAAGTATTCATTGCTGCGCTAGCTCGGTATGGGAGAATAATACGCAATAGTTGGTTTTTGTTCAAACTAGAAAAATTTAATTTTCAGATAAAAAAAACTAATAGCAAGATTTTTATGAACGCTTTATTTTTGTTCATAAAGTTCACGGTAATATATTAATTTGTTGAATTTGTGATGTTTTATTTGTTTGAGTGTTTTTTTTATAGATTAGTTAAACTGTTGCATTGACCATGCTTACAGTCAGTTATGCTTGTTTATTCATTAAGAGTGAATAAACGGGGTGTTTTACACAGTTTTTGTTTATAAATAAGCACCGCAGCATGTATTTACCTTAACAGCCCAGTCTTAAATAGTTGCGTTAAGATTGACTAATAAGGTTATAAAAATGGTGTCAGCCTGCTCTTCAACGTTTTTTGTTGCTAATTCACAGCAATAGCGTTGTCAGTACTGAGCTGAATCGATACACTAGTTGCAACTTTTGGCCATTTTTTCGGTCATATACCTAGCGTATAATGAAATGTTATTTATACAAGAAATCTTATTAGGAGTTTAATGTGGGTTCAGGGCTTAATTTTTTAGATTTAATTCTAGAAGCAAGTTTTCTTGTGCAATTAGTTATGCTGGCATTAGTAGGTATGTCAGTGATGTCATGGGCAATTATTTTTCAGCGCAAAAAAGCAATTTCAGATGCATTATCCAATACTAAGCGATTTGAGCAAAAATTTTGGTCAGGCATTGATTTAAGTAAACTCTACAATGAGATCTCATCGCGTAGCGGTAGCTCAACCGGCGTTGAAGCATTATTTATAGCAGGCTTTAAAGAGTTTGCTCGCCATAAGAAAAACTCTTTTCAAAGTGCTAGCATTGTAATGGAAGGGACGCATCGTTCAATGCGAGTTGCGTTATCTCGTGAAATCGAAAAATTAGAATCAAGTTTATCGTTTTTAGCAACAGTGGGGTCTATCAGTCCTTACATTGGTTTGTTTGGGACTGTGTGGGGCATTATGAATGCCTTTATCGCGTTAGGCGAAGTTAAGCAAGCAACCTTGCAAATGGTTGCCCCAGGTATAGCTGAAGCGCTTATTGCAACAGCTATGGGGTTATTCGCAGCTATTCCTGCGGTTATTGCATACAACCGTTTTGCTAATAGAGTTGAAAAGCTAGAATCTAACTACATTAACTTTATGGAAGAGTTTGCAAATATTTTACACCGTCAAGCAGCTACCCAAATAGAGGCAAAAGCGAATGTATCAGCGTAAGAAGCGTCGTCCTGTTGCAGAGATAAACGTAGTTCCTTACATTGATGTAATGCTGGTGCTACTGATTATTTTTATGGCTACTGCGCCTTTGATCACTCATGGTGTTAAAGTTGATTTGCCAAAAATGGAAGAATCAGATTTAGTCGATACTAAAGATACGCCACCGATCATTGCTTCAATTGATGCACAAGGTAAGTACTATGTCAGTATTGGTACTGATCCAGAAGAACCGATGGAAGCATTAGATGTTGCCGCTGTTATTAAGTTGCAACTGATGAAAAACCCAGAAACTCCAGTGATGATCAAAGGCTCAGGTAAAGTATCGTATCAAGAAGTATTATTATTGATGGATTTCTTAAAAAATGCCGGTGTACCTTCAGTTGGATTAATGACTGAGTCGTTTGAAGGGAATAAAAACTAATATGGGTGCTTCAGTATTAAAATCAGTGTTATTGCACCTCGCTATAATAGGCGTTCTGGTAGGAACCGCGAGTTTTCATACTTCACCGCCTAAAGTAATGGAAGTCACCTTGAACAAGGCTATGCCTGATGCTGAAAATGCTGTTTCAGCAGTGACTGTTGACCAGAAAATGGTTGAACAAAAAATTGCTGAGTTGAAACGCAAAGAAGATGATAAAAAACGTGCTGAAGATAAACGCATTCGTGATTTAGAGCGCCGAGCATCTGATGCACGTAAACAACGTGAAGCTGAAGATCGTCGAATTAAGAAGCTAGAGCAAGAGCGCCGAGCAAAAGAGAAAGAAACGGCACAAGCGCAAGCACAGGCTAAAAAAGCGCGTGAAATAGAGCAAAAAGAACGTGAAAAAGCGCAGCAGGCTGAAAAGCAAAAAGAAGCGTCTGAGTTAGCTGCAAAAGCGGCAGCTGAGAAACGTAAACAGGCAGAAGAGGCATTAAAAAAAGCCGAAGACGACCGCAAACGTGAAGAGTTAGCCGCTAAAAAACGCGCAGAAGCTGCTGAAGAGGCGCGTCAAAAAGCATTACAAGAGCAAATGCTGCAAGAGCAGTTAGCCACGGAGCAAGCCGCGCGAAATAAATTGCGTCAGCAACAGGTCGGCACTGAGGTTGATAAATACAAAGCATTAATTATGGCGCGTATTCAGCAAAATTTATTAATTGATGAAAAAATGAAAAACCAACAATGCCGTGTGAATATTCGCTTAGGTTTTAATGGTCTGGTCACACAAGTGAAATCTTTAGGTGGTGATAAGTTAGTATGCGAAGCGGCGCTAAGGGCGGTTCGTATGGCTGAAACACTGCCGGTATCTAAAGATCAAGACGTGTTTGAGCAATTAAAAAATATTAACTTAACGATCAAGCCACAATTTTAAAGGAATTATATGTTCAATCAGTTGAAAACAGTTTGTTTAATTTTAGTTCTTGGCTTTACCAGTGTTGCAAATGCTGCGCTTGAAATAGTCATAACAGAAGGTGTTGATAGTGCACGCCCTATAGCCATCATCCCTTTTAAATATAAAGGTGTTGGGCCAATTCCACAAAAGCTCAGTGATGTTATTGCTGCCGATTTGATGCGCAGTGGTAAATTTAAACCAATTAGTGTTGACGAAATGCCACAGCTGCCAAGCAAAAATGCAGATATAGATTATGGTGCGTGGGTAAATAAGGGTGTTGAAGCAATTTTAGTTGGTGAAGTTGAACAGCAAACAGATGGCCGTTATTTGGTACGTTATGAGCTTGTTGATGTTATCCGCGGCCAAATCACCGGCGGTGAAACGCAAATGATGAGCAATGGTAAATTAGTTAAAAATCAAGATCATGTTCAAGAAGCACGCGAAAGTGTGATAAGCGAATCTGGGTTTAGACGCTACGCTCATCGTATTAGTGATGTTATTTATGAAAAACTTACCGGTGAGCGCGGTGCCTTTTTAACAAAAATTGCTTACGTCATTGTGCGTGATGACGAACCAAAACCTTATCAGCTTGTTGTTGCTGATTACGATGGGTTTAATGAACAAGTTTTATTACGCTCTCAAGAGCCGTTAATGTCTCCAGCATGGTCACCTGATGGTACTAAATTAGCTTATGTGACGTTTGAAAATCGTCAAAGCCAAATCTATATGCAAGATTTATACACTGGTAAGCGTGAAATCATTACCAGCCATCAAGGTATCAATGGTGCGCCACAGTTTTCACCTGACGGTAAAAAACTATTATTAGTACTGTCAAAAGACAGAAACGGTGCCACAGAAGTGTATATGTTAGATTTAGCTACACGTAAAGAAACACGCCTTACTCGCCACCGTAGTATAGATACTGAACCGTCTTGGCATCCGAATGGTCAAGATATCGTGTTTACCTCGGAAAGGGGTGGTAATGCTCAGATTTATAAGTTAAATTTACAAACAGGTAGGTCACAACGAATGACCTTTGATGGTGATATGAATCTAGCAGGTTCTATTACCCCTGATGGCAAAGAATTAGTGATGGTTAACCGTACTAACGGGCAGTACCATCTTGCTAAGAAAGAGCTGGCTACTGGAGCGTTTCAAGTATTAACTCGAACGCGTCTAGATGAATCACCGAGTATCGCACCTAATGGCTCGATGATTATTTATAGCACGCTACATAATAATAAGCAGGTACTAGCGCTGGTATCAATGGACGGTCGTTTTAAAGCACGTTTACCTGTGCTAAATGGACAAGTAAAGGCACCCGCGTGGTCGCCTTATTTACAGTAATATTTGCTGGTTTACTCAATATAGGAATCTACTCAATGCAACTTAATAAAATACTTAAAGGCCTGCTAATTGCTGTGCCTGTTATGACTCTAGCAGCTTGTAGCTCATCTTCAGATATCGACGAAGGTGCAGCAAATCAATCAAATCAAGCGACAGTTGAGCAAACAGCTAATAATGACACTGTTGAAGTGGCAACATTAACACCTGATCAAAAAGCACAAGAAGAACTCACTCAAAAATACGAAGCATTACGTCAAGAGCAAGTAATTTACTTTGATTTTGATAAAGCGACGATTCAAGGTCAGTACGGTGAATTACTTCGAGCTCATGCTGAGTTTTTAGTAAAGAATCCATCAGTTAAAGTACTAATTGAAGGTCATGCAGATGAGCGTGGTACACCTGAGTACAATATCGCATTGGGTGAGCATCGTGGCCAAGCAGTTGAAAAATACCTTCAAAGTTTAGGTGTTTCTGCAAGCCAAATGTCAGTAGTGAGCTACGGTGAAGAAAAGCCGATGGTTAAATCACGCACTGAATCTGCTTTCGCTAAAAACCGCCGTGCGGTACTAGTTTACTAAATTAGAGACATTATGAAGCCGAAAATTATTTTGGCAGCCATGATATTGAGCGGGAGCACCCAAGTTTGGGCTGCTCCCGCTCCTGTTTCAGAAGCTGCGAGTTCACAATCGAGTATAGAAAAACGCCTTGCTGCCCTTGAAAGTATGATGCAGTCGAGAAATTTATTACAAGTTGAGTTACAGCAACAGCTAAATATGCTGCAAGATGAAGTGAGTCAAGTTCGCGGGATCACCGAAGAACAGACCTATAAGCTTGAGAAAGTACTGCAACGCCAACGTGAGCTGTATCAAGAAATTGAAAATCGCGTGAGCCAAGCTTACTCGCAACCCAGTACAGAGCAATATGCAGAGCCTGTTGCATCGCAAGCTATTAGTTCGGATCTGTCTGAGAATGAGGCTTACGAGCGTGCAGTGGCATTAATTATGAAGGACAAGCGCTACGATCAGGCAATTCCAGAGTTTCAAACGTTTTTAACAACGTATCCAAATTCTGTTTATGCGTCCAACGCTCATTATTGGTTAGGGCAATTGCTGACAATTAAAAATGATGCAGTAAAAGCATCGGAACATTTTAAAGTTGTTGTAAATGAATTTCCAAATTCAAATAAGCGTCCAGATGCAATGTTAAAGCTTGGAACTTTATTGCAAGAGCAAGGTTTAGCCGATCAAGCATCAAAAACCTTTCAGGATCTGCTTAACCAATACCCAAGTACAACTGCTGCAAAATTGGCCACTGATCGCCTTTCAAAAATGTAGAATCAGCTTGATTAGACTGCTTTTTGTCATAAGCGGTCTAAAATTGGTCAGCTAGACATAAAAACTTAAAAAAAGAGACATTTTCTGTTGCACTCATTTTTTAAATAAGTATTATAAGCGCCCGCAGCAAACGAATGGTTCAACCACTCAAATTGCGGCAAAAAGAGCGGGTCATTAGCTCAGTTGGTAGAGCAGTGGACTTTTAATCCATTGGTCGATGGTTCAAGTCCATCATGACCCACCATTCATTAGCAAGTTATAGAATGGTCTTTTATCGGCGGATTTACGTATTAGTGTTTGGTTGCATTTAGTTGCAACAGCAGAGCGGGTCATTAGCTCAGTTGGTAGAGCAGTGGACTTTTAATCCATTGGTCGATGGTTCAAGTCCATCATGACCCACCATTCTTTATTCGTAGAATAGTAGAGTGGTTATAATCGGCG
>NZ_JACJEV010000001.1:0-256852 GCF_014164235.1 Pseudoalteromonas sp. SG44-17 | reverse complement strand
CGGCGGATTTACGCAGCGTGCTTAGGCACATCAGAGCGGGTCATTAGCTCAGTTGGTAGAGCAGTGGACTTTTAATCCATTGGTCGATGGTTCAAGTCCATCATGACCCACCATTCTTTATTCGTTGAATAATAGAGTGGTTAAAATCGGCGGATTTACGCAGCGTGCTTAGGCACATCAGAGCGGGTCATTAGCTCAGTTGGTAGAGCAGTGGACTTTTAATCCATTGGTCGATGGTTCAAGTCCATCATGACCCACCATTCTGGTTTATTCAATTTCAGTTTATCTGACTCCTATTTAGTAAATTCACATCACTTTACATCAAAAGCAAAAAACACTTACAAAAATCATCGTCAAGCTAAATATAAATGCGTTAATCAAATTGCTATTATATCAATCGTGTTAAGTTACTGACCATTTATAGCGACAGATAAATACAGTGATAACAAGGCTTAAATTTTGACATGTAGTTGTTCTCGGCAATTGCTCCTGCATTGCTCTACCTCCTGCATCCATGCAGTCGTACATAAAAAATAACTAACGCAGTTAACGCTTTATTTAGCCTGCTAGAATGATTAAATATTTAAGTAGATTGGTATTTATGACCACTACTGTTATTTAGTTTTATATTCTCGTATAATCCGCCCCATAAATGCACTGTAGATTAAGTGGTCGAGAAATGAGTTTAGCTCAAACTATTATGCCTGAAGGTTATATCTTTCCTCCTAAACCAGCTCCATTGAATAATGATGAGCAGGCGCAATACAAAGCACGTATCAAGCAATTATTGATTGATAAAAATGCCGTATTGGTTGCCCATTATTATACTGATCCTGAAATTCAAGCGCTTGCTGAAGAAACTGGCGGTTGTGTTGCTGATTCGCTAGAAATGGCTCGCTTTGGTGCCAAGCACGATGCTGACATGATTATCGTTGCCGGCGTACGTTTTATGGGTGAAACAGCAAAAATACTGACACCGAATAAAACCGTGGTTATGCCAACACTAGAAGCAACTTGTTCGCTTGATATTGGTTGCCCAATTGATGAGTTCTCAGCGTTTTGTGATCAGCACCCTGATCGTAAAGTGGTTGTATACGCAAATACATCAACTGCCGTTAAAGCTCGCGCTGATTGGATTGTTACCTCATCGTGTGCCCTTGAGATTGTTGAGCACCTAGATGAAATGGGTGAAAAAATCATTTGGGGCCCAGACAAACATTTAGGTGCCTATATTCAAAAGAATACTGGCGCTGATATGATCATGTGGAATGGCGCATGTATCGTGCATGACGAATTTAAAACCAAAGCGTTAAAAGACATGAAAGCGCTTTACCCTGACGCTGGCGTTTTGGTTCATCCAGAATCACCAGCAGAAATTGTAGCGTTAGCTGATGCAGTAGGTTCAACCAGTCAATTGATCAAAGCGGCACAAACTATGAGCAATCAAAAGTTTATTGTTGCCACTGATCGCGGCATTTTTTATAAAATGCAGCAGTTATGCCCTGATAAAGAATTTGTTGCCGCACCAACGGCTGGCGAAGGCGCAACCTGTAAGAGTTGTGCGCACTGCCCGTGGATGGCAATGAACGGCCTCAAAGCGATTGAGGAAGCGTTATTAGATGCAACTGGCAAAGAAGTGTTTGTAGATATGGACCTTCGTGAAGGCGCACTCAAGTCGCTTAATCGTATGCTCGATTTCTCAGCGTCACTCCAACGCTAAACTAGGTTATAAAGATAAGGCCGCTGGTATTGCTATCAGCGGCCTTTTTTGTTTGTTTACTAGGCAGTTAACAGGCAAAAGGGAAAAACACCTTGCACCGCCGCGCGCTATTTCATACTATTACGCCGCGTTACCAAATGGTAACCTGCGGAGGGATGGCTGAGTGGCTGAAGGCGCACGCCTGGAAAGTGTGTTTAGGTTAATCCCTAACGAGGGTTCGAATCCCTCTTCCTCCGCCATTATTCAATATTAGGACGCCTCATGGCGTCCTTTTTTGTGCCTATAAAAAAGTGAAGTAAATAACTCAAATTCTAACTATTTTTTACTTTTTATTAGGTATTGGTGTTTAGTTGCTTGCAATAATAAATATAAAATGAGCAGCGCTAAAGTTGTAGTTAAACTTAAAACGACCGTTATTTAGTTATTTTGTTTGCTAGGTTAGTTAATAAATCAACGGCTTTAAAGCTCGCCGCTTCCATTTGCGATATATGATCAATCATTTTATCCGAATGGCCATCTGCAAAGGCTTGCAATGCTTGTATGCCATGGTTGTGAATCTCGGCGTGCGGGGCTTCTAAGTTTTTAAATTCAATATGGGAGGCGTATTTAGCTGCACCATCACCTTTATAGTACCATTTACCTAAACGACACATTGTGTGATCGGCAAATTCATCTGTGGTTTTATCAGATAAACCAAGTAGTACCTTATAAACTTCCAGTTTCCAAACGATATGATCCATTTTTACCGTCTGAATAAATGCGTTTTCAGTTGAGTCGGTAATAACTGAATACATGTTTTGTGAGAACGTAACAATTTTATTAGCGGTATCTTCGATAGCCGCTGAACTTTCACTGATCTCATTACTTTGTTTCCCGACGTCGGTAATGTTGCCAACAACGTGGTCCATTTGTTGGTTTACTTGTTCAATTAAGCCTGAAATTTCATTCGATGCATCAGCTGAGCGTTGTGCTAATGTGCGAACTTCATCTGCAACTACGGCAAAGCCTCTACCTTGTTCTCCAGCTCTGGCGGCCTCAATAGCAGCATTAAGGGCTAGTAAGTTAGTTTGGTCAGAGATGCCTTTGATAATGTTTACAAAGTCATTAATCCCTGCTGTGACTGTTTGTAATTGCTTTACAGATTCAGAGGCTGTTTTAGTGTCTCTGGATATCACAGAAGTTGATTGCAAAGTGGCGGATAGCATTACAATAATGTTATCAAGCAACTGCTGTGATGATTGAAAGCCATCTCTGTGCATTACAAGTTCACTTGAATTTGCTGCTAGGCTCTCCCTGATTTGCTCTATTAAAATTGAAGACTGTAGCCACAAGCGGTTTAATTCGTCTTGTTGTTTGGCAGTTTTATCAGTTTGATTTATTTGCGCTACTAACTGACTTTTAGCATTCTTAACTTGTTCTAGTTCATCATGCAGTGCTTCATTTTGGTTACGAATATCTACAATTTCATTTTTTAGTTTTGCAATTTCTTTTTTATACTTAGAATTAAATATCACGTATTTGTCCAACTGTTTCTGTAAATGTGCCCAGAGTAAATCTCAGCGTTGTGCTAGCACACTTAATCTAATAGGTTATTAGGTTAGTTTAGCAAACTATGTCGTAATTTTTTTGAGCAAGCGCAATAAAACAGTGTGCCATTGCTATTTTTAGGTCAACAGAGCAGCCTTAATGCGAGGAAATAACATCGCTTTATTAGTAAACTATATGCTTAGTGAGCAACTACATTCAATTACATGATAATGAAGATAGTTGCGCGCAAGAACATTTGTTAGTTTAACTGAGACAGACGACTTTATTCCGCCCTGTTTCTTTAGCTTTATAAAGACCAAGATCGGCTTGTTTAACCATGTCTTTATATTCACCTTGTTGATTATATTCACAGACACCTAAAGAAACAGTGACCTGAAGTAGCTTATCTTGGTAAGTCAATTCAATGTTACTTACGGCTAAGCGTAACTTTTCTGCAAGATGCGATGCTTGCTCTTTATTGGTTTCAGGTAAAAACACCAGAAATTCTTCACCTCCCCAGCGAGCAACTTTATCCATACTTCTAATTGAATCTTGCAATGCGCTAGCCACTTTTTGCAATACAATGTCACCATAGTCATGTCCATAGGTGTCGTTGAGTACTTTAAAATGATCTATATCCAGCAAAATAATACTAAAAGTTTTTTTATTGCGATTAACCCGGCTCATTTCTAATTCAAAGATATCGTGCAATGCGCGGCGATTAAATAGTCCCGTGAGCTGATCGCGCAACGCAAGCTCTTTAACTTGCAGGTAGGCAGAGTGTTTTAGTCTATAGGCAATATAAATAAATAGGATAATTAAAAGACTGAAGGCAACGATCCCATAGAGTCGTAGAATTGCATTTTCATTGCTTGTTTGCGCTAGTTTAGCTTCGATTAATGACTTTTCTTTAGAGGCAATATCATAGGCTGCTTGTGATTGATCAAATTTTTCTTTTGCAGCTAATGAGGTACTTTCATCATCTAATTCTTTGTATTCAATCATAAGTTCTAATGCGCGTTGGTAATTTCCTAATGATTGATAATTTTCGATCATTGGCGGATAGTTTTCTAAACGTTTGATGAGTTGACTTTCGCTTGAAAATATAGCGAGGGCTTGCTCAAAATAGTCGGCAGCAAGTTTATAATTACCTAAACTTTGATTGCTTTGTGCCAGATTACTTAAAACGGTAGGCTTATGTATTAAATCATTGTTTTTATTTACAATATCTAACGCTTTTAAATAATAATCAATGGCTTTTTGGTGCTCATTTAGCTCAGCATAAATAGTGCCTTTATTAATAATTATAGGAACTCGGTCAAATATATTATGGAAGTGGGCTACTTTTTCGGCTTGATTAATGGCAATTAATGCCTCTTGGTATTGGGCTTTATCAACGTACATTGCAGCTAAGTTTGCATACAGCTCAGTGAGCAGTATGTCATTTTCAGGGTATGCTGCTATTGCCTGTTGAGTGTATTCAATCGCTTTGTCGTAGTTTTTCATATAATAATTGGTAAACCCTAAACCAATTAATATCTTCGGTGAAGCATATCCTTGAATGTTTATTTGTAAATCGTGAGCATGTAAGATTTTATCGAGTCCATCTACCATTTTTCCTTGTCTAACAGAGTTAATTCCATACAAATAGTAAGTCATACTCGTAGCAAGCTGTGTGTCATCAGCAAAAGACACTGCTTTTGATAAATAAGAATCGGCTTCGGCAAACTTACCTAAGCGATATTTCATTAATCCGAGGTTGTCATAAAGTGCGTATTTAGTTTCTATATCGACTTCGCTATCGAGTAATTTTGAGACATCGTCTTTGAGCAAGTCGAATTCATGCCAGTTCTTGTCTTCATTCATAAATGCAAGCCAAACAACCATTAACTCAGCTTGTTGTGTGGTTGATTGTGCCGAGGAATATGTTGTCCTTAGTTGTTGATAAGCTTGTGCGGATTCACCATCGCTTTTGAGCTGTTTTATTTCACTGAGTGTGGATTCTAGTGAGTCAATTTGCTCTGTGGCATAGCCACTATTAATAAACGTTAGCAGTAGTAATATTAAAATACCTTGTCGTACCATTATAAAGTCCAAAGAGTAAGGGGCGTGTTGAAGTCAACTAATGCCAAAGTTTTTGCAGTGGGAGCTGTGTTTATTTCACTGAACAGTGTGAATAAGCATAAATTAATTATCGCTAAAAGCGACATTATTGCCGTTATATTTTAATTTTTATAGGCATTAATTTTGTATCTTTGTCTTAAATCGTTGCGCGTAAAAAATTTAAAGTTTGCGTGGATAAGTCGCAGAACAACACGTCTGCGACTCAATTATAGCGAAGTGTAATTAGTAACGTTTTTTAGGTGCTTTTAGTTGTGAATCAAATTCATCAGGAAATAAAATTGTGCCGTCGTCTTCTTCAGTTGGAAAAACGGCGATAAGTAAGTCATCTTGTTCAAGACCGGGTGTCCATCGGGTTGTCCAATCTTTCAATGGAATTGCTTTAGCTGTGCAATTTTCCCACTCACCGGTAGCCCATGCCTCGGCATAAATACGTTCAGGCCATACCGGAACACAATCATCATCTTCGTTGGCGAGCATAACACAGCCATCGTCGTCATTTAATATCCACACTTGTTTGAACTCTTGGACGGTCTCAAACATAAAAGCCAATCTTTTTTTGGCTCCTAAATTTAAGATTGTCTCGAATTTTTCAGATGCGGTTGCAGTTGCATTACTCATTAATAGACTCTCTCTAGAATGGCTTAGGTATAGTATATTGACTAATATGACAAAATGTCGATTAGTTAAAAATTAATTACACATTGCGTGGTATAAATCGTCGGCGAGTTGGCTTAGATCTTGTTCGCAGCGGTTAGTCAGTGCATAGGTTCGCAAGCCGTAAAGGCCCATTGCTAAAAAACGAGCTAGATGCTCAGCTGTGCGTGTGTTTGGTATTTCACCTTCTTTTATCGCGCGCTCAAATTGTTCGGCGAGGGCGTTTTCGTAGGCGTTTAAATTTGTCATCAGTACGTGGCTGATCTGTGAATCTTGCCCTTCAACTTCACTAATACTTTTAGTTAGTAAACATACTTTCATCGCATCACCACTGATACACTCGTTGACTATTGAGTCTAAGTATTGGCGTAGGCTTGGTAAAACGGGTTTATGTTGACAAAAAAGTGCCGTAAATTGCTGATTTCTATCAGCCTGATATTGCTCAATAGCCGCTAAAAAAATACCTTTTTTATTGCCAAACGCAGCATATAAAGATCCCGGATGAAGCGCTGTAACTTGCGTTAATTTTTGCATACTCGTTTTAGCATAACCGTGTTGCATAAAAGCCAGCATCGCTTGGCGAAGTACAAATTCACGGTCAAATTCGGCTATTCTCATAGGGCGCTCTGTTGCATTCTATTTGACTTATAAGGTGTATGTGGGGTTAGTTTACTTAATCTTGAACAAATATTCAAAAATAGACTTGAATGTTTTATTGTTCGCCCTTATCTTGAATGTACACTCAAGATAAGGATTGATAAGAATGACCACTGATCTACTGCAACCGTTTAAGCTTAATGACACGATTGAATTACAAAACCGTATACTTATGGCACCGCTAACGCGTTGTATGGCTGACGATAACTTAGTGCCAACCCAAGCGATGGTTGATTACTACGCACGCCGTGCTGAAGCCGGTTTAATAATTAGTGAAGCCACGATTATTCGCCCTGATGCGCAAGGTTACCCGAATACGCCAGGTTTATTTACCAGCGCACAAATTCAAGGCTGGAAAAAAGTAACCGATGCTGTGCATGAGCAGGGCGGTAAAATGTTTGCACAACTTTGGCATGTTGGTCGGGTTGCACATCCACACTTTTTTGATGGCGACGTTTTAGCCCCATCTGCGATTGGTGTTGAAGGCTCTGTACCACGTATGCGTGAGCTTACTTATATTACCCCAAAAGCAGCAACCACTGCCGATATTAAGTCATTAATTGCAGATTATGCAAAGGCTGCAGAGAATGCGCTTGAAGCTGGGTTTGATGGCGTTGAGATCCATGGTGCGAATGGTTACTTAATCGATCAGTTTTTACATTATGCAGCCAATGAGCGTGATGATGAATACGGGCAAACTCCAGAGAATATGTCGCGTTTTGCACTTGAAGTTGTTGATGCGGTAATTAATGTCATCGGCGCAGATAAAACTGGGCTACGTTTATCTCCTGGTGCTTACTTTAATATGAGCGAAGATAGCCGCGATAAAGCGGTATTTGATTACCTCTTAAATGAGTTGAATAGCCGAGCACTCGCTTACTTACATGGCGGTATTTTTGACGATAGCATGCGCTTTGCAAGCCTTGCAGATAAAACGACGTCAGAATATTTACGTGCGGCTTATTCAGGTACTTTAGTGGGTGTTGGTAGCTATGATTTTGACACGGCTAAAGCTGCGATTAACGCCAATAAGTTTGATTTAATTGCTATTGGTCGCCCGTTTATTGCAAACCCAGATTACATCAGTAAAATAAAAAATGCTGAAGAAGTGGTTCCGTATAGTGATGAAATGCTTGCTGAACTAATTTAAACGTAGTTTGTTTTAGTCACTAAACCACCTACTTCTGTAGGTGGTTGCATTAACGCCATACATGTTGATTGCAAACTCGTTTTAGGTATTTATTTGCGATTAGCAATATTGCTTTTTAATCGTTACTAATGCTGTGAAAAATACTCTTTCGTATTGATTTAACTCCTTCTCTATTTCCTACAAATATTACCGCGATAGACTGTTATTTAAATTATAATCTTTATTATGTTAATTGGTTAAGCTGCATTGTTGCCATAAATAATCAATATTTTTGTCACTGTTACGTCAATTTTTTCGAGCTTTTTTGTCATATATTCCCTCCATACTTTGCCCGTATACAAAACAATAATTGCAAATGGGACAACAATGCGTACTTTTACTAAAAGATCGACCTTAAGCTTAGCAATCGCTTTAGCGTTTTCAACTAATAGCTTTGCAAATACCAACGAAATAGAAGAAGTCACGGTCGTGGCAAAACCAACGAGCTATGCAAATAGTGTGATTGAGCAATCAATGATTGAACAGCAGAGTTCGGTATCAAGTGTATTATCGGTGATGGATAACCTACCGGGAATTAGTATTAACGAAGGTGATGCATTTGGTGGTGATGATTGGTCTACCACTATTACGATGCGCGGCTTTAGTATCGATGGTAACCAGCAGCAGTTAGGTATGACGGTTGATGGTATTCCAAACGGCGGCTCTAATTATGGCGGTGGTGCAAAAGCTAATCGCTACCTAGACAGCGAAAACTTAGCCACGGTTGAAGTGGGCCAAGGTACCTCAGATATCGCCTCAGCATCACTTGAAGCGCTCGGTGGTACGTTTAATTTTGTAAGTAAAGATCCTAGCCTTGAGCGAGGAACTACATTTGCTTACACCAATGGTGACCATGATGCGACCCGTTATTATTTTAAGCATGAAACTGGCACTCTCTTTGATAACACGCAAGCTTATGTGAGTTATTCACAAACCAATACTAGCCGTTGGATAGGTGATGGCAGTAATGGCGGTAAAGATAATCAACATGCTGAGGCTAAATTTGTATCTAACTTTAATGCGCTGACTGTAACAGGGCGTTTATCGTATGATGATGTAAGTGAGACCAACTATAACAGTGTGAGCTTGCAGCAATTTGCGCAAACACCAAATTGGGATCAACTAACTTGGAATTGGACTGGCGTGCCACACTTTGACCAAATGTTTGCAGAAGGTTGGGGTACATTGCGTGAAAATGCGTTAGGTTACGTAAAGTTTGAATATGCAATTTCACCTTCATCATTATTAACAATCAGCCCTTATTACCATAAAAACTCAGGGCGTGGTGATTGGATCCCACCTTATTTAACATCACCTGTCGATAAAGACGGTAATCCAACAATCGAAGGCGGCACAAATGCTGGCTCATATGGTTTTGCAGATAGCCAAGGTAAGCCATTAACGCCTAATGCAAATTGTACGGATACACTCAGTTGGCCATGGGATTCAGGCACAGGGTTGAATCCGGCGTGTTACCCAGATTCGGCAATACCGGTAATGTCATATCGCCATACACACTATGACAAGGACCGTTTAGGTTTGACCGCCGATTATAAATTAACCTTAGGGATGCACGATATTGAAGCAGGTATTTGGCTTGAGCAAACTGATCGTGACGAATCTCGTGATTGGCATAAAGTTATTGACGCTCGCGTGTATCATCACTTTGATAGCACCCCATACTGGACGCAATATAAAAATACTTTTGAAACAGATACCTTTAAGTGGTACGTACAAGATTCTATCAGCCTAGGCGATTTTACAGTTAATCTTGGCGCCAAACAGTATTTAGTTGAATTACAAAAATACGATCATTTTGCAGATCTACGCTCTGATAAAATAAACAGTGATTCAGATGTGTTATTTAGTGCAGGTGCTTTGTACCAGCTAACTAGCAGCACTGAGTTATTCGCCAGTTTCAGTGAAAATTTCTCAGCAATTAAAGATGGAGTGCTGGAGCGTGATAGTTCTACACTCACAGAAATTGAACCAGAAACAGCTGAAAATATCGACTTTGGTGTACGTTATAAAGCAGACCGCTTGAGCCTAACTGCGACCGCTTATTCTATTGCCTTTGATAACCGTATCACCTTTATCGCACCTGGCAGTGATACCGGCGGGATTGATTATACGATAGGTACAAATGGATCTTACATCAATGTAGGTGGTATTGACTCGCAAGGTATTGAACTATCAGCAAGTTATATGCTTACAAATGAATGGAATATTTATACTTCATATACTAATAACAGCTCTGAATACGCATCGCACGATCCAAGTGCCTACGATGCCGATGGTGTTATCCTCAAAGATGAAGACGGAAAAGCGCTACCGCCAAGCTTTAAAAAAGGCGATGACGTAATCGATTCACCAAGCGATATGTTTGTGCTTTCGACCGATTATTACAGTGGCGACTTCCGCTTTGGTATATCCGCTAAATATACCGGTGAACGCTTAGGTGCATTTTTAGATGAGCAAACTCGTACACGTAATAAAGTTGATGGTTATACCGTGCTTGATATCAATGCCGGTTATGCCGCAGACGTCAATGCCGGCCCATTTAAATCAATCGATATTGCTTTTGCTGTCACTAACGTAACAGATAAACAGTATTTAGCGGGTGGGACAGGTAATGGCAGCACTTATTTTATTGGTGCACCACGAACTGCAGCACTTACATTTACTGCTAATTTTTAAGCCCTAATTATAAAAATAATAACCAAAACCCATCCTTGTTGATGGGTTTTTATTGATAGGAATACTATGAAAGCAATAGCTAAACTGGCCGTAATAGGCTGTACATTAATGGTAAGTCATATTGTCAAAGCCAGTGATAATGTCGTGCTTGTGACGCTTGATGGTGTGCGCTGGCAAGAGGTATTTAACGGCGCCGATCAAAAATTGTTAGCAAATCCCGATTTTGTTAAACAGCCAGAGCAATTGAAACAACAGTTTTGGCGCGATGACAAACACGCCCGACAAGCTCAGTTAATGCCATTTATTAGCAATACGATTGCTCAACACGGTGTGTTAATTGGCGATAGAGAGAATGGTTCAACAATGTCGGTGAGTAACCCGTGGTATTTTTCATACCCAGGCTACAGTGAGATCTTAACTGGCAGTGTTGATGAGGCAATTAACAGTAATGATAAAACGCCAAATCCAAATAAAACTATTTTAGAGCGATTAGAGCAACGCGCTGACTATAAAAATAAAACCGCCTTATTTGGCAGTTGGGATGTATTTCCGTTTATTGTTAATACCAAACGCAGCGACGTATATGTAAATGCGGGTTTTATGCCAATTGAGGCAGACTTATTTGCCGATGCGCCACTATTAAATGCTTTACAACAGGAGATCCCAAGTCCTTGGCATAATGTGCGTTTAGACAGTTTTACATATCGTTTTGCCAAAGCTTATATGCTGGCAAAAAAGCCTAAGTTATTAGTGATCAGCTTAGGTGAAACCGATGATTTTGCCCATGATGGTCATTACGATCACTATTTGCAGTCGGCTAAACAAAGTGACGCTTTTATCAAAGACTTATGGCAAACCATTCAGACTACACCTGGCTATAAAAATAACACAACGCTTATTATCACCACGGATCATGGCCGTGGCAGTAACGCTAATGATTGGCAGCATCATAGTTCAAAACAAGCAATGGCAAAATCGGAGCAAGGTCGTAAAGCTTTTCCTGAGGGAATTATTGGCTCTGAGCATATTTGGTTAGCTGCAATTGGCCCAGATATTAAACCGCAAGGTTTATTAAAAACAACAACAGAGCTCAAACAAGCACAAGTTGCGGCAACGATTTTAACCGTACTTGGCGAAAACCCTAAGCAGCTTAATCCCGCTATGGCGGATGCAATTGATGAGATTTTAAAATGAAGCATTTAATTAAAGCGGCCGCATTGGTAAGCATTGTTGCGAGTTTTTCAGTATTAAGTACACCGCAAAAACTAACGCCGCAAAAAATACTGTTTGGCTCATGTGGGCATCAAGATAAAGATATTCCGATTTTTGACGCGATCAATAAAGAGCAGGCAGATTTGTTTATCTTTTTGGGTGATAACATCTACGGCGACACCAACGATATGCGCGTACTTGCCGATAAATATCAGCGCTTAGGCGCTAAGCCCGGCTTTAAAACGTTAAAAGCACAGACTCCCCTTATTGCCATGTGGGATGATCATGATTTTGGCCAAAATGATGCAGGTAAAGAGTACCCACATAAAGAACAGTCTCGGAAAATTATGCTCGACTTTTGGCAAGAGCCAACGGGTTCAGTGCGTCGCACACGTGCCGATGGGATTTATACCTCGTATATGTATGGCGAAGGTGAGCACACGATACAAGTGATCACGCCTGATCTGCGTTGGAACCGCGATGCACTTAACCACGTTAGTGAAACACAATACAAGACTGAGCGTAAAGCGAATAATCAAGGGCCTTATAGCCCAAGTGAAGTAAAAGGCGCATCGATGTTAGGTGAGGCGCAGTGGCAATGGCTTGAACAAGAGCTTAAAAAGCCTGCTGCAATTAAACTGATTGCTTCGAGCTTACAGTTACTGCCTGACTTTACCGGCTGGGAGTCATGGGCTAATTTTCCGGAGGATAGAAACCGTTTATTTGCGTTAATTAAAAAACACAAAGTAAACGGCGTGGTAATTATCAGTGGTGACACACATTGGGGTGAGATATCAAGGTATGAACAAAACCTTGATTATCCACTGATTGAAATGACCAGCTCAGGCCTTACTGAAAAATGGAAAAACGTCAGTCCTAATAAACACCGCGTGGGGAAGTTCACACATGACGTTAATTACGGTGATTTAAGCATTGATTGGCAACAAACAGATCCAGCTATTTCACTCCAGCTAAAAGGCATTGATGGCGATGTGATCATGCAAAGCCAATTTAGCTTATCAAGTATTAGCCCATATAAATAATGACTCCCTCAGAAAATAAAACGCACAGTAGCTATACTGTGCGTATAAAAAGTGAGTTAATTATTGTGCTAACTCGCTGATTTATTAATGCCAATTAGCGACAATGGCTACCCCTATAATTGAAAATATCTTACACTGTTTTTATCTCAAGCAAGAACAGTGTCGCTATGCTCAATATTATTCAATCTAACCGTATGGAAGCCCTGCAAGCGCAGTTTCATCAGCTTTTAAAAGTAAACCCATTAAGCAGCCCGTTTGATAAAGAAGTGGTGTTGGTGCAATCTCCGGGTATGTCGCAGTGGCTGAAAATTGGT
Organism: Pseudoalteromonas sp. SG44-17; assembly: GCF_014164235.1. Taxonomy (NCBI): domain Bacteria; kingdom Pseudomonadati; phylum Pseudomonadota; class Gammaproteobacteria; order Alteromonadales; family Pseudoalteromonadaceae; genus Pseudoalteromonas; species Pseudoalteromonas sp. SG44-17. The sequence continues at coordinate 243,715 of NZ_JACJEV010000001.1, read as the reverse complement.
TTAAGTGAAAGTTTGGGGGTGGCAGCACAGGTAGATTTTCCATTGCCATCGAGTTTCATTTGGCAGTTATACCAGCAGCTATTACCGAATGTACCCAAAGAGTCGGCGTTTAATAAACCTAATCTTGCTTGGAAATTATTTGCTATTTTACCAAACTGCATTGATGAACCGTTATATTTACCCCTTAAAACCTACTTAGCAGGTGACACAGACGGTCAAAAAACCTTTGCTTTATGTGAAAAAATAGCCGATGTATATGACCAATATTTAATGTACCGTCCGCACTGGATAGCCACATGGGACAGCGGCACTGATAAATTAGATGATGTAGATATTAGTATCGCGCCGTGGCAGCCTGATCTGTGGCGAAAAATAGTAGCGCATAGTCAAGTGCTTGGGCAAAGTCAGTTTCATCGCGCCAATATGCAAGGGCAGTTATTAGCCGCGCTTGATAAAATGGACAGTAGCTTATTACCAAAGCGGATCAGTTTATTTGGTATTTCAGCCATTGCCAGTTCGCAACTTGATGTGTTTGATGCATTGAGTAAAAAAACCGAGGTATTTTTATTCTTTTTTAATCCCAGCGAACATTATTGGGGGGATTTAATTGATGAAAAAACGGCAGCTAAAATAACGGCTAAATACGCCAAAATGCCATTGCTGGAAGCGCAGCAAAAAAAGCAAAGTGAGCCAGATCAAGATTACTATTTTATTGGTAATCCGTTGTTATCATCGTGGGGTAAATTAGGCCGTGATTACTTTGAACAACTGGTACAGCGTGACGCAAGCTGGATTGATGGCTTTATTGATGTGTTTGACGACAGTTTACTTGGTCAAATTCAAAGCGAAATTTACCAGTTAGCGTTTAAAGGTGAATCCCTTACTGACAATAAAGAATGGTTTATAAACGATGAAGGTAAGCTTGCAATAAGCGCTACCGATACCAGCATTGCTCTAAGTGATTGCCATACTCCACTTAGAGAAGTTGAGCGTTTGCACGATTACTTACTTAATTTATTTAATCAAAACCCCGCACTCACCCCAAAAGATATTATAGTAATGATGCCGGATGTTGGCACTTATAGCCCTTACATCGAAGCGGTATTTGGTGGTGCGCAGGGTAACCGTTTTATTCCCTATGCGTTAGCCGATCTAGCCATTGAGCAAGAAAAACCGGTACTGAGTTCGTTTGCAAGCTTAGCTGATCTGCCGTTTTCGCGCTTTGGTGTGTCAGATATCCTTGATTTACTGCAAGTGACGCAAATAGCTGAAAAGTTTAGTGTTGAAGCGCACGAATATGAGCAAATTCAATATTGGCTTGAGCGTGTTGGCGTCAAGTGGGGAATAAACGCCGAGCATAAGCATAGCTTTGATTTACCTGCGATAGAATTAAATACCTGGCAACATGGCTTAAACCGCTTATTGTTAGGTATTGCCCAACGTGATGAACAATGCCCGTTTAATGGCATATATAGCGCTGATGAAGTGGAAGGGATGGCACTTGATACACTCAATAAATTAGTGCATTTTATTGATGTATTGCAACACTTTAAACACAGGCTCACCCCAGACGACACGCTAACTAATAAAACCCTTATCCTGAGTGAACTATTAACGGCTATTTACGAGAGCGAAAGCGACGATAGCTGGGATTTACTGGTACTGCAAAAGGTGCTCGAAGAGCTGCAAAAGCACCATGATAATGGCGATTACACGCAAGTAGTGTCGCAGCGTATTGTGAGTTATTTAATTAAACAAGGCATTCAAGAAAAAGGTGTAGGGCAACGCTTTTTAGTCGGCCAAGTGAACTTTTGTACGCTAATGCCAATGCGTGCTGTGCCATTTAAAGTGGTGTGTATGTTAGGGCTTAACGATGCCGATTACCCACGAACGGTGCAGCCGATTGGTTTTGATTTAGTGCCTTATTCGAAAAAGCAAAAAGGTGACCGATCGCGCAAATTAGATGACCGTTACTTATTTTTAGAAGCGCTGCTCAGTGCCCGTGATAACTTATACATGAGTTATATTGGCCGTTCATGTTTTGATAATCAACCGCGTATGCCATCAACCTTAGTGAGTGAATTACTAGAATACATTGGCCGCAGTTTCAAATTTGCTGAGCCAAGTGAGCAAACCTTGCCTGAGTGTTTGATCAATAAACAGCATTTACAGCCTTTTAATAGCCTAAATTATCAGGCAGATACCACTAATACGCTGCAATCCAATCACAGTTATAATCCAATTTGGTTACCCGCTCAGGCGATAATCCCAGAGCCACTGACGGCGCTTGAGGTCAGCGCACCTGAACATCTTGAGCTGGATATGTTTATCCGCAGCGTATGCAATGCACAAGAGAGTTTTTATCAGCAAAGTTTAGGGTTGCGTTTAGCACAATTTAACGAAGTAGCTAAAGATGAAGAGCCATTTAGTTTAGACGCACTGCACCGTTATTTTTATCTCGACGAAATACTCGAAGCGGCTATTTTTGAGCAGCCCCTTAGTCGTGAGCAAATACTGCAACGAGGCGAGTTACCGCAGGCGCATGTTGGAGATTTGATCTTTGAGAAAATGCAGCACCGGGTTGATGCACTGGCAGGGCAAGTTAAAGAGCACATCAAGGGCGGCAAAAATGAACCGATTGAAGTTGCGCTAACACTTCACAGTGATAACAACAGTACTGAGCTTGAAGGCTGGTTAAATCATCTTTATCAGCACAAACAAGTGTTTTATCGCAGTGCCAGTATCAAGGCAAAAGATCTCATCAAGGGCTTTATATATCACCTTGTTGCGCAGTGCGTGGATCAACATGTAGAAACTGTATTACTTGGGCTTGATAAACAAATCACTTTTGCAGCTTTGGATAAAGCAGATGCCCAAGCACTGTTGCAAGATTGGTTTACTTTATATAATGCGCTACTTAAAGAACCAGTGGCGTTTTTTCCTGTGAGTGGCTATGAGTACGTAAAAAGTGGTGGCGATATTGGCAAAGCAATGAGCAAATTTAGCCCACAATATATTGGCCGAGGCGAGGGCGAGAACCCCTATATTCGCTTAACAACGCAATCGTTGAATGAGTGCCAAGAGGAATTTATACGCTGGAGCGATATGCTACTTGCGCCGTTATTTGCACATGCAAAGGAGAGTGACCATGCAAGCGCTTAATCCACTTACGATGCCGCTTATTGGGCAAAGTCTCATTGAAGCCAGTGCAGGCACCGGTAAAACTTATACTATTACAGGTTTATATTTACGTTATTTACTCGGCATGCAAATCGCGCAACAACACTCATCGCCCGTAAATACTCCGTTGAGTGTTGAACAAATATTGGTCGTTACCTTTACCGATGCCGCCACCCAAGAAATTAAAGACCGTGTGCGCACTCGTATTATAGCAGCACGTGATGCACTGCTTGGCCAAGCAACAGAGGATGAGCTGATCAATGCTGTGATCGCCACAATCGATGATAAACACCGTGCATTTGATTTGCTCGATGCCGCCGCTAAATCGATGGATGAAGCAGCAATATTCACCATTCATGGTTTTTGCCAACGAATGTTAAAACAGCATGCGTTTGAGTCTGGTGTGGCGTTTAATTTGGAGTTTATTTTAGATCAACGAGAGATCTTGCTTGAAACCATTAAAGATTTTTGGCGAGTGTTTGTATATCCACTCAATAAAGAAAAAACTGATGCAATTTTAGAGGTATTTGCTGCCCCTGAAGCGTTATTTAGTAAAGTGGCGAACATACTTAATAAAGGCAATGCGCTGGTTACTCCGCAAATAAAACTAGATGATGTGTGGCAAGCACGCGAGCTATATCTTGGTAAAGTCGCGAGCTTTAAAAAAGCCTGCCTTGATAGCGAATTTATTGCAGCTGTAAAAAGCTCTGGCTTAAGTGGTGCCAAAACACCTGCACGTAAAGGTAGCCTTGCAGCGCTTGAGGCATTTTGTAAAGGTGATGAGCTGTTTTTTGAGTTTGGTACAAACAAGTACTCTTATGAAATATGGAGTACTGAAAACCTCAGTGACGAAGCTAATTATAAAAAAAATCAGCCTTTGTTTAGTCATGTAATGCTTAGCCAGTTTGATGAAATGGCGAAGCTTGTTAACACCGTTAATCAAGGCTTGGCAATCGCTATTGTGCAACATGCGGCAAGTTGGGTTAAACAAGCCATTGTAAAACGCAAGCAAGAGCAAAGCGTTATAACTCCTGATGATTTATTAACTAATTTGCACAGTGCACTCAATACAGAGCAAGGCGCAGCACTGGCAGAAAAAATAGCGCAGTTGTTCCCGGTAGCGATGATTGATGAGTTTCAAGATACTGATCCCATTCAGTACGGTATTTTTAGTAAAATTTATAGCCAAGAAAACACCACGCTTGCCATGATAGGCGACCCTAAACAAGCTATTTACGGTTTTAGGGGCGCGGATATTTTTACGTACATTGGTGCTAAACACGAAGTGGCAAAGGAGCAGCAATTTACCCTTGGTACTAACTTTCGTTCCAGTAGCGATGTGGTTGCAAGCGTCAATGCACTGTTTAGTAAACACGATAACAGCTTTATTTATAACGATGCGATCCCGTTTAATCGCGTGGCGGCACAAGGTAAAAAAGCCGATAAATCGTTTTTAATTGATGGCCAACCTGCCACCGCCTTTGAGTTTTGTGTGTTTGCAGATAGCGCCGCAGATGAAAAAAATAAACCAACTAATAAAGGCATTGGCCAGCAACATTTAGCTAGCTATTTTGCCAATAAAATAGTGACCTTACTTGAGCAAGCACAGCAAGGGCGTGCGTGTATTGCGAATAAGCCAGTCACGGCGGCAGATATTTGTATTTTGGTGCGTGATCGGGTTGAAGCGCAAATTATGAAAAAAGCCCTCAGTGATGCCAAAATTGCGAGCGTGTACTTATCCCGTGAGAGTGTATTTAGCCAAGAGCTGAGCCATCATTTACTTAATTTTTTATCGGCTTTACATGGCCAATACAACGAATCACTGTTGCGCGGCGTGTTAGCTGGGCCACTATTTTGCTTAAGTTATAATGACATTTATGCCTTGGCTGATGATGAAGCACAGTGGCAAGAGCATCTTAACTTTTTTGCTTACCTGAGCTCTATTTGGTACAAACAAGGTGCTATGGCAATGCTTGAGCACTTACTCAGTCACAATCAATTAAGCGCGAAATGGCAAGGGTTGGGTTACAACGTTGAACGTTGGCTGACCGATTTTCGTCATTTAGGCGAGATCCTACAGCAAAAACAAATCGAGCTAGAGGGTACTTTACGGTTATTACGTTGGTTTGCGCAGCAAGTAAGTCAACAAGATGGTGAAACCGTGCAAGTACGCCTTGAGAGTGATGCCAATTTGGTAAAAATAGTCACTATGCATGCTTCAAAAGGGCTTGAATACCCGCTGGTATTTATGCCATTTGCCAGCGGGTATCGTGAAACGAAAGATGCGTTGTATCATCAAGATGGCCAGCTGATTTACGATCTCAGTAAAAATGACGATGCGTTACAAAAAGCGGAGCAAGAACGCCTAGCTGAAGATTTACGGTTATTGTATGTTGCACTCACTCGCGCCGTTCATTACTGCGCAATTGGTATGTATAACCTAGGCCAAGGACAAAGTAGTCGGTTGGCAATTCAAAGTAGCTCCTTAGGGCATGTATTATTTGCAGGACTTGATATCACCAGTAGTTTAGTGTGGCGCACGCATTTACAAGAGTTTTGTGCAGACAAACCAGCCATGAGCTATCAACAGTTTACTAGCGAAGAGTTATTTCAGCAGGGTGCATTATCACTGCAATCAAGCCAAACACAAAGTCACAGTGTGAGTGTTAATAAGGTTAAAGTTAAAATTGAACGTGATTGGCGCACAACCAGTTTTAGTGCGCTGAGTTTTAAAAGTCATAGCGAGCATTTAGAACCTGGGCGCAGCGACGAAGATCATCAAAAAGATGAGTTTGCCACGCAACAAGACGATATTCGCTCACCTTATAGCTTTCCCAAGGGGGCAAAACCGGGTAGTTGTTTACACGAGATTTTTGAGCAACTGGATTTCACCAGCCCAGAGCAGCACCCCACAAACCATGAGCAAAACCTAAGCGTGGTAGTTGAGCGTAGCTTGAACAAATACCATATTAGTGACCAATGGCAAGAAACAACTGAGCAATGGGTGCTTGCCGCGTTAAACTGCCCATTGAATGAAAACGGTTTAAGTTTAAGTAAATTAACGCCACGGGATTGTTTGGTTGAAATGGAGTTTAATCTGCCAATTACCAGTTTAACGGCAAAAGGCTTGAATGAAACATTGATTAAGCACTTTGGTTTTAATCAAAGTAGACTCGATTTTTATGATGTAAAAGGCTTATTAAAAGGGTTTGTCGATTTAATATTTTGTCATAACGAGCAGTATTTTATTTTGGATTATAAGTCTAACTTTTTAGGCAATCAGCCAACTGATTATGAGCAAGAGCATTTAGAGCAAGCTATGAGTAGCCACCAGTACCATTTACAGTATCTAATTTACACCGTGGCATTGCATCGGTTATTAAAACAACGGATCAACAATTACAGCATTGAGCAGCATTTAGGTGGCGTATATTACACCTTTTTACGTGGTATGGCAGATGGAAAAGGTGTGTACTTTAAAAAGTTGACCGCCGAGCAAGTTATTATTTTAGATGGGCTTTTTAGTCAAGGCAGTGTTGCCCAAAGCATAGATGAGGCAACCGAAAATAGCCAAGGAGCAATGCTATGAGCGTGTTAGATACCAATACAGCCATTGCAACAGCAGCGACGAACGACGTACAAATAGTGCCATTATTTGATTACCTACTTAGCGAAAACCGGCTACGAATGGTTGATATAAAACTGGCAGAATTACTGTGTAGCAGTGAGCAAACTCAACAACCAAACGACGTTTATTCACTGCTTTTATTACTCTGTTTATCGCAGCAAAGTCAGCACAGCTGTTTAGATTTAGCGCAGGTAGATTGGCGTAATCCGTTTAATTTACGCCAAAGTGATTTTACCAAACTAGCGGGCATAATTCCTGACACACTCAGCCCGTTTAGCGACACATTTACCACCGCAGAGGCAATTAATTGCTTGCAAAACCATCCTAGTGTCGGGGAGACTAAACCGTTACAGTTACTTGAACAACGACTTTATTTTGCACGTCTAAGCGGTTATGAGCAAACACTGGCATCACGATTGTTGTTAATGAGTGAGCGTAAGCTCGATATTGATAGCGATAAGTTAACTCAGTTACTTTGTGACTATTTCCCCGAACAAGATGCACCAGAGCAAGGGCTCGATTGGCAAAAGGTCGCCTGTGCGATGGCAGCAACCAAAGGCTTTAGCGTTATTACCGGTGGCCCAGGAACAGGTAAAACCACGACCGTGACTAAGCTACTAGCAATTTTACAATCGCTTTATCAAAATGCCCCACTGAGTATTAAGTTGGTGGCACCGACAGGCAAAGCCGCTGCGCGATTAAGTGAATCAATCCTTGGGGCAAAACAACAGTTAAAAGATAAAATAAGCGCTGCTATTACGCCGCTGATCCCAGAAAGCGCGCAAACGATTCACCGGTTACTGGGGGTAAAACCGTTTACTAATAAGTTTAGGCATAACCGCAGTAATCCATTGCATTTAGATGTATTGATCATTGATGAAGCGTCGATGGTTGATTTATCGCTGATGGCTAAACTAATTGAGGCCTTACCAGAGCATGCGCGACTTATATTACTCGGTGACAAAGACCAGCTTGCCTCGGTTGATACCGGCAGTGTAATGAGCGATTTATGCCAAGGTTTAGTGCTTGGCCAAACACCAAGTTATTCAGAGGCGCGTTGCGCTGAACTAAACAGCTTATGCTTTAATAACCAGCGCAAATTGGTCGCAGGTAATAGTCAATTCAAACTGGCCGACTGTATTGCATTTTTACAGCACAGTTACCGTTTCACAGCCGACAGCGGCATAGGGCAATTAGCATTAGCGGTTAATACCAATAACAGCGGCAAGCTCAATTATGTAGAGCAAGAGCTGAGCAGCGGCCAATTTAAAGACGTTATTTTAGACTATGACATTGTAAGTAAACCGATTGATAAACTAGTACAAAGCGCCGCCAGTAAATACGCTCAGTATCTTAATTTAATTAAACAACACGCGAGCGTACAAGACATACATAAAGCTTTTGCCAGTTACCAGTTGTTAGCCGCAGTTCGCGAAGGGGATTATGGCGTTCATAGTTTAAATAAACGCATTGAAACGCAATTAAGCCAGCAAGGATTGATTAATGTAAACTCAAATCAGCGGCATTATTTGGGCATGCCGATTATGATTGCGCAAAACGATTATCAGCTAAAACTATTTAATGGAGATATTGGGATTTTAATGCACGACGACAGTGCCCAGCTCAAAGCCATATTTATTGACGAGCAGGGCAATCAACGGGCATTTTCACCAGCCAGACTACCAGCCCATGACACTGTTTATGTAATGACTATTCATAAATCACAAGGCTCCGAGTTTGCCTATACGGCTATGGTACTGCCACCACAAAACCAAGCAACTGCCGGCATCAACCGCCAGTTAGTCTACACCGGCATTACCCGCGCTAAAAACACTTTCGAGCTGGTGGCTGATAAAAAAGTGTTGTTAATGGCAATGAATAAATCAGTCAGCAGGGCATCAGGATTGTATGAGAGGTTGGTGGAGTTGTAAGCTGTAAACGGTAAGTTTTAAGTTTAGCTCGGCGTTAAATTTACCATGTCGGAACTCGCTTTAGCTGTGATTGGTTCCGTTAGTTAGCAATAGTAAAGTTAATGAGTTTAGAGACTAGTTCAGTGCTTAATTTATCTAGTAGGAACAGGCTTTAGCCGTGATTGTGTATTTACATGTAGGACGTGCTTTAGCTTATAAGATTGCGATGTTTTGTGCATAGGTTTTATACATCACCAATTCGCTTTGTTGTATAGCACTATTAACCGCCGTTTTGTGGTGTTATAAACTACCAGAATGGGGAAGATTAAGCTAAAGGTAGTCGTCAGTCATAAATAAAATTTACTAATGAATGGAACCAGCTAATTAAGAGTATTATTTGTTAGCCCTTCTTGTTGCATGAGGGGGGAGTTAAATTAGGAGTCACTAGTAAAATGAAAAGTAAAGTTGTATTTGTAAAGGCTCACTTTAGACCTCTTTACGGGAAGCCAGGGCTCTTAAAAACAGTATTTGGCTCTACCCAAACAGGCACCATGCTTGAAGTTCCTAAAGGGTTTGAACAAAAAGGGTGGTCAGATTGTGAAATCGACGGTGAAAGGCTTGCTGACGATATTTCTAAGTCAATATGTAAACTTGAAGCTGATGGCTTCGAATTTGTTTCTATTAGCAATATAAATTCAGGCAGTTATAAATCTGATTACTCTAATTCAGATAGGTCAAGCTATGGGTGGGGCTATGGTTTTAGTATTAGCGAAGGTGTTTTAATTACTGTAAATAAAGTATAAAAACACATAACACATCAGAGCATTAATTATCTTTTTCGGTAGTGTGTTTTTTTGACCGCCCATGCAATGTTGGCCATTTATAAATCAACTCACCAATACTTGCTCTGATGTCTGCCATGATGATAAATAATTTGTTATCTGCGTCTTTAAATGAAGTGAAGCCGTATTTTTCATAGAAATTTTCAGCACCGTCTTTTGCATCAATAATGATGATAGGAAAGCTGCAAATAGCATTTATGATGTCTGAAAATCCCACAATAAAATTGAACCAAAATAGGAGCTAAGCTAATGTTGAGTCATCATCACAAAAAGCTAAAAACGAGTTAACCTACAGACTCGTCAGGTACCACGGATGAAGTTCAATAAAAATTTAACTATATTACATCTCGACGTAAGTGCTGGATTAGTTGTTGGTCTGCTATTGTTTCTGCTGCAGGATTGGGTGGTTAGCCTATATAGATTACTTAATATAATCATTATTTTTCTAGCAACAGCGAATGTTTGTTATGGTATTTATGCTCTCACAATTGCGCTTTCAAACGTTAAAAGCGCTGTGTTTATCTCTATCCTAGCAATTGCAAACACTGTTTGGGTGTTTGTATGTATCGCGGTTGTTTTATATTACGCCAAAACAGCAAGTTATATTGGTTTATTGTTCATATGTTTAGAAGGTATATTTGTAAGTTTTTTTGCTTATTACGAATGGAAATATAGGTATGTTTTATCGAAGGCATGAACGGTCTATCAACCCACGAGGATAGAAAAGTTATCGCTGTATGCGATTTATATCATTATTTATGTGATCGGTTTATTAAAAAAGTAAAACATGGCTAAAGCAACAATAGTAAGGTGTAAATTAACAAAAACTATTTAACAAAGAACTATGCACGCTAAGGAGTATTCATGTCGCATCAAGCTAAGCGGATCTATTTTTGCGGTAAAATGGGCGCATGCAAATCCACTGAATCTAAAAAGTCTCAGTGGAGCGTAATACGGTGCTTATTTCTGAGGATGAATGGTTATCTACGCTTTATCCGAACCAAATCAATTCTTTTGATGACTATATTAAATTTGCTGCTCAATTAAGGCCCTTAATAAAAAGTCATGTTCAAAATATATTAAAAACTGGTACTAATGTGGTTATGGGTTTCCCCGCTAATACGAAGAAACAACGGAAATGGTTTAATTGTTTATGCGAAGAAGTAAACTCAGAAACAGAGCTCATTTACTTAAAAATAAGCAATGAATTGTGCCTGAAACAGCTGGCGAAAAGAAGAATTGAACAACCTTCAAGGGCAGCTTTTGATAATGAGGAAGTGTTTTACTATGTTACCCAGTATTTTGAAGAACCAGTTGAGAACGAAGTTACCACTCTTAATGTTGCTGTAAAAAATTTAGAGCAAGTAAAAGGTAACACAGGAAATTGAACACCCTATAAGGCAATTAATAAAACCGACTACTCTGACAGTAATTGTCTTAAGGTTCTGTTATTTGGCTCTCGCAACAGTCCTAAAAAATGATTACTCTCAATCAGGAATCAAACCACTAAACCATTGAATCAAAATAGCAACTCGGTTATGGTTGATGAATTAAAAGATAAATAAAACGAGTCACTCTTAAGGCTCGTTATAGAGGGAGTTGGTACATGTGGATATTGAAGTTGCTTTGGTAAACGCGTTTACAGTAAATGGTAAAGGTGGCAACCCTGCTGGCGTTGTTTTTAATGCTGACAGGTTCACAGATGCTCAAAAATTAAAAATTGCTCAAGTTGTCGGGTATTCAGAAACGGCTTTTGTTGCTAGTGATGATGAAGCTGATTTTGAGGTGTCTTTTTTTACTACAACAGCAGAAGTTGATTTTTGTGGCCATGCTACGTTAGCTACTTTTTCTACTATGTTCCAAGAAGGTATGCTTACTGCGGGCACTTATGTTCAGCGCACCAAGGCTGGCATGTTATCAGTGAGTATTGAACCAAATGGTAAGGTTGTCATGGAGCAGCAATTACCTGAAAAAATAGCTGGTTTTTCATATCAAGAAATTGCCCATGTGATAGGTATTGAAAGTAATATACTTGAAAGCACAAACTTACCTATTGAAGCTATTTCAACAGGACTAGCCGATGTCATTATTGCTGTTCCTCATGGATATTTAGATGCAATAGAGCCAAACGATGAACGTATCGCTGATTTTTGCAAACAGCATAACCTTGTTGGCTTTCATGTTTTTGAGCTTTGTGAAGTGCAAAGTAAACATACAGCCAGCTGCCGTAATTTTGCTCCTTTGTTTGGTATTTCTGAAGAGTCAGCAACAGGAAGCTCTTGCGGGGCTTTAGCATGTTACCTTACCGAGCATCTTGCTGAGTTAGGGAGTGAATATGTTTTTGAACAAGGTAGGGCTATGAATTGCCATTCAATAATTACAGCATCTGTTGAGTCTAACAATTCAATAATAAACAGCGTAAAGGTGGGTGGTTTTGCCGATAGTATAGGCTCAGTAATAGTCGCCGTATAACAGCTACTCTCTTAAGCCTAGTAATTGACAATAGCGTACAATTGACTGTTTTTATTCTATGTTGAAGAAGCTTGTTTTAGCGAAGGTTAGATTACTTTAAAGGACTCAGTGTGAAATGAATACTATATTTTTGCCCATGTTCGCACACGTGATTTTGTGTGTTGTGCTATATGGTTTGCTCACTATTGCCAGAGCCCCAAGTGTATGGGGGCTTGGTAAAAGAGCGGATGGCTCTAATCCATTTCAATCTATACAGCCAAAACTCAGCGCTAATTTGAGCAACCAATTCGAGTGGCCGGTATTTTTTCATCTGGTTTGTGTGCTTTTAATTTCTACTGATTCAACAATTAGTTCAGCTTATTATTTGCTGGCTTGGGTCTTTATCGCTGGGCGAGTGTTGCACAGTGGTGTTCAAATATTCACTTCAAACATCAGGCTGCGAGGAAGTGTTTTTACAATTAACTTCATCGCAGTACTCGCAATGTGGGTGATGTATAGCATTGAAAAAATGAGCAGTTAACAAGGTTGAAAGACTCGCAAACGTATCAAAAAATCAAACTAAAAAGCTTGTAACCACTTAGGCCAAAAATAAGCACTAACACCGGTAAAGTAAGTAAGTTTACCAGCATTGAGTTGGTGTATTTGCCCATTACTGTTTTTTGGTTAACCAGCCACACTAGGTAGGTGGTTACAATAGGCAGTAATAAGCCATTAGCGGCTTGGGCAAAAATTATCACGGCAACAGGGTCAAAACCCAGAGACGCCACCGCCGCACCAAATAATAAAATAATAATCGCGACACTTTTAAAGCGAGTGTTATCCATTTTATTTGACCAACCTAACATGCCACATACTGCATACGCACCGGCAAGGGGGGCTGTAATTGCGCTGGTTAAACCTGCTGCAAATAAGCCAATAGCAAAAAAGTAATGGGCAGCATCGCCAAGTAATGGCTCAAGTTGTACCGCCATGTTGGCAGCACTAATTTGCCCTGCATCTGTGCCATAAAATGCCACTGACGCGGTTGATAAAATAGCCAGCGTGATCACGCCACCTAAGGTGATAGATACGCCAGTGTCTACATTAGTTTGCTTGATGACTTTTTGCTTATCACTTTTGCTGTCGTGCCTTGCAGCTAAAACACCTGAGTGTAAAAATAAGTTATACGGCACTATGGTGGTGCCCACTAATGCCAATACGGTGGTAATTGAACCCTCAGGCATAGTTGGAATAAACCCTGCTAACACATCACTCAGCGAGGGGGCAGCCATAACTAACGTAGAGATAAACACTAGGCTCATTAAAATCACTAATAAAATAAGCGCATTTTCAACGACTTTGTGTTTACCGCTGTAAAGTAACACCGCACTTAAAAATGCAATGAGTGGCGTCCAAAGCTGGGCATTAACATGAGGAAATATTTCAATTAATCCCATACTGGCACCGCTAAGGTTGCCAGCTTCATAGGCGGCACTGCCTACTCCAATGGCGCTGATCACTAAAAATATAGCGAGCGATTTAAATAGGGGCGTTTCAATGTGGGCTCTTAGCGCTTGCGCTAAATCTTGCCCGGTGGCTACGCCAAGGCGCGCCGCCATAGATTGTAATAATATGGTGGCAATTACTGAAAACAGTAATGTCCATATTAGTGCAAAACCAAAGTTTGCACCTGCCACGCTGGCAGTCGTAATAGTCCCTGGTCCAATGAAGGCAGCGGTGACGAGTAGTCCTGGTCCTAATCGCATAATTGACCTTAATAGTACTTTTGCATATTGCTATTTAAAGTTACATCTAGCGTTTTATAACGCGATGCCTGTATTATTGCTGCCACTTATTTTAAGTGCCTTGCAGCGTTAGCCGCCCCTTGGCAAACCCTTTTTTGATGATAATCATATGTTAAAAAAGGTCGCGTAGCATACCAACTTATATATAAATTTAAAGGGGGTGTGGCGCGTTTGCACAAAATTAATACAATCAATAAATAACAGTAATAACCGCTTACCTCTGTTTAGGGCTTATTTAACGACCTCGAGAATGACTGAATAACCTTAAATTGTTCACAGGTTTATGCCAATAACTATAGGCACTATAAACGCTTTGCACGCACTGTATTCACGCAAAGAGTTTGAATGCCCCACACAATATCACTCCATTCATGCCATCACGGCTTTAATAGCCTCTAAGCCTTTTCGCAAAGTGCTGGCATCGGTTGCATAATTAATGCGAATGCACTGGTGTTTGTGTGCCCAAGCATCATCAATACCAATAAAGAAATTATGCCCGGGAATAATATAAACATCCTGCTCTTTGAGCTTTTGGTAAAGTTGTTCGCTGGTTATTTTTGCCTCTTTAAACCACAGCCACATAAAAAATGAGCCTTCTACTTTGTGTAAGTAAACGGGGAGGTGGGCAAATATTTCATCAAACAAGTTCATTGCTGTTTGTGCTTTTTCTCGATAAAAAGGTAGCACTGAATTTTTACACAGCGGGAGGAGTTCATCTTCATTAATTAAACGTGTTACTAAACTTGGGCCAAAACTGTTAGGCGATAAAACCATACTGCCATTTACACGGCCAATGGCTTTAATTATGTCATTGTTAGCCACTACAATACCGGTTCGCAAACCCGGTAGGCCAAGCTTTGAAAGCGACATACATAAAATAATGTTTGAGTTCCAGGTTAAGTTTGCATCGGTATAAATACACCCAGGGAATGGGTCGCCGTAGGCGTTATCAATGATCAGTGGGATATTATATTGCTTAGCCAATAAATCGAGATGATGTACTTCTTCATCAGTAATGACATTGCCTGTAGGGTTAGTAGGGCGAGACACACACAGTGCGCTAATGCTGCTGTCGCTTACTAATACTTGCTCAACAGCTTTAAAGTCAATGATATATTTAAATTGGTTTGAGCCACTTTCAGTATTTAAAATTTCGATATCGGGCTTTATTGCTACAAACATATCGTCAGTTAAGCCCTGATCTGCATAGCCTACATATTCAGGTGCCAGCGGAAATAAAACCTTTTTATGGCTGCCATCAGGCATACTGCCAGCTAACAGATTAAATAATACAAAAAAATTGGCTTGGCTGCCATTACCAAGCGCTATATTATTTGCGGTTAAATCCCATGAGTATTCACTTTTTAGTTGCTTGGCCAGAACTGCACGAAATGCATCATTACCCGCAGGGCCATCGTAAAGTCCAAATACGTTGGAAAGTGTATTATTCACAACAAGCTTTTGTAACTCATTGATAAAAATATCATTAACCTCAGGCACTAAGGCCGGATTACCACCACCGAGCATAATAATATTTGGATTGTTACTGTTTTTAGCATCGCCTAAATCTTCCATTAACTGTGTAATACCATTAGGTTGAGTAAATTTAGTGCCGAAGTTTGAGTAATCCATAATGACCGTGTGCCTTAAAAAATGATAAGTTAGTGTAAATTAACGCTATGAATTTGATATTGAAAAATTTTCACCGCTTAGATTAATATAGCCATAACCCGCTATAATCGTTTTTCTTATTTTAAGTAGGGCAGCCTTATCAGCAACCTTGAATCACACACTAAAACACCTTTAAACACCACTGCAGACGATTCGGTTATTACTAATACGACCCTTAAAATTGCCACTTTTAATTTGTTTAATTACCTTGAGCCGCCTAATGCCTATTATGAATTTGAACGCATATACACCGCAGAGCAGTGGGCTAAAAAGCAGCGTTGGCTTATTAATTACTTAACCGAGCATCAGCCTGATGTGATTGGCTTTCAAGAAGTATTTAGTATTGAGTCGCTTAAAGAATTAGTTAAAGAGCAAGGTTATGTGTACTTTGCCGTGGTAGATGAGCCTCAGGTAATCGACGACTTTATTTACAAACGACCTGTAGTAGCACTTGCTGCTAAATACCCAATCGTTGAAGTGGCAAGTGTTGAGCATGACCATGAGCTTGCTAAAACCCTTGGTTTAACTGATGATTTTACATTTAGCCGAAAGGTGCTTAGAGCTACAATAACTTTACCGCATATCGGCAACACGGATTGTTATGTGGTGCATTTTAAGTCTAAGCGCTCCATGATAGAGCTCGATGAGCAAAACAAAGAACTCACACCCGAAAAAAATATTATCGAGCTATTAAAAGCCGATATAGCAGGGAGTTGGGGCTCAACTATTCAGCGCGGCAGTGAAGCCACATTACTGATGATAGACATAATTTCACGCCGCGAATCTACACAAAACCCAATGGTTTTAATGGGCGATTTTAATAACGACTTAGCTGATGGAGTTTTAAGCCATTTACTAACAAATACACTGCGCTTTGCCCCGACGTTTGACAGTAAAACTTACCTTGCAAAATATTGCCTTAACGACGCGTGGCAGTTATTTGCAAAGTCGCAATTAAATTCGGCTAATCAAAATAATGAAAATACAGTGGATTTAAAGCGAAAGCCTACCCATTATTTTGGCGCGAGCAGCTCAGTGCTTGACTACATTTTGTTATCTTGCGAGTTTGACTCAAGTTACGACGACAGCTTTTTTGAGGTGAGCGATTACCATACTTACGATCGTCATTTAATTAACCCTGAATTTGAGCGTGATGATTTAAGCACCGATCATGGCGTGATATTGATTAGCTTAGCATTAAGGTCTTGACGGGTTTTGTTACTAAAAATTGTAAGCGGATCTGCCGCTGGCATAATTAATATCAAGGCGCTCACTAGGTGCCTTGATGTTCTTCCTTTCTTTTATCCTGTTGTTTTAAAAAATCACTAATAATTAGTGCATTAACTCTAATTTATATTGATCCATATCATCTTTATTAACGGTGAGAGTGGTAGATTAGTGACGGTAGATTTTTAAGTTCGTTTAAATCGCTTATTACAACTACCCTTGTTGTACTTACAAAGCAGGGTTGCTTTCATATAACAATTAGCGTGCTGTATCCTAAAAATTATTTACCTTATTACTACCCCACTTACATTACTTTTTACATACATGGAGTTTTAGCACATGACAATTAAATCAACGTTCAAATCTTTGAGTAAACTCACTGTTTTGGTCATTGTGGGCGGGGTTGGCTGGTATGCTTGGCAAACCTTGCAACCTACATCATTTGCTGAACAACTCCCTGACAGTGTTGCCTATGGAAATGGGCGAATTGAAGCGACCGAGTACGATATTGCTACAAAATTACCGGGCCGCTTAGTTGACGTTATGGTGCAAGAAGGCGATATGGTCAAAGCGGGTCAAACGTTAGCGGTTATTGACACTGATGATTTAAACGCACAGTTACGTGAAGCTGAGGCGGGGCTTCGTGTTGCCAATGAGTCTCGTAAATACGCATTAGCGATTGTAGAGCAGCATAAAAGTGAGCTTAATTTTGCACAAACTGAATTGCGCCGCTCTGCAAAATTATTAGAAAAAGGCCATATTTCAAAAGAAGTGGTTGATCAACAACGAACCACCTCTGCTATTGCGCAAGCAGCTTTAACCGCGGCAAACGTAAAAGTTGTGCAGTCGGATGCTGAAATAGAAGCAGCGCAGGCACGTATTGAGCGATTACAAAGCAACATAGCCGACAGCACGCTCACAGCACCAATCAATGGACGCATATTGTATCGATTAGCTGAGCCTGGCGAAGTGCTTGGCAGTGGTGGCAAGGTTTTATCGTTATTGGATTTAACCGATGTTTATATGAGTATATATTTACCAACAGCGCAAGCGGGCAAGGTAACAATAGGCTCACAAGCGCGCATTGTTATTGATGCTGTTGCCGAGTATACATTGCCGGCTAAAGTGACGTTTGTGTCTGCACAGGCGCAATTTACCCCTAAATCGGTAGAAACCCGAAACGAGCGCGATAAACTGATGTTTAGAGTTAAGGTAAAGCTCGACTCGCAGTTATTAAAAGATCATATCAAACAAGTAAAAACAGGGGTGCCAGGGCTTGCTTATGTGTTGTTAGCACCTGAAAAAAATTGGCCTACGTCGTTACAGGTACGAGTACCTGAATAATGGATAACGCTAATAATAACACTGATAAAAACGCGCAACAGCCACCTCTTGAAAGTGTAGTTACGCTTACTAAGGTGAGTCATCGCTATGCTAATAATCGCGTGCTGGACAACATTAGCATTTCATTACCTGCCGGGAAAATGGTTGGGTTTATAGGCCCTGATGGCGTAGGAAAATCAAGCTTATTGGCACTTATAGCGGGGGCAAGGGCGATTCAAGAGGGGGAGGTTGAGGTATTAAACGGCAATATGCGTAGTAGTAGTTTTCGTAATTCGGTGTCGCCACGCATTGCTTACATGCCTCAAGGGCTTGGCAAAAATGTGTACCCAACACTTTCTGTGTTTGAAAATATAGATTTTTTTGGTCGCCTTTTTTCTCAAAATAAAGCAGAGCGCAAACAACGAATTAATAACCTTTTAAAAAGTACAGGCTTAGAGGCATTTGCCGATCGCCCCGCAGAAAAGCTCTCTGGCGGGATGAAACAAAAACTCGGTTTGTGCTGCGCACTGATCCATGACCCTCAATTATTGATTTTAGATGAGCCAACAACCGGAGTTGATCCGCTATCGCGTCGTCAATTTTGGCAATTAATAAACAGTATTCGCGCTGAAAATACACAGATGAGCGTACTGGTTGCGACCGCCTACATGGAAGAAGCCGATGATTTTGATTGGCTAGTCGCTATGGACGATGGAAAAGTAATCGGTACGGGCAGCCCACAAAACCTAAAAATGCAAACTAATAAAGAATCGCTTGATGAAGCGTTTATAGCATTACTTCCTGAAGAAAAACGTCATGATCATCAGCGGTTAGTTGTGCCACCTCGTAAACAAGACATAAAAACAACCCAGTTCGCTATAGAAGCAAATGGATTATGTAAAACATTTGGTGATTTTACCGCTGTTAACAACGTGAGTTTAAGTATTGAACAAGGTGAAATTTTTGGCTTTTTAGGCTCAAATGGCTGTGGAAAAACTACCACAATGAAAATGCTTACGGGGTTACAACCCACAACCAGTGGCGAAGCAAAATTGTTTGGTGAAAAGGTCGATGCCAATAACATCGAAAGC
The DNA here is from genome assembly GCF_014164235.1 of Pseudoalteromonas sp. SG44-17. Classification (NCBI taxonomy): domain Bacteria; kingdom Pseudomonadati; phylum Pseudomonadota; class Gammaproteobacteria; order Alteromonadales; family Pseudoalteromonadaceae; genus Pseudoalteromonas; species Pseudoalteromonas sp. SG44-17. Next base: position 224,587 of record NZ_JACJEV010000001.1, on the reverse strand, counting down.
CGCAAACGCGTTGGTTTTATGTCACAAGCATTTTCGCTTTATAACGAGCTTACAGTGAAGCAAAACTTGGTATTGCATGCTCGTTTATTTCACTTACCCGCAGAGAAAATAGAGCCGCGCGTTAAAGATTTAATTACTCGGTTTAACCTTAAAAAATACAGTGACGATTTTCCTACCGATTTGCCCCTAGGTATTCGCCAGCGTTTATCGCTTGCTGTTGCGGTAGTACATAGCCCTGAAATGCTCATACTTGATGAGCCCACATCGGGTGTAGACCCCGTTGCAAGGGATGACTTTTGGCAGTTACTCATTGAGCTTTCGCGCGAACAAGGCGTGACTATTTTTATTTCGACTCACTTTATGGATGAAGCAGCACGTTGCGATAGAATTTCGTTAATGCATGCAGGTAAAATACTTGCCAGCGATACGCCAGCTGCACTGTGCCAAGCGCGTAATACCGACACACTAGAAGCTGCCTTTATTGCATATTTAGAAGAGGCGGTAAATGCAGCCGGAGCAAGCTCGGCGATACAAGCATCGATAACGGATAAACCCAAAGCATTGGCTAAAGCGCTGGCTACTCGTAAAAATAACACTAACCCCGCATTTAGTTTGTTGCGGTTATTTGGTTATGCGCATCGCGAAACGCTAGAGTTATGGCGCGATCCTATTCGCCTAACGTTTGCTTTACTGGGCTCAATAATTTTGCTGTTTATTTTAGGTTACGGCATTACATTTGATGTTGAAGATTTAAGCTTTGCGGTACTAGATCAAGACCAATCGCCAGAGAGCCGCAACTACATTCAAAATATTGCAGGTTCACGTTACTTTATTCAAAAAGCAGATATTAAAAGCCCGCAAGAACTTGATAAACGAATGCGCAGTGGCGAGTTAAGCGTGGCCGTTGAAATTCCACCTAACTTTGGTCAGCAATTTAAACGCGGCCGTAAACCTGAAATTGTAGTGTGGATTGATGGTTCTATGCCGTTTAGGGCAGAAACGATTAATGGTTATATGAGCGGCGTGTATTACAGCTATTTAACCAACTTATCTTTGCGCACTTATGCGCAGATACCCAATTTAGTGCCAGCTAATATTGAATCTCGCTATCGTTATAACCAAGATTTTAAAAGCATTGAGGCCATGGTGCCGGCGGTTATTCCACTGTTATTGGTATTTATTCCTGCGATATTGATGGCGCTTGGCGTAGTACGAGAAAAAGAGTTGGGTTCAATCATAAACTTATATGTCACACCGGTTAATCGACTGGAATTTATTATTGGCAAACAGCTGCCTTACATTTTAGTGAGTATGATCAGCTTTTTTGGCTTAGTCGCACTTGCTATTACTGTGTTTGGTGTGGCGCTAAAAGGCAGCTTTTGGGCGCTTAGTTTGGCTGCATTATTATACGTTACAGCGACTACCGGAGTGGGGCTGTTAATTTCGGCTTTTACAAAAACACAAATTTCAGCACTGGCAGCCACTACGGTGGTGGTGTTGATGATTGCCGTTAACTTTTGTGGGTTAATTGACCCTGTTTCTTCCTTAGAAGGGTTTGGCGCGATTATAGGCAAACTGTTTCCGACCACCTACTTTTTAGAGGCATGTCGAGGGGTCTTTAATAAAGCGCTGAATTTTTCTGATTTATCAGCCCAGCTACTGCCTTTATTCGCTTTTATACCCGTGCTGACTCTGGCCAGTGTATTTTTACTTCCAAAGCAGGATAAATAGCCATGCAACGTCGCGGAAACATTGTTAATTTAGGTATTAAAGAGTTGCGTAGTTTATGGCGTGATAAGGTTTTACTGCTATTTGTTTTTTTTGCTTTTACTGGGTTGATTTATGTGGTGGCTTCAGCCACGTCGATAGAGTTAAATAATGCGCCGATTGCAGTTGTTGATCACGATCAATCGCAATTATCCAAGCGTATTATTAATGCCTTTTATGAGCCTTACTTTAAAACGGCAGACAGTATTTCATTAAGCGATGTTGACTCAGCTATGGATAATGGCCGTTATACTTTTGTGCTTAATATCCCGCCTTATTTTGAGCGTGATGTACTTGCAGCTAAGCAACCTACAATTCAAGTAAATATAGATGCTACGCGCATGTCGCAAGCATTTATTGGTGATAACTATATTCAAACCATTATTAACGGCGAAGTAAATGAGTTTGTGCAAGGTTATCGAACCGTTTATTCACTGCCAATAAAGCAATCGGCGCACATTATGTTTAATCCAAACATGACAAGTGTATGGTTTGGTAGCGTGATGGAATTAATGAACGTGATCACAATGATTTCGATTATTTTAACTGGCGCCGCGGTGATCCGTGAACGCGAACACGGCACATTAGAGCATTTATTAGTGATGCCGTTAAGCCCCTTTGAAATAGTGATGGCGAAAATTTGGGCCAATGGGTTAGTGATTTTATTACTGACTACGTTTTCATTATTTATTGTGATCGAAGGTTTGTTACAAGTGCCTATTCATGGCTCGGCGGGCTTATTTTTATTTGGCGTTGCTATTCATTTATTTGCGACCACATCGCTGGGTATATTGTTGGGAACGCAGGCGCGCACTATGCCGCAACTCGGGTTATTGATGATCTTAATTTTATTACCATTACAAATGCTCTCTGGCGGTGTTACGCCGCGAGAAAGTATGCCTGAGGTGGTGCAAAATATTATGTTATTGGCGCCAACAACGCATTTTGTAAAATTTGCTCAAGCAATTTTATACCGAGGGGCAGGGTGGGATGTAGTTTGGCCTTACTTTTTAGCGTTAGTTGTTATTGGCAGTGTGTTTTTTACTGTTGCATTAATGCGCTTTCGTAAATCAGTGGCGCAAGGTTAGGGTATTAAAATATAACGCGTGTTTTCAAAAAAGTGGCTGTTTAAGATAAAGCCACCCGTTAACGTTAAAGCGCTAATGGGTGGCTACTGAAGATACCATCCGCAATAATAATTAAGCGAATGGGGATGACTTAGTTTAGTCTTGGGTTAATTTCTAAAGGAGACAGCGTAATGGTCGCATTACTGCTTGCTCCTTTATATTCTTGATAGTCTTTGTTTTCAAACAGCGTGTAAAAAACATCAACATAATCGTCATTATTAGTAAACCATTCATCCGGCATTGCTTTTAGTAGTTCATTGGTCAGCTTAGGGATAATGGCATAACCTTGCGCTTGTAAATCAGGAATGCTCGCCATCACTTGCTCTGATATTTCTAATAATTTTATTGCTAAAGTTTTATAGTTGGTGTTGTCATCTTGTTCCATTAAGAGTAAATCAACCGCCTGCCAACGATAACGCTGCCAATGAATGAGTACCTGATTAGGGCTGTAATCGGTTTGATCATGATCTAAATACGGTAAATCAACGATATCTAATATTGGTTCATCTCGTGTCGGGTCGATACCCGTTACAATGGCATAAATTTCAGCACCACCTGAGATCCAAGGTTCTTTGTCATCTTCTAAGCGTATTTTTTTCAATACACTGGTTTGCAGAGGTTTTTCATTGCTTAACTGGTTTTGTGGACTAACCGTGGTTTTACTGAATTTGTTAGCAGATAAAATTCCTCTCATTACTGCAATACCCGCATCTTGTACTTTTTGTTGATCTAATTCGACAATAAATACAGGTTGGGTCGGCATTTGATCAACACTAAGATAGTGAATGTCACCAAACTGATCGAAGGCTTCAATCTCGCTCCATTGCGAATCGTCACCAGCAGGTGCAAATGCAAATAAAGGGCGTTCGCCTTGCTGCCAAGCGCTAAGCATTGTGTCACTTGCCAAACGCACTTGTAACAAACTACCGGTGTTTTGTGGTAAACCTTTAAGTTGTTGTAACGCGCTGTTTGCTAAACGAGTATTTTGTTGTGTGTGCATGCCTAAAGACGGTAGCTGGTCCGCATTCAAAACCAGTTTATATTGGCTTAGCGTTTGTTTAAGATCAGCGTTTAATACACTGTAATTAAGCGCTATTTGTTTTGCGAAATTGCGTTTAATGGTGGTTACGTCTTTGTATTGCGCCAACTTAGAAAAGTTTTCACCTTTTTCGATTTCATATTGAGCTGAAAAAGCGGGCGCTGATACACAGTTCAATAGAGCTAAGGTTGCCAAGCATTTGGTTATTTTATTCATCATATTTATTTTACCGTTCCGTTATCAGTAACGCTATAAAACAATACTTAGAATAAATAATCAAACAAAATTTATAAAGTAAATGATTAGTATTGTTTTTGTGGTTGCGCTTAGGCTGCAAAAAATACCAAGCCGCTGTTATAGAGTAAGTTTTATATAAAGAATGAATCTATTACAAAAAATCATTTTACTAAAAAGTAATTTCTATATATATCAGTGGCTTATATGTGGCTTGATAGTTGCTATAACTACTACTCTAATAACAACACAAAGGATTAAGCAATGACCGATATAGCACATTCAGCGTTTATAGCATTTTATTTATATTTAATTATGGTGTTAGTACAGTGGGCAGTGGCGACGTTTAGTAAAGCCAAACAGCCTGGGGCTGTGCCAGGAAAAATTGATAAAGACCTATCTCATGAGAGTTTTATATTTAGAGCGCATCGCACCTTTCATAACACATTAGAAAACAGCGCGTTATTTATTGGAACGGTTTTATTTGCCTTTGTGATTAATTACCACAGTTCGGTTTTTGCAATCTGTATTTGGGTTTACGTCATTGCACGTTTAATTCATATGGTACTGTATTACGCAATTGCCACAGAGAAAAACCCCAGCCCGCGTAGCTACTTCTTTTTGATTGGCGTAATTGCGAATCTAGTTATGCTGGTGATGCTAGGGCTAAGATTAGCCAACTAATAAAACCTGATAAAGCGAAAAGCGTTATTTGCTTTTCGCTTTTACATTTAGTTATCTACTACAGGTTTTTTTTGTGCGGGTAACCCAAAAGCAAATTAACGACCCAATAGTCACGAGTACAACACCTTGTAAAAAATAGTCAGCTAAAGCAACGGATAAGTTAATAGATGCAAACACAGTGGAGAAAATAGGGGTAAAATAAGACAAGGTGCCTAAAAGTATCATATTTCCACCTATAAATGGCTGACTTCACAAAGCAAATCCTGACCCAATAACAAGAGTATCGAGACTGGAAATACGATGATCTACTTATGGAGCTTGAATTTAAGGCAAACGATATACTCTTGCTTATTTCAGCTTAAATAACTATGAATTTTATGGTGTAACCTGGTACGAAAAATGGACATTGGGATGTAAGATTCAGTTTAATACGTCATCATCGATGAAAAAGGTACGTACAAAAGTTCGGCGTTTTAATCGGAACTTCACATAGCAAACTATTGTTTTCTAACCGACCTTTTTCTAAATATATTTGGTTGCCATCCCCAGTGTAGGGAACCGAGCCGTAAAAATACGGTAATAAAGAGTGCGCCTAAAATACACCAAACATAAGGTACTTCTAATAGAAACAGTGTGGCATAAGTTAAGCCACCAGATAGGCACGCGGTGGAGTAGAGCTCTTCGCGCATGACAAGGGGGACTTCACGGCATATTACATCGCGCATTAGACCACCAAAGATGCCTGTGGTCATGCCCATAGTAATAGCCACAATCATCGTAGTGCCTTCGATTAAGGACTTTTCAATGCCAACAATATTAAAAATTGCCATGCCCAAAGCATCGACCAGCAACATGTAATAGTTTGATACGTGAGGTAAATGACGAATAAATATTACGGCGATAAATATGGCGCTGTATGTTGCGTATAAATAATCCGGTTCGGCTATCCAAAATACTGGGTGGTTTAATAATACGTCGCGCAGTGTGCCGCCGCCGAGCGCTGTCACTGACGCGACAACCACAACACCAAAACCTCCTATGTTTTTTTCATGGCCCATTAGAGTACCTGAGATGGCAAAAAACGCTACCCCGATCAAATTTAACAAATGAAAATAGTCAGATGCCATTGTGGTCTCCATACCATTACCAAAAAAGTAGCCTATTAGGATAGCGTACTGATGATTTATTTAGCCTGAACATAGGTATTATGCATGATTAAGTTTTAAAACAGTGCTTGCAGCGCTCTTATATTCTCAGTACAAGAATGCAAATAAGCGCTGATACAGCTAAATACGGCACTATAAATTGACTTAAAGCGCAAATAAATTGAACGCATTAAATGGTTGTTCGTCCATAAATCATTGCTATTAGCTGTTGTTATAGTTATAACGGATGTTGATTGTTTCAGAAATTTCTGAAATTAAATGGAGGTTGCCGAGTGTTTTGCACTCAAATTACTAGGACAATACCAATCTAATGCGCGTGCTTTGCGCCTCTCTAATTGGAGAAGTAAGTGAATAAACATGTTTTTGCTGCTGCCCTCAGCTCTGTTATGGGCTTTATGCTTCCAGCGTTTGCTGATGTTCCAAATCCGACTGATACCCCATATTCCGGCACTATAAAAATAGCGGTTGATGCCACAGATCTAGCTCATCGTATTTTTAAAATAAACGAAACTATCCCTGTTAATGCTGGTGAAATGACTTTGCTTTATCCGCAATGGATACCTGGACATCACTCACCAATTGGACCAATAAGTCAGTTGGCTGGATTGAAAATGTCAGCAAAAGGTAAAGTGATCGAATGGCAACGAGATCCTGGCAACGTATATGCTTTTAATCTTAAAGTTCCTAAAGGTGTACGTGAGTTGCATGTTGAATATCAATTCTTGTCACCACAAAGTTCAGAGCAAGGGCGCGTTATGATGACGCCAGAAATGCTCAATTTACAATGGGATACAGTAGCGCTTTACCCTGCTGGGCACTATAGCCGTAAAATTAAATTTCAACCGAGTGTAACGTTACCAAAAGGGTGGCAGTTTGCTACTGCACTTGAAAAGTCTTCGCAAAAAGGCAATACAGTTACCTTTGAGGGAATTGATTTTGAAAACCTTGTAGACTCGCCAATGTTTGCCGGTAGCCACTATAAGCGTGTTGATTTAAACCCAAATGCAGATACTCCGGTGTTCTTAAATGTCTTTGCCGATAAAGAAAAAGATCTTGAGATCAGTGCAGAAGGGTTAACAGCACACCGTGAGCTTATTCAACAAATGTATGCGCTTTATGGTGCACATCACTTTGATCATTATGACTTTTTACTTGCCCTGACAGATAAGTTAGGCGGTATCGGCATGGAACATCATCGCTCAAGTGAAAATAGCGCGAAAGAAAATTATTTTACTGACTGGGATAAGTCATGGGTCGGTCGCGATTTATTAGCACACGAATTTAATCATTCATGGAATGGTAAGTATCGTCGCCCTGACGCATTATGGACACCGACCTATAACCAAGTTAAAGAAGCTAATGGTTTATGGGTATATGAAGGGCAAACACAGTTTTGGGGGCAAGTCATTGCGGCTCGTTCAGGACTTTGGAGCCAAGAAAATGCGATGGATATGCTAGCTCGTTTAGGTGCAACCTACGACCAAGGCCGACCTGGCATGGCATGGCGTAATATTTTAGATACAACCAACGATCCAACTATCGCTCAGCGTTCATCTTTGCCTTATCGTAGTTATCAAATGAGCGAAGACTATTACTCTGGTGGAGAATTAATTTGGTTTGCGGTTGATGCAAAATTACGTGAATTGAGTAACAACAGTCATTCATTAGATGATTTTGCCCACAACTTTTTTGGCGTAAACCCGGGTGATTGGAATGTGTTGACCTACAAATTTGATGATGTGATTAACACGCTTAATGGTATTGAAAAGTATCAATGGGATGACTTTATTAATTCGCGTTTAAAAGGCCATGTTAACTTATCTAAATCACTGGAAGACCAAGGTTGGAAATTGACCTATAACGATAAAGCCTCTGAGGGCATTAAAGCAATTGAAAGCCGCTATAAATCAACTGATTTACTTTATTCTCTGGGCTTCTCGGTAAATAAAGAAGGCAAAATGCGTGACGTATTATGGGATAGCCCTGCATTTAATGCGGGTCTTGCGCCAAGTATGCAAATTGTTGCCGTTAATAATACTCAATTTAGTGCTGATGCACTCAAAGATGCAGTGACGGATGCTAAAGGCTCAAAAGCGCCAATTAAGCTCTTGGTGAAAAACTTTGATCAGTACAGTGAAATCCAGATCGATTATCATGATGGCCTTAAATATCCTCACCTTGAACGTATTGAAGGTAAGCCTGACTATTTATCACAGCTACTAACCGCACGATAAAATAAATCCGCGTAGGTTTATCAATACTTTTAAATATACCCACAGAGTGTGGGTATATTTATTTTATGCTAACCGATTATGATTTAGCATGTACGTTGGAGTTCTGGTTATTTTTTCATCGCAAAGTAATCCACAACTAACTGCGTCATCGCATTCACGCCTAATTGCAGTGCTTGCTCGTCAGCGAAAAACTGTGGTGAATGATTACTTGCTGCCGTTTTTGCATCTTGACCTTGTGGGGTAACACCTAAAAAGAAAAACAATCCAGGAGTTTCTAAAGCGTAATAGCTGAAATCTTCAGCGCCGGTGATCAAATCAGTGGTAATGATATTCTCAGCCCCAGCAACTTTAGTTAGTGTTGGCGTCATTTTTTGCGTGAGTTTTACATCGTTTACGGTGACAGGGTAGCCGTGGTCGATATGTACATCAGCTTTAGCACCACCGGATTCAGCGACCATTTCAGCTGTTTTCACTAAACGCTTTTTGATATCAGCGCGCATTGCTTGGTCAAAGGTGCGAATAGTGCCAATTAACTCGACACTATCCGGAATGATATTGGAACGTACGCCGCCATTAATAGCACCAAACGAAATAACTGACGGCGCTTTAGTAACATCAACTTGGCGAGATGAAATTGTTTGTGTGGCCATAATTATTTGTGATGATGCCACAATCGGATCAACACCATTCCATGGTCGTGAACCATGAGTTTGGCGGCCTTGTACATTAATTGTAAATGAATCTTCACTGGCCATAAGCGGGCCTTCACGGAAGCCAATTTGGCCTGTGTTTAATGAACTGGTTACATGTAAACCAAACACGGCGTCAGGTTTTTCTTTAAATAAGCCTTCTTTTAGCATGAGTTCAGCACCGCCTTCTTCACCTTCTGGGGCACCTTCTTCAGCTGGTTGAAAGACAAATAATACATCACCCGCTAAGTCATCTTGAATTTTAGCCAACGATTCAGCTACAGCCATTAGAATAGCGACATGGTTATCATGGCCGCAGGCGTGCATAACACCGACTTCATTACCACGGTAGGTTGAGGTCTGAGTTGAAGCAAACGGTAAATCAACTTGCTCAGTGACAGGCAAGGCGTCCATATCGGCACGCAGCGCCACTAAAGGGCCTTTTTTACCACCTTTGAGTTTAGCAACTACACCCGTATGGGCTATCCCAGTTTGTACTTCGAGCCCCAGTGCTTTTAAATGTTTAGTAATGTATTTAGCCGTTTCAAATTCGCGGTTACTAAGCTCTGGGTATTGGTGAAGATGGCGTCGCCAAGTGATCACTTTTTCACTTACACTGTGGTTAGCTTTTTTTAGATTCTTGTTGAGCTGTTGATCAGGAGCTGCTGCAAAACTTGGTGCAGATAACGTACTTAGCAATAAGCCGCTGTAAATAACTTTGTGTAACATAATGATCCCTTTTATTATTTGATTATTAAAACTAATGTAGAGTAAACCGATATGAATGAACAGGACCGTGCGATAGTTAACCAAGGAAATTGGTTTAGTAGCCGCTCTAAAGAATTTCAACACCAGCTATTGTTACATGCAAAAGTAATTAAACTCGATGCGGGTGAAGCATTATTTTTAAGAGGAGATGAAAATGCGGGTTTATACGCTGTTGTTAATGGAGTTATGCGAGTCAGTGGAGTAAATGGAGAAGGTAAAGAAGCGGTACTGAGTTTTATAGATCCCGCTATTTGGTTTGGTGAAGTTGCTTTATTTGATGGTGGTTTGCGTACCCACGATGTTTATGCACAAACACCCGCTCGATTGCTACATGTACCGCATCGGGCACTGATACAATTATTGGCAATCACGCCTGTTTACTGGCATGATTTTGGTGTTTTACTTTCACAAAAAATGCGGCTGCTGTTCACTTCATTAGAAGATCATGCTTTATTAACTGCACAGCAGAAAGTCTGTAAACGGCTGGTTATGATGGCAACCATGTCGCTGCCCAGTAATACCGCTACTATTATGTTATCGCAGCAACAACTCGCAGATATGACCTATTTAACTCGTCAAACTATTAATCAAATCTTGCAGTTATTAAGTGAAAAAAAGCTTATTTCCCTGCATTACCAGCGTATAGAAATTCTTGATAAACAACAGCTGGCTTTACTTGTACATTAGCTGCGTTATTATTTTTACCTGATATAAGTACATTGGCCTTAAATTTGCTTTATAAAATAAAACTATCAATGGATTTGAAGCAATGAGCTCACTAATATTTAATAATCAGTACCGTACAGAATCTTATAACCCTCCTGTGCAAGCGAAAAGCATAAGCCATCCTAAAGCGGCAACCGAATTGCCAGAAACGGCAATAAATAGCCAAGCTAATACTGTTAGCAGCCCTAAAAACCCTTCATATGGAAAAGACTTTTTAGAAAAAGCAAATGAAGCGCTTATTTATCAACGATTAGGTGTTGATAAAGATAAAATAGCTGAACTTAAGGCCGCGATTGAAAAGCTGACAGAAAAAATACAAGAGCAGGGAGGGGGGAATGACGAATTAGCAAAACAAATGGAATCGTTACAAAAAATGCTTGGACAAGAATATCAAAAAGGCCGTGAGTTACAATCTAAAACTCCGGATCACGATAAAGGTAAAATCATAAGCGCATTTGTATAAGTGGATTTTACAAATGTCGGCTAGAAGACATTGTTACGTTGTGTTAACTGCTAAAGTAAATAATAAGATAATTATATAAAGTAAAGAAAATGAAAACACTGCAACAACAACTGGGCAATTATGGCTTATATCACCGTTCAAAACGCAATGTACTCACACACTTTTTTGGTATTCCACTCATTGTATACGCTGTATTGTGTTTATTAGCGCGTATTTATTTACCGGTTGCTGATCATGTTATCAATGGCGCTCATGTTTTTGTGTTAGCTACTGTGATTTATTATTTACTGCTTAATGTCTCACTAGGTTTGATAATGGCTGTTATTTTAGTAGTAATGAGTATAGCGGCTGCGCCAATTGCATCACTTAGTTTTACTAGCTGGTTAGCTGTTAGTATAGGTGTTTTTATTTTTGGCTGGGTTTTACAGTTTATTGGGCATTATTTTGAAGGTAAAAAACCAGCTTTTGTTGATGACTTAATCGGGCTTATCATTGGGCCATTATTTGTGCTTGTTGAGGCGCTTTTTTTACTCGGACTATATAAACAACTCGAGCAACAGATCACAGACATTGCGGGTCCTACAAAGCCTTAATAATAATCATAGGTAGAGCATGAACTTTAATAATAAAACGGTGTGGATCACCGGGGCATCATCAGGTATTGGTAAAGAGTTAGCGATACAGTTAGCACACTTAGGCGCTAATATTATTTTATCAGCCAGAAGTGCAGATAAACTAAATCAACTTTGTAGCGAGTTACCGGCTGGACAACACAAAGTAATACCTCTTGATTTATCACAACCTGAGCGGGTACTTGAGTATGTTGCAAATAGTATGGCTACGATTGGTAACGTTGATATTTTAATTAATAATGGTGGCGTGTCGCAGCGTAGTTTGTTTTTAGAAAATGACTTTATTGTGTATCGTCAACTTATGGAAGTTAACTATTTTGGTTTGATTGCGCTAACTAAAGCGGTATTACCGAGTATGGTTAAAAATGGCGGCGGCTGTGTAGTATCAATCAGTAGTGTCGCAGGTAAAGTTGGCTCTAAATTCAGAACCGGTTACTCAGGCTCTAAATATGCAGTCGTTGGTTTTATGGATTGTTTGCGAGCTGAAGTGGCCGATAAAAACATTCATTGTTTGACTATCTGCCCAGGCTCTATAAAAACGGCTATTGCTCATAATTCACTTAATGAACATGGTATTGCGCAAAATAAGGCTGAACACTCCATTGAAAATGGTATGGATGTAACGGCTGCTGTGAAGCAAATGGTCAGTGCAATAGCTAAACGTAAAGATGAAGTGGTGGTTGGCGAGGGGATCAGTGGCTGGGCTCCGACTATAAAACGTTTCTTTCCTAGTTTTTTTAATCGTATGACAGCGAAAAAGAATTATCGTTAAACAAACGATGAATAATACCGTGCTGGTATGCATTAACAGCGGCTTTATAGTTTATAAATTAGCTATAAATTGATTTTTTTGCAGTATTAGTAAACAGTTGTGCGTAGAACGATGGGTTAGAATGTAGAAAAAACAGGCGATCGCTTATGATCTCGCTGGAATTGGTCTTTTATACTTGCACCGATAATTATATGCACTTAAAGTAGCTAAAATGATGTAAACGAGTGATGAATACTGTGGAACAAAAACAACTTAAAGAATTAACACCAGAAGAACAAGAACAAGCAAAGCAGCAAAGTATTGCATGGCAACGTGAGTGTTTTCAAAATGCACAAAAGCATTTAGCAGAGAAGGGCGTAATGCCAAAAACTTTGCTAGAAAAAGAAAGCCGCTTTATCGCTCCGTTATGTGCCCTATGGAAGTTTAAAGGCCAAGACGGTAAAAGTTATTGGGTTATCACCGGTCGCTTACCAACTGATCATGCGTTAGCATCAGTTGCCGAAAATGCGCGTGATGCGCTGCGATATTTTTCTCTGCAATGGCAGTTAAAAGCAGATCAAATTATGCAAACCGGTGGACACGATAAAACTAAAGTTGATTTTGCAAACCTACTAATTAATCGTGCGCATGGTATTTATGAAATGTACGAAAAAGAAGAGCTGTGGGCAAACGAAGTTAATTAACCTGAAAGCTTATTTATAATTTTAACTTAAAGATTTTAATATAAAGAACAGCTTTAAAAATTAAAAAAGCGAACGTGTTATGTGGAGTTACACATTAATATGTTCGCTTTTTTAATGCCCATTGCGTTAAATTGGTGGTTTTTAACTCGCTAGGATGGCCATTTTTAATAAATTTTTATCAATGCACCAGTGTAAATGGTTTCGTATTGAATTTATTAATGGGGCATTGCATACGAAGCCGTGGAATACCTGCTTCCATAAACACACAACCTTGTTGTTCAAAGCCATTACGTTTAAATCGTTCTACCTCATTTAAAATACAATTAATGCTGACGCAATCACAACCCTGCTGTTGTGCAAGCTCAACAATATAATTCAGCAATGAACGATAGACGGAGCGATTACGGTGCTCTGGCAGCACCGCAATACGGCTAATAAGGCCATCGCTACATAATCGGCCTGTTGCAACTGGGCCTTGGCTGTCATCTGTTACCAGTATATGATGAGCATATCTATCAAGATTATCAAACTCGATATGTTTGGGAATATGTAGTTCACATACAAATACCCGCTCTCTGATCTGTTGTAGTAACTCCTTGCCTATATCCCATTCTACCTTGTTGATATGATAGCCCATACAAACACACTCCTAGCAAAACCAAATCCCCTCATTAATTAGTGTAGTAAAGGTTTGTATAAAAACTAAACTATTTTTTGAACTATTTAGTTGCTCTGCTGTCACCATAGTATGGTCAGTGAGTAATTTAACCGCAGTTAAGTCACTAACAGGGAGTGGGTAGTTTTCACCATTTACGCTGAGAAGTATTTCATTTTCAAAAACTTGATACAATGCACGGGTGCCACCGAGGCGCTCAAAAATCACATCATCATCATTCAATAGCTCAGCTATTTGTTCACTATTAAATAAATCTTCTGGCGGCATTAAATCCATTTCATGCTTAGGTTGACTAAGTGTATTACCTAACCAAGATTTAAGTAATGCGTCGTCATTTAGGGCCGCTTGCATTAATAGTTTAATGTTTTCGACTTCGCAAGCTTGGATCTCACCTTTAGAATCGCGCAGTGTTATTGCAGGGTCTTGATAACGGCTATTTCCCGCTTCTTTATCAATAATGTGATCAGCAAAGTTTGATAATAGATCGCGTTGATTTGGTGCACGAAATCCGATCGAGTAGTTTAATGCGTTTTCTACAGCATAACCTTCATGTGGGCAGCCCGGCGGGATGTATAAAATATCGCCTGGTTCTAGGATGCAATCAATCACGGCTGGAAATTGTTCAACTTGTAATAAACTTTTATTTTGTGCAAATTGTTTTAGTTTATTATCTGGCATACCGACACGCCAATGACGCTTGCCTTCACCTTGAATAATAAATACGTCGTATTGATCTAAATGCGGACCGACTCCACCCCCAGGCGTTGAAAAGCTGATCATTAGGTCATCAATACGCCAATTAGGAATAAACCGAAATGGTTCCAGCAGCTGCGCAGCATTAGGATGCCAATGATCGACTGCTTGTACGAGTAGGGTAGAATGTTGCTCGGTTAGTAATTCAAAATCTTCAAATGGGCCATGATGCGCTTGCCAGTCATTATCATGATTAGTGATAATACGCGATTCAATGCTCTCTTCCATGGCAAGACCGGCAAGCTCATTAGCATCAAGCGGGTCGGCAAAGTCTGTAAACCCTTGCTTGATCAAGAGCGGTTTTTTTTGCCAATACTGTGTTAGAAAGTCTTGCTCGGATAAGTCGTTAATCGTTAATTGATACATGCTGCGCCCATTAAAATGAAAAAAGCGAAAGGCAAGAGCCTTTCGCTTTATAGTGTATATAAAATAAGTTGTCGCAGAAAGCTTAAACTAGGTTGTCGATAAACTCGACAGCACGACCAATATAGTTAGCCGGTGTTAGTTTTTTCATTTCTACTTTTGCTTCTTCCGGTAACTCTAAACCATCGATGAAGTCAGCCATGATCTCTTGATTTACACGTTTACCACGGGTTAAATCTTTTAGCTTTTCGTATGGTTTTTCGATGCCGTATTTACGCATTACCGTCTGAATTGGCTCTGCTAGCAGTTCCCAGTTCTGATCTAACTCGTCAAGTAAACGTTGCTCGTTTACTTCTAACTTGCTTACACCTTTTAGGGTTGATTGGTATGCAATTAGCGCATAACCCATACCAACACCTAAGTTACGCAGTACTGTTGAGTCAGTAAGGTCACGTTGCCAGCGAGATACCGGCAGCTTTTGCGCTAGATGAGCGAAAATAGCATTTGCTAGGCCTAAGTTACCTTCGGAGTTTTCAAAATCAATCGGGTTAACTTTATGTGGCATAGTTGATGAACCAATTTCACCCGCAATGGTTTTTTGTTTAAAGTGATTTAGCGCTATATAGCCCCATGCATCACGGTCAAAATCTAATAAGATAGTGTTAAAGCGAGCAATCGCATCAAATAACTCGGCAATGTAGTCATGCGGTTCAATTTGCGTTGTAAATGGGTTGAATGTTAACCCTAGGCTAGTTACAAATTGCTCAGCATGATTGTGCCAATCGTAATCAGGGTAGGCACTTAGGTGAGCATTGTAGTTACCTACAGCACCGTTGATTTTACCTAGCATTTCAACTTGTGCAATTTGGTCACGTTGACGCTTTAAACGCATATATACGTTGGCAAATTCTTTGCCCATAGTTGAAGGTGTTGCAGGTTGACCGTGAGTACGTGTCATCATTGGTACTGCTTTGTACTCAATGGCTTTTTCTTTAATTGCATTAAGTAGTTGATCACAGTAAGGAAGTAATACTTCGTTACGTGCTTCAGTGAGCATTAAACCGTGAGACAGGTTATTGATGTCTTCTGATGTACATGCAAAGTGAATAAATTCATTAATTGCATGTAACTCGGCGTTGTCAGCTACTTTTTCTTTTAATAAGTATTCAACGGCTTTAACATCGTGGTTTGTAGTACGCTCGATATCTTTTACACGTTGCGCATCGGCTTCGCTGAAGTTATCAACAATCGCGTTAAGTAAAGCATTGGCTTCGTCGCTAAATGCCGGTACTTCTTTGATCGCATCAGCTGCTGCAAGGGCTTGTAACCAACGAACTTCGACTGTTACACGGTATTTTATCAAGCCAAATTCGCTGAAAATACTGCGTAGTTCAGTGGTTTTGCTGCCGTAGCGACCATCCACCGGAGAGATAGCTGTTAACGCTGAAAGCTCCATAATAACTCCTAAATTTTAGTTTTGAACGATAATTAAATATGGTTTTTAGCAATGGCGATAATTCTTCTTTTCGCAAAGAAAAAGTGACGGCGTTTACCGCCCATTTGTCGCCATAATACTGCACTGCGAATACCTGCTAATAATAATGCACGTATTTTGTGTTGTACTAATTGCTGTTTTAGTAAGTCAGGCTTGCCATAAACCTGAATTCGGTGCCCTAGGGGGCTAAGCACCTTTGAATAAATATCGGCAAGAGCCGTAATAACAGTGTCATCAGTAATAGCAAAGTGATCAAGACGTCGCTTGATATCATCAATGCTTTTACCAAGCTCTGCTAAGCTACTTGCTTTTGCGCTCAGTGCACGCTCAAGTTGCATTAAACCGCCAACGTATTTGACGATTTCAACATCTTTCTTTTCACCTGCACTGAGTTGATCAAGTAAGATTTTATAACCATCTCTTAGATTCTCAGTGCCTTGATACACATCACTGGGTGAATCAGGGGAGGTTTGTACAATACTGGTTAATAGTTTTTCTAATTCGTAATCGTTGCTACTGCCGTACTGCGCTATTTTTTGAACTTGTTTAGCAACTTGGCACATGGCTGCTAATGCCATGACTTGGTGTTCATTCATTATTTGATCACCGAATCAATAATACCGCCACCTAAACATATTTCGTTGGCATAAAATACCGCAGATTGTCCTGGGGTTACTGCTTTTTGTGGTTCATCAAATAATACTCGGGCAAAACCATCATCGCCAACGAGCAGCGTACAGTTTAGGTCTTCTTGACGGTAGCGAGTTTTTACCGTGCAGCGGGTGGTACCTTTTGGTCCAACACGATCAACCCAGTGTAATTGGTTGGCATTTAGTCCATTGCTGTAAAGACGCGGATGGTCTTTACCTTGACCAACAATCAATACGTTGCGTTCTAAGTCTTTATCTACTACATACCATGGTTCGCCAGAGCCTTCTTTCATGCCACCAATTAGCAAACCTTTACGTTGACCGAGAGTGTGATACATCAAGCCTTCGTGTTCACCAACGTTGTTACCGTCTGTGTCTTCAATAACACCCGGTTGTGCAGGTAAGAATTTTTGTAGGAAGTCTTTAAACTTACGCTCACCGATAAAGCAAATACCGGTACTGTCTTTTTTATCGTGGGTAATTAAGTCTTGTTCTTCAGCAATGCGGCGCACTTCAGGTTTGGCAATATCACCAACTGGGAACAGCGTTTGTGCAATATGTTCATGACTTAATGTGTATAAAAAGTAGCTTTGATCTTTGTTATCATCAAGACCACGACACATAACGTATTTATCATCGCGTAATTCACGGCGTACATAATGTCCCGTGGCTATAAAGTCAGCGCCAAGCGCCGTTGCTGCAAATTCTAAAAAAGCTTTGAATTTGATTTCTTTATTACACATGATGTCAGGATTTGGCGTACGGCCTGCTTTATATTCAGCAAGAAAGTACTCAAATACGTTATCCCAATATTCTGCGGCAAAATTAACTGTGTGTAGTTCAATCCCCAGCTTGTCACAGACTGCTTGCGCGTCTTTTAAATCGTCGGCAGCAGCGCAATATTCATCATTATCATCTTCTTCCCAGTTTTTCATAAAAAGGCCTTCAACTTGATAGCCTTGTTGTTTTAATAAATAAGCTGATACAGAAGAATCAACACCGCCGGACATGCCAACGATGACTTTAATGTGACTATTTTCGCTCATGGATAATTTCGCTTATACAGGTTGCTGTCATTTAAACTACTAGCGCATACGCGTATTATAGAGCTAAAAGGAGACACTCTGACAAATTACGCAGGCTATGAAAGGCCGCGATTATAGCAGTATACCCAAACCACCTCAAGATGCAGAATTCAGCGTTTCACAGGTGCTTAATATCAAGGCGTTACTTTGCAACAATGGCAGTCCCTTTTAAGAAGTAACAACGCTGAGAGTAAGTGCCTGTGAAACGCCCAACGGGTTGGTTTAAAAGCGATTTATACTGCGTTATTGATTTTAACAATAGAACCACTATTACTTGCAATCAATGCCTTTACTAAATCGCTTTTAATTCCAACTGAAACTCGCATCTTTAGGTGGTTTGGGTATATAGACAGCCAAGCCACCCAAAATATGAGTTTTGTAGGGAACAGTTTCGTAGCCAAATTGGCAGGGAAGGTGTGGTTTTTAGGTTGTATTAAAAACGATAAAATTTTTTTTAATGACACTTGGCTGGTTAAGTTTCAAAAAACAGCGCTTGGATTTTGAAACTTAACTAGGGCGTTATGGCTAGGTAAAAATTATTCTACACCAATAAACCCACCGGTTTGGTGTGTCCACAACGCGGCATAAATACCATTTTGTGCCAGCAGTTCTTCATGGCTACCTTGCTCTACAATGCCGCCCTCATCAAGTACGATGAGCCGGTCCATTTGTGCAATAGTGGATAGTCGATGCGCGATGGCAATGACGGTTTTACCGGTCATTAAATCATCAAGACTAGCTTGAATAGCCGCTTCAACTTCAGAATCGAGCGCGCTGGTGGCTTCATCTAAAATTAATATCGGGGCGTTTTTCAGCAGCACCCGAGCAATGGCGATACGTTGGCGTTGACCTCCAGAGAGTTTTACGCCGCGCTCACCCACTTGGGCTGCAAAACCTTTGTTGCCTTTGCTATCTTCAAGGTCATCAATAAACTCTAGCGCTTTGGCTTGTTTAGCCGCTTTCATCATTTCTTCATCGCTGGCATCTGGGCGGCCATAAAGGATATTTTCTTTGACTGTCCGATGCAGTAAAGAAGTATCTTGGGTAACCATCGCAATGTACTTACGCAGGCTTTCTTGACTCACTTTTGAGATATCTTGGCCGTCGATGTTGATACTACCGCTATCAATATCGTAAAAACGTAGCAACAAATTAACGAGTGTTGACTTACCAGCGCCAGAGCGACCAACAAGACCTATTTTCTCTCCGGCTTTGATATTGAGATTTAAGCCATTGATAACAGCGCCGCGATTCGTTTCGTTTGCGGCTTTACCGTAGTTAAAATGCACATTATTAAAGTCAATTGCACCTGTGGTTACACTTAATGTGCTGGCATCAGGCAGATCATCGACTTCAATTGGGTTTGATAACGTTTTCATACCATCAGCGACAGTGCCGATGTTTTCAAACAAGCCACTAATTTCCCACATGATCCACTGTGCCATGCCATTTAAACGCAGTGCTAAGCTTACCGCAATTGCAATTGCGCCGGCACTAATGGCGCTCAGAGTCCATAAATACAAAGATAATGCCGCAACACTAAATACTAAAAAGTAGTTAAGCGTTTGAATGGCAAAATTTAAACTGGTAACTAAGCGCATTTGCTTATACACAGGTTGTAAAAAAACATCCATGCTGTCTTTTGCGTACTGCTCTTCACGTTGGGTATATGAGAACAATTTAATAGTCGAAATATTAGTGTAACTGTCAACTATTCGGCCGGTCATCTCAGAGCGAGCGTCTGCTTGCGAGCTAGCCACTTTTTTGAGCTTAGGTACATAGTACATTTGGATCAAAATATACAGAGCTAACCATACAAGCAAAGGAAGCATTAAGCGCCAATCGGCTTCGGCTACTAAAAACACCATAGCGCCAAAATAAACCACGATATACATTAATACATCAAGTAGTTTCATCACGGTTTCACGCACCGCGAGGGATGTTTGCATTACTTTGGTGGCGATGCGCCCTGCAAATTCATTTTGGTAAAAGCTCACACTTTGGCGAAGCAAATAGCGATGTGCTAACCAACGAATTGACATCGGGTAATTACCTAACAAGGCTTGGTGCAATATCGCAGAATGAAAAAACACCACGATAGGTAGGACAACAAGTAGCACTATCGCCATTTTTATGAGTTCAGATTTTTGCTCAACAAATAATGTTTCAGGGGTGTAGATACTTAGCCAATCAACAAGCTGGCCCATATAGCTAAACAGTGATACTTCTAAAATCGCGAGCAATGCTGCGCTTAGCGACATAAAAAATAGCGAGACTTCCATACCTTTAGTGTAGTGACGACAAAATGCAAATAGCGTCGCAGGAGGCTGGGTTGGCTTTTGTTCGGGAAACGGCTTGATCATCCGCTCAAATAATCGATACATTTTAATATCTTGAATAGCAAAAATGGCGTTAACTATATCACTGAAAAGCGACAAAAACAGGTTTGCATAATGATCTTTTTGCTTGTTTGTCGGTTATTACAAAACAACAGTGACTACCATTTTATTTTGCCAATCAGCATATCTTTAAACATCACCCAGTCTGCCCATAAGCTATAAAACGGGTATTTGAACGTAGCAGGGCGGTTTTTCTCAAAGAAGAAATGACCAACCCAGGCAAAACCATAACCAATAATGGGTAGCAACCACAACAGCATAAATTGTTGGCTATACAGCACATACAAAACGATAATAAGCACCAAAGAGCTACCAAAAAAATGTAACCGTTTGCAGGTAATATTTTTATGTTCTTGTAAGTAGTATGGGTAAAACTTTTTAAAGCTAGTAAATTCTGGTGTATTTTTCATATCACATATCTTGTTAATGCTATTGACTGGTTTTAAATATTTAGTTTTACATTTCTTTACAGATATTAGGCGCTTTGATCTCATACTACTAGACATACTTACGACAAATTTATACCGTTATGAGTCTAACAAATAATTAAAAGATCATAATCATGTTAAAAAAAGCCATTACTTGCGCGGTGTTAGTTGCGCTTTGGGGTTGTTCTGAATCGACATCAATATCAACAAACAATCAAAATAATGCAGCAGCACCGATAACTGCTAACCAATCTATCACTTACCCAGAAACAAAAAAAGGGACTGTGGTTGATCAGTACTTTGACGAGAAAGTGGCTGATCCATACCGTTGGTTAGAAGATGATATGAGCAGTGATACGGCTAAGTGGGTTAAAACACAAAATGAACTGACTTTTTCATATCTTGAAAATATCCCGTACCGGGATAAATTAAAAGCCAGCCTTGAAAAGCTAATGAATTACGAAAAAGTAACGGCTCCATTTACTGAAGGTGAATACACCTACTTTTATAAAAATGATGGCCTACAGAACCAATATGTACTTTATCGTAGTAAAGGCAAGGGCGAAGCAGAGGTTTTCCTCGATCCAAATAAGTTTAGCGAAGATGGTACAACTTCAATGTCTGGTCTGACTTTCTCTGAAGATGGTTCGCTAGCAGCTTATCAGATCTCTGAAGGTGGCAGTGATTGGCGAAAAGTCATTATTATTGATACGCAAAGTAAAGAGCAAATTGAAAGTGCATTAATCGATATAAAGTTCAGTGGTATTGCTTGGGTTGGCAACGATGGTTTTTATTACTCAAGCTACGATAAACCTAAAGGCAGTGAACTCTCGGCAAAAACTGATCAACACAAAGTGTATTACCATAAATTAGGAACTGCACAAACAACCGATGAACTTATATATGGCGGCTCTGAGGAACAAAAACATCGCTATATTGGTGCCTCGGTAACGCGTGATAATCGCTACTTATTGATTTCTGCTAGTGTTTCAACATCTGGTAATAAACTGTTTATTAAAGATTTAACCAAGCCAGACAGCAAACTTGTCTCAGTGCTTGATAATACAGATTCAGACACTTACGTTTTAGATAACGACGGCAGTAAGTTATTTTTAGTAACAAACTTAAATGCGCCGAATAAGAAAGTAGTGACGGTAGACGCCACAAACCCAACTGTTGAGTATTGGCAAGATTTGATCCCAGAAACAGATAATGTATTGAGTATGTCTAAAGGGGGGGATTTCTTTTTTGCAAAATACATGGTTGATGCCATTTCTAAAGTGCAACAATATGACAAAGCTGGCAAGTTAGTTCGTGAAATTAGTTTACCCGGTGTGGGTACCGCTCGTGGTTTCAGTGGTAAAAAAGAAAGTAGTACGCTTTATTATTCATTCGCTAATTACACAACGCCGGGCAATACCTATGCGTTTGATGTAAATACTGGTAACTCAGACGTTTACCGTAAATCTGGGGCGCAGTTTGATTCTGCGGCATATACTTCTGAACAAGTATTTTATAGTTCAAAAGATGGTACTAAAGTACCGATGATCATCTCCTATAGAAAAGATTTAAAACGTGATGGTACTAACCCAACTATTCTATATGGTTATGGCGGTTTTAATGCCAGCATGACGCCAAGCTTTAGTTCAACCATTGCTGCGTGGCTTGAGCAAGGGGGTGTCTACGCCGTGGCTAATATTCGTGGTGGCGGTGAATACGGTAAACAGTGGCATGATGCGGGTACACAACTTAAAAAGCAAAATGTATTTGATGATTTTATAGCTGCTGCTGAGTATTTAAACGCAGAGAAATACACATCAAGTGATTACCTAGCCGTTCGCGGTGGTTCAAATGGCGGTTTATTAGTTGGCGCGGTCATGACTCAGCGCCCTGAGTTATTTAAAGTCGCACTACCTGCAGTAGGCGTACTTGATATGTTACGGTATCACACTTTTACCGCCGGAGCTGGCTGGGCATATGACTATGGTACGAGTGAGCAAAGTAAAGAAATGTTTGATTACTTAAAAGGCTACTCGCCAGTTCATAATGTAAAAGCTGGGGTTAAATACCCAGCGACCTTGATCACCACAGGCGATCACGATGACCGTGTGGTGCCAGCTCACTCTTATAAGTTTGCAGCGGAGCTACAAGCCAAAGGTGCAGGGAACAATCCATACCTTATCCGTATTGAAACTAATGCGGGTCATGGTGCAGGTACACCAACCAGTAAAATTATTGATCAATATGCAGATATTTACGGTTTCACCCTTTATAACATGGGTATCAAATCACTGTAATTGAATAATATAAATAAAACACCGAAGCGATTGTTTCGGTGTTTTTAAGGTTGCGCAGTGGGACTTTGCAACGCAAGAGTATTAATTAGCTATTACTTGAAAAAAGGCGTTGGTGTGTTTTAAACGCATATTCGTCAGTCATACCACTTAAATAATCACAAATTACTCTGTGTGTATTACCATTTTGTTGTTGTGCTAGGCGAAACACATTTGCTGTGGTTTCAGGTAAAAGTCGTAATGGTTCGCAGGCAAATGCTTCAAATAATTCAATAATTAATTTTTGTCCTTTAAACTCAATTTGCTGCATATGTGAAGCACGAATGAGTCGTTGATAAATAAATGACTTTAAAGTCTCAAGTAAATGCTGATAACTGTGCGGTAGTTCAACGGTGTAATTTAAAATTGGATTTTCAAACTCAAGTTCTGTGTGCACAATGGATGATTGAGTAATAAATAAGTTTACTAATTCCCCAATCACATCTTTACGTTGTGCTTCGCTACCTAAAAATAGCCGCTCTGTTAAGTTACTGTCGCCAAGCCACTCACATTGCACAAGCTCAAGTGCGGGTAAGGCATGATTTTGCCACTCTTTTAGGGTGATTTGCTCTGTTGCAATTGCGTCTTCAAGGTCATGTACGGCATAAGCAATATCGTCGGCAAGTTCCATAATTGCTGCATCAAGGGATTTAAAACTGGTTTTAGATCTAAACTCATCGACGGCCTTAAAATCGCCTAAGCGTTGTTTATCAGCGTCAGATAAAGGCGCTACAATCCAGTCAAAGGTCCCTTTATCATCCTTGTATAAACCTTTTGCTGGACGCCAGTCGTCAGCTTTTATAAATGCACGTTGCGGATCATGATGTGGGATGGTGTGCCATAAGTCATCAATAAAAGCCGGGTATTTTATAAAGCCAAGCAAAGTACGGCGCGTTAAGTTCATACCATGACCATCACTGTATGGTTCGAGTCTTGAAACAATGCGCAGTGTTTGTGCATTGCCTTCAAAACCACCATGTTCACGCATCATGTAGTTAAGGGCAATTTCACCGCCATGGCCATAAGGAGGATGGCCTATATCATGCGCCAAACAAAGCGTCTCAAGCAAACTAGGGTCGGGAAAATGTGTGAAGTCAGGGTGTTGTTTCTCTAAATGACGAAGTAAACCACTGCCAATTTGCGATACCTCTAAAGAATGAGTTAATCGTGTACGATGAAAATCATTTAGGCCAATTCCCATTATCTGAGTTTTAGCTTGCAAACGTCTAAATGCAGCTGCATGGATTATCCGGGAGCGGTCTACTTGCCACGCTGAGCGATTGTCATTAGGGCGAAACTTGTTTTGATTTATTATGCGGCTTTGCCAGTCTAATTTCATTAATGGGTATCCGGTAACTTCTTTAGCGTTTTTATGCGCTTAATTGTAGCCGATTTTTATAGATTATAAATCCTTCAAATGGGTATATTCGCCTTTATTGGAGTGCTTAGGTATAATGAATGGTCAGATGCGTGTGGATATACCATGCATAAACATTAGTTTTTTTGAGAGAATACATGCTTAAGTATCTATTTCGTTTAATCGTTAGCCTATTTTTTATTTGGGCATTGAGTTACCCATTTATAGAAAGGACGAATTCAACTATTGAGGGCGAAACAGCCTTAATCAAGCCACCAGTCAAAAAGAAAGAAAAGCCATTACATAACGTTAAGCTTCCTGATTTTAACGGCTTTAGTGATGTAAAAGAAAAAAAACATGCTTTTTTTAACTTTATTCGGCCGCATGTTGAGGCTGAAAATAAAAAAATCCTGCAGCAACGGGCAACGCTGGAGATTGCATTGATGATGGTGCAATACGATGAGCCATTAAGTCGCACGCAAACTAAGCAAGTTAAAACGATTTTAAACAGCTATAAATTACCTGAAACGATTGATAGTTTGTCTTTGCGTCAGGCATTACGTCGAGTTGATATTATTCCTAAAGAGCTAGCGCTGATGCAAGCGGCAAACGAATCAGCATGGGGAACGTCTCGATTTGCTCGAATAGGATTAAACTTTTTTGGTCAGTGGTGTTATAGCAAAGGCTGCGGTATGGTGCCTAATCGTCGTAATACTGGTGCAGACCATGAAGTAGCGGCATTTAAATCTGTGCGAGCAGCCGTGACTTCTTATTTTAAAAATATTAATACCCATGCAGCTTATAAAGAGTTACGTAGTATCCGCGCCGATTTGCGTTTACAAGAAAAGCCAATTTCAGCGACTAAGCTAAGTTACGGATTAATCTCCTATTCCGAGCGTGGTGAAGCGTATATCGAAGAATTAAATCAAATGATCAACCAAAATAGAGCTTACTTTGATGAATAACCCAGTACGTAGTATCAGTCATATTATGGCATTAGCCGTTGTACTAATAGCAACGTTTACTGTGCAAGCAAAAGAGTTTGTGGTTTCCTATGATGGCTTTTATGATCGTTTAAAAGTCGTCAATAAAGGTGATTTTCAATTTGCTCAGGTCAATTTTTACATCACCGACATTGCCAGTAATGACGAATGTTTAATTAAAACCGGGCGCATTATTACTGAGCGAGAGGAATTTTCACTTAATTATACTGAGCATGCTCAGCTTTTACTTCCTTTTGATAAACAACTTGATACAAATAAAGCTGTGGTGGTTATCGAGCCTCAAAATGAAAACCATGATTGCCAGTTAAAACTGCAAATTGAGGCGCGTGAGTTTAATAATAGTAATTTAAATAAACACCAGTTGTATCAGCTTAATGATGAGTTTGATGAATTATTATCGGATCTGTCGGGATTTTTTGTTAGCAAACTGATGAGCTTTTTATTGCCTGAACAACAAGGTGTGGTGCTGACTTTTGCAGAGCCAGTGACGATTGCCGATCCTGCTTTTGATTGCCAAGGAGCAATTTGTCATGTCAGTGTTACTGAGCAGTGGGAAGACGATAAAACAGCATTTACTGTGCCGGTGCCATTACTAAAAGTAACGCCATGGATTGCTAAGTAGTAAAAAACAGTTGAGTAAGCGCTGTTAACAGCAGCGCTTGATTTATGTTATTACTAATCAAGAGTAATCAAGAGTAATTAAAAAATATCCTTCCATATTTACTAATCAATGCCTATGAATAACCTTGTTTTTAGCCAATTGAGTTACACGCAGCCCAAAGCACGTTAAAATACAGTCATTATAGATTTAAAATAATTCCTTAGATATGAATAAAACCCATGTGATTGAATGCCTGCGTTTTGCTTTAGAGGCGCAACTTAGTACCGCGCAGGCTGCTGCAAAGACAGCCCATGACACCGCCACTCATGAAGAAAATATTGCTGAAAATAAATACGATACATTAGGCCTAGAAGCTGCCTATTTAGCGCAAGGGCAAGCACAGCGTGTGAATGACTGCCATTTGAGTATTATCGAGTTTGAAAAGGCATTTAAAATCGCTGTATCAAGTAAAGTTGCCATTGGTTCGCTGGTCTGTATCTGCGATGAAGACGAAAATCTAAAATGGTATTTTTTAGGGCCACTTTCTGGTGGTTTAAGCATTAAAATAAAAGACACTACAGTGTATGTTCTCACACCACTGTCACCATTAGGTCAATTACTGATGGATAAGCAACAAGGTGATGAGTTTAGTTTTACAATAGCGAATAAATCCACGTTATTAGAAATTATTTCAATAAGTTAGTGATGCTGAAAGGAGCTTTAACCAGCTTTTTTTGACCTTACTGTGGTTGATTAAATTTACTTATCTTAACGCTAAAAATTACTCGTTGGAAAGGTAGCGAAAAACCCTTTATAAATCACCTGTAGATTAAGCAGTAGCTGAATCTAAAGCACCCATCCTGTTAAGTACACGTGTTGCACAACGATGACTTAGCAGTATGGGTGTTTCTATTTATATTCACTCTTACATTTGTATTTTGACTTATTTTAGGAAAAGTCGTGTTTAAAACCTTGATTGTGGTTGATAACAACGAGCAGGCACTTGCTCACTCATTCGAAAACGTAATTACCTTCAATACCTACTTACGAGATTATCCAAAGCATAATGAGCCAAAAACGCGCATTATTAATCTATGCGACTCAAGCCAATACTTGAGTAAAGGCTATTATTGCTCATTACTTGCTGAGGCACGTAAACATCAAGTATTGCCAAGCGTAAAAACGATTAATGCGCTACGTAATGGCCAAACTTTGATGCTTAATGTTGGCCATCTCGATGATGCCTTATACTTTGGGCATGCAGTAAATGAACTACAAAACAAAGCAGCAAAAGCGGTATTTAAACAATATCCAGCGCCTATTTTATTTGTAGATGAAGCCGGGCTGTTACAGCAAGGTTCATTGGCGTCGCTTAATACTCAGCAGCATCAAGACTTTGTTGCTAAATTAACTGAGTTTACGCAAACACAGTGGCGTATAAGCAGTTCGCAAAAACGTTACCGCTGGGATATGGCTATTTTAGTTGATCACAATGAAAAAGTGCCACCAAGCGATAAAGATGCAATAGCCCGTTTTATTAAAGCGGCAGCTAAACATGGTATCTATGCTCAAGCGCTCAGTTTTGAAGAAATAGATAATATCGCTCAGTTTGATGCGCTATTTATTCGCCAAACAACTGCAATTGACCACCCAACTTACCGTCTGGCAAGTAAGGCGCAGAGCCTAGGGTTAGTGGTGATTGATGATGCTGAGTCTATTTTACGCTGTTGTAATAAAGTGTATTTACATGATGCGTTTAATTATCAAAAAGTACCGAGCTTAAAAACCTTGGTAGTAGCTGATCAAAGTGATGAAACTATCAGTCAGCTTGAAGAGGCATTTACTTACCCATTAGTGCTTAAAATGCCTGAAGGGTCGTTTTCAAAAGGTGTCTACAAAGTAACTGATCGCAATGAGCTGGCAGCAAAATTGGCTGAGTTATTTGAATTTAGCGCTTTAGTTCTAGCCCAAGAATATATGTACACAGAATACGATTGGCGAGTAGGAGTTTTAAATGGTCGTGCTATCTATGCATGCCGTTATTTAATGGCGCGTAATCATTGGCAAATTTATAATCATGATGCAAAACGGTTTTTCTCTGGTGGTTTTGAAACACTGCCTACTTTTGAGTTGCCAAAAGCAGTTTTAGATGCGGCATTAAAAGCATGTAAAACTGTGGGCAAAGGGCTCTATGGTGTGGATGTTAAAGAACACCAAGGCCGTGCATATGTGCTTGAAGTAAACGATAACCCAAGTATTGACCATAAAGTAGAAGATGGTTACTTAGGTGATGAACTTTATATGATCATTATGGAAGAATTTAAACAACGCCTCGAAGCACGAGGTCGAAGTTAATGACCGAGCATAGTGTGGCAGTTCGCGCTGCCACAGATAGCGATTTAAAAGCGTTACTTGAGATAGAGCAGCAAAGTTTTAATCAAGATAGATTAAGTGCGCGTAGCTTTAAGCGCTGGATTGCAGCCAAGCATGGTATTTTAATGGTTGCAGAGTCAGAACAACAGTTACTCGGCTATGGCTTAGTGTGGTGTCATAAAGGCACTCGTTTAGCACGTTTATATTCGCTAGCAGTTGCACCAAATGCACAAGGAAAAGGCGTTGCTCAGCAGCTTTTGAAAGCACTAGAAAGAGCAACGGCTGAACGCGGACGGTTATTTATGCGTCTTGAAGTGGCGGTAAATAATAAAGCTGCAATCGCACTTTATGAAAAGCTTGGCTATCGGGTATTTGGGCAATACAGTGACTATTATGATGATCATAGTGATGCCTTGCGGATGCAAAAAAACATTCGTAAAACCAATGAGCTTGAGTTTTCGCGTGAAACGCCTTGGTATCAGCAAACAACCGAATTTACTTGCGGGCCAGCGGCATTATTAATGGCAATGTCATCAATAAAAAAAGCGATTATTTCACAAGTGAATGAGCTTGATATTTGGCGTGAAGCAACCACTATTTTTATGACCTCTGGTCATGGTGGTTGTCATCCATTAGGACTTGCTTTAGCTGCCAATAAACGCGGTTTTACAGCCGATGTGATTATTAATACACGTGATACATTGTTTGTTGATGGCGTAAGAAGTGATAAGAAGAAAGCAATTTTACACACGGTTCATAATCAATTTGTGGTTGAGGCAATTAATCACAAACTAGATGTGAAGTATCAAGACTTAACCCTTGAGCACATAGAGCGCTGGTTAGCAGCCAAAATGGCCGTGGTGCTATTGATCAGTACGTATCGCTTTGATGGTAAAAAGTCACCGCATTGGGTGTGTGTAACGCATTTAGATGAGCATTGTCTATATGTCCATGACCCTTTTTGTGAAAGCGATAAACAGCTGGCGATTGATTGTCAACACGTACCCATCGCTAAGAGTGACTTTTTAAAAATGGCCAGTTTCGGTAGTTCTCGTTTGAGTACGGCACTGGCTATACACATGCAGTAATTTTAGGATTTTGAGTGACTTTTTTTGAATTAGTAGATATCGCCCCCTATTCGTGGTCGGCAATAGGCAGTGCTGCATTTTGTGGCGCTTTGATTGGTATGGAACGCCAGTTACGTGGCAAACCAGTAGGAATAAGAACCTCAGTACTGATTATATTAGGTACTTATTTGTTTTTAGCCACGGCGTTTATGCTCCATGGTGATGTGATTGACCACTCGCGCGTGGTTGGTCAAATTATTACTGGCATCGGCTTTTTAGGTGCTGGAGTGATGCTCGCTAAAGATGGCGCTGTGGTTGGGGTAACATCTGCGGCAACTATCTGGGTTTTGGCATCTATTGGTGTAGTGATTGCAACCGATAATTTATTGGCAGCTATTAAACTATCCATTTTAGTGGTGGGCATTTTATATGGTGTAGATGTCCTTGAAGCTAAGTTTAAAAGCTTAAGTAAAGGTGTACACGCTAAAGTTAAAAGTTATCACAAACGATACTATCGAAAAGAAATTAACGAATCAGAACGCCACTAAGAGTGGCGTTTTTATGTTGATAAAGTCATGCTTTGATAGCTCAATGCATCTTCAATAGGAGCTGGGCGGCCAATAAAGTAACCTTGCACATTATCAACATTTAATTTTCTTAATGCGTTAAGCTCTGCTTGCGTTTCAATGCCTTCGGCAACAATCGAACAGTCTATTGCTTTAGCAAAGCCACACAGTGCCTTGGCCAGTAAAAACTTACGATTGTCTTTATTTATATTTTGAGTAAGGCTGATATCTAATTTAATAATGTCGGCTTCCAGTTCTAAAATATGTTGAAACGACGAAAAGCCAGCACCTACATCATCAATAGCCAAACGTAGCCCTTTTTTTCGCAGTGGCGCTAATGCAGCTCGCATTACTGTATAGTCTGATATTGGTGAATGTTCAGTTATTTCTAATACCAACCTTGAACAATCGGCTCCTTGCAGAGTATATTCAAGTGCACCCGATAGTATATGGGATGGTGAACAATTAATGGCGATATAAGTGGTGTCATTAAATTGCGCAATATAGGCGAGGCTGTTTTTTATCGCCAGCATTTCCAGAGATTCACCTAGGCCCACATCTGTTGCCTCTTTAAACCAGAGATCAGGTGTTTTATAAGGTTTGGTAAAAAAGCGTGACAGTGATTCAAAGCCCGCAATTTCATTACTAAATAGATTAAAAATAGGCTGAAAATAAATACTTATACTGTTGGTTGCAATAACCTCATCAATTGCTAATTTGGTTTGGCAATGCAATGCAGTGTTATGCAGGTTTTTTTCAATTAATCCAGTTGCAATTTCAGAGATCATGTTTAAAAAAGACAAGTCCCGCTCGTTTAAGCTTTCATCATGATGCGATTTGTAACAACAAAACGTACCATATAATTTACCATTTGAAAGATTGATAGGCACACCAATATAAGCGCCTATGTTTAACTTGTCGGTTACTGGCATTATTTGAGTAATTGGATTTATTTTTGAATTGGTAATAATAGGGCGAAGCTGTTTCTCAGTGATTTTATGGCAATATGTTTCATTAATAGGATCGGAATTGCCCACTTTAACCGTTTTATTTGCTGATGGATTATCGACAACTTTGAATACGCGTTCATCGTTAATAAACTCTGAAATAAAAGCAACATCCATATTTAAATGTTTGCGCACTAATCCCAGCAAATTTGTCAATTTAGCATCGATTGACGAATTATCTTTTTGATCCAAAAGCACATCGCTAAAATTTGCCGTCATGGCGCCTCCATGTGATTTTTTAGCACTTTTAATGCTATTACTATAATTTATATAGATATAAACGTCTAATTAGCGTTTGATTTTATTTGCTGCTTAGTTCAGTTTTCTCTATCTATAATTCAGGGAGGGACTAGCTCGTTTATAGATTTGCAGTCCTGCGCGATTAAATCGGTCGTTAATGGCCTAGAAAGTCCGACACTTAGATGGTCCTTGTCGTACGCTTATCGTAATAATAAGAGTAAGCCTTATGCTTTTGTTATTTTAGCGTTTCAGTAGGTATAATATTTGGGGATGGTAAGATTTGTAAAAAATATGAATCTGACTACGCTAATAACCAGTGATTATTTATTTAGGTGTTGTTTAATGGAATCGAGTTGGCAAATAATACAGTGGAATGGGCCGAAAAGAATTGTATTTCTGCTGTTTGCTTTCTTTTTTACAATACAGGTAGTGGCCAAACCAAGCTATCGTGTTGTGATATTAGTCGATGATAGTTATCCCCCATATTCTTACCTTAAAGACGGTGAGTTAGTGGGCTTATATGTTGATGTAGTTCGTCAAGCTGCCGATTTGATCAGTGAAAAATATATTATAGAGTTGCAACCAGTACCTTGGAAGCGCGGTGTTGACGCACTTAGACGAGGAGAGGACTTTGCCTTACTACCTCCTTATAAAAATGTGCAAGGGCGCAGTTTTATTTGGCCTTACTCAGAGCCGCTGCATGAAGAAGTAATACAAGCTTTTTGTAATCCAAACTCAAGCTTACTCAAGATTGAAAACACAGAATATCCATTAAAGCCGATTAATGTTGGTATCAATGCAGGGTATCTTTTATTCGATCAAGCATTGAACACTGCCATGGAGCAAAACAAAATAAAAATATGGGAAAATAAAGATACATTATCAAATATTTTGAAGCTGGCTAAAAATAGAATCGACTGTTATATCAACGACAAATGGGCCATTTTATCAGGCATTAAAGCACTTAAGCAAAGCCATCCATTTGTTGATTTGAGTCAACTTCAGCAAGACAAAATTATTTTCAAGCGAACTGCTCACATTGGCTATTTGAAAGCACCATCAGAAAAATTTCCATTTAAGGATGACTTTATTAAAGAAATGGACGCAGCATTAAAGCTAGTATTTGAAAGGCGTACTCAAATCGACAGCGATGATAAATGATACGCGTTAAACGTCGATGCTCATGTTTAACTCGCACTGTATATTTTGCTATCTAAAAGGTTTAATTGTTTAAAAATAACACCCCGCCAACTTATTAACCAAATAACTTTCTTCTAACCACTTTTCGATACTCGCTAGGCGTTTGCGAGAGCACTTTCTTAAACACGCGGGTTAAATGACCTTGATCATTGTAACCCACCTCTAAAGCAACCTCCTGAATTGATAAGTTAGATGATGCAAGTAGCTCTTTGGCTGTTTGTACGCGTAATTGCTGCCAATATTCAATGGGGCTTTGGTTGGTCGCAATGCGAAAACGGCGGGTAAAAGAGCGGTAACTCAAACTAAATAGTTGAGCGACCTCTGTTAAACTTTGTTCTGTGGTTAAGTTGTTTTTTAACCAAAATTGAATTTGCGCGATGAGTTCATCTGGATGCCGATCAACGGCGCCTTCAAGGTAGCGCTGATCTTCGTAAGGTTTCCTAATTTCGTGAGAAAAGTTGCGCTCAACATGCTGAGCGGCGGCCTGTCCGTAGTATTGGCTAATAATATGCACGATCACATCTGCTAAGGCATTTAGACTTGCCACACTGTATAAGCGCTCAGATTGGGTGATAAAAAAATCAGGCTTGAGCAGCACTTGTGGGTAGTCGCGTTTAAATTGTTCTGCATAATGCCAATGAGTGGTAGCGGGGTGACCATTTAATAACTTAGCTTCAGCGACTAAGCAATTGCCAGTACCCACGCCAATGATTGAGCTACCCGTTTGCCAGCTACTGGCAAGCCACTGAACTAACCCAGAGTTTGCTCTGACAACAGGGCGAGGATTGCGCCAAATACCGGGCACAATAATCAAGTCACTGTAAGGTGCTGTGCTGTAAGTGTGATCCGGTAATATTGCTAAGCCGCTGCGATTTTTGATAGGTTCGCTGTCCTCAGCGATTAAATTAATCGTTAATGGCCGAAAAGTTCCGCTGTTTATATGCCCCTTGGCGTACGCCTCACCGGCTCTGAGCATTTCAATTGGCAAGGTGACACTGGTGATCAATAAGTGCTGGTACACCAAAATACTTATTTGCAAAGGGCTAAGTACCAAGTTGTTGTCCATTTAATTGCTCCGACCAGTTTGATTTGGCCTCATAGGCTCATTATTTGGCTATTTAAGCACAATGTTGATAATTAAATCCATCTAAACTGCAAGCTTCTCCTATAACACGTTTTCTCAAGGTAAATTATGACAGCATTACCCGTTATTATCGGCATGGGTGGAATTAACGCCGCAGGCCGTACATCTTTTCATCAAGGTTATCGTCGTATCGTGTTAAATAACTTAGATACTCAAGCCCGCCAAGAAACATTTTTAGGCCTCGCCACGTTAATGAATTTAGTGAGTCTTGTGAATGGGCAACTGCAAGATTTACAAGGCAATACTGTTGAGCAAAGCGACATAGAAGCACGCTTTGGTGAGCAAATTATTGCCGGTACGTTAATTCGTAAAATTGAAAAAGAGCATTTTGATGTCGATGCAACACCATGGCAGCAAAAAATGACGTTAACCGCGTCAGATGAAAGCGCCATTGTGTTTGAAACACGTCGTCGAGATTTACCTTCGCCGGTCCCTACAAGTTGGCAAGTAGAAGAGCTTGAAAATAAAAAAGTAAAAGTAACCATTGCGGCTCAGTTTGATATTAAACATGATTCTACTCGCGATAATCCGATTAAATCGGCTGGGCAACTACCAACAGGGTTTGATCCGTCTATTATGTACAACAGTCGCTACCAGCCACGTGGTTTACAAGCCACTATTTTTGCTGCTACTGACGCGATTAAATCAACCGGACTTGATTGGCAACACATTATGAATAGTGTTGAGCCTGATAAAATTGGCACTTATTCAGCGTCGGTTATTGGTCAAATGGATGACAAAGGCTTAGGTGGTTTAGTAAAAGCGCGCCAGCAAGGTGACCGCGTAAGCACCAAGCAGTTAGCGCTTGGCTTAAATACAATGTCGACCGATTTTATTAATGCCTATGTGACGGGCAATGTAGGCACTACGTTTTCAACTTCAGGCGCGTGTGCAACATTTTTATATAACTTGCGCGCTGCAGTAAACGATATACAAGCAGGGCGTACACGTGTTGCTATTGTGGCAAGTGTTGAATGCGCAATTACTCCTGAAGTTGTTGAAGGCTTTGGTAATATGAGTGCGCTGGCGAATATTGAAGGTTTACGCCGCTTGGATAACTTAAGCAATGATGATGAGCCTGATTATCGTAAAAGTAGCCGCCCATTTGGCGAAAATTGTGGCTTTACTTTAGGTGAAGGCGCACAAGTAGCGATTCTAATGGATGATGCGTTAGCACTGGAGTTGGGTGCAGACATTCTAGGCTGCGTGCCTGATGTATTTGTAAATGCTGATGGTGTTAAAAAATCAATTACATCACCGGGACCGGGTAATTATATAACCATGGCGAAGTCGGCGGCATTAGCCACGAGCTTATTAGGAAAAGAAGCATTACAACAACGTAGCTTTATTTTAGCGCATGGTTCAAGCACACCGCAAAACCGCGTAACAGAGTCATTAATTTATCATAAGGTGGCACAAACGTTTGCCATTGATAATTGGAAAGTAGCAGCACCAAAAGCGTATGTAGGGCACACAATTGCGCCAGCTAGTGGCGACCAATTAGCGATGGCGCTGGGTGTATTTGCACATAATATTATGCCGGGTATTACCACCATAGATAAAGTGGCCGACGATGTGCATAACCAGTATTTAGATATTCGTACTGAGCATTATCAATGCGAAGACATGGATATTGCCTTTATTAATTCAAAAGGCTTTGGCGGAAATAATGCCACAGCCACTGTTTTGTCACCCATAGTGACCATGAAAATGTTAGCAAAACGCCATGGTAGTGCGGTGATGGATGCATATGCATTGAGCAATCAAACCGTTACAGCTGCTCAGACTAATTATCAGCAACAAGCTGACTTAGGACAATATGAGCTAATCTATCGCTTTGGTGATGGCATGATTGATGAAGATGAAATTGTCATTTCTGATACCGACATGCATATTCCCGGTTTTGATAAAGCCATTGCATTTAGTAAAACGAATCCTTATCAAGATATGTTTTAAGCACATTATTCTTGAGTGGCAAGGCGCTTTTATAGCGCCTTTTTTAATGCGTGAAAATTAGCCCTATAAAGTTTTTAAATTGTCATTGGCTGCATTTTTTTGTTGAATCACCGCAGTTTACGCGATCTGTCATTTATCCTTGTTATAATTTCAAGCTATTAAAGAGGCCAACGTTTGAGAGTCCTATGATCGCCAGTTTATTATTGTTAAGTGCCAGTGTTACATTAGATAGCCATTTACCGCCATTGTTGCCATGGCAAGGTCAAAGTTTGGCACTGATACAACAAAAAGGCCCATTAACCACTGATTTCGAACTAAGCGAAGGGCTAAAGTCACCAAATTATCAGCAAACTATGGCCTTTGTAGATCGTCTTGTTGCAGCAAACCCTACCCAATTCCAAGTGCAAACTATTGCACATAGTGCCAGTGGCCGTGCGATCAACATGATGGTAGCAAGCGAAGATGGCGCATTTACACCTTCGCAGTTAATGCAAAACGCCAAGCCGACTATTTTTATTCAAGCGGGAATTCATGCCGGCGAAATTGACGGTAAAGATGCGATGTTTATGTTGCTACGCGATATTGCAACCGGTAAACGTCGAGATATTTTAAGCCAAGTGAACATCTTATTTATTCCTATTTTAAATGTTGATGGCCATGAGCGTAGTAGTCAGTTTAATCGCATAAACCAGCGTGGGCCAGTTGAAATGGGCTTTAGAACCAATGCTAATAATTTAAATTTAAATCGTGATTTCACCAAACTAGATACGCCGGAAGTACGTGGTGTATTAAAGGTGATCAAGCAGTTTAACCCAGATTTATATATCGATGTGCATGTGACTGACGGTGCAGATTATCAATACGATGTAACTTACGGGTACAACCCCGTATTTGCCAGTGAATCGCCAAGTGTGTCAGATGCGCTCAATAATTATTTTAAACCTATCATCGACACAAAATTACAAGAGCAAGGCCATATACCTGGGCCGCTGGTATTTGTAATGGATAAGCGCGAGTTTAAAAAAGGCTTAGCGGGCTGGGTTGCCACGCCTCGTTATTCGAATGGTTGGGGGGATTTAAGATCGTTACCCACAATTCTTGTCGAAAATCATTCATTAAAACCGTATAAACAACGTGTACTTGGCACCTATGTATTTTTAGATGGGGCTATTTCAGCATTGGCGCAACATCATCATCAATTAACCGAAGCGGTTGAAAAAGAACGAGCTTTTGTGCCAAGCCAGCTTATTGTTGAACGCAGTTATGCAAAAGAGCCAAACACTATCGCATTTGCAGGGATCAAATATTCGCGCAGTAAAAGCGCCTTGAGTGGCCAGATGGAAGTAAAGTATTTAGGCGAAAAACAGCACTATGATGCGTTGCCTATTTACTGGCAGAAGGACGCAAAAACCGTGATCACCGTACCAAGTACATTTTATATTCCACCTGCGTATCCACACATTGTCGAAAAACTCAAATTACATGGTATTACAGTAGAAAACGTGAGCAGTGATGAGCTGGTAACTAATTTAAAAGTCGCGGTAGTAACAAAGCATGAATTTGATAAAGCACCGTTTGAAGGACGTTTTAGAGTAAACGCAGATTTTGATTTTGTCGATGTACCAGAAAAGTCTCTGATCGGTTGGTCTAAAGTTGAAACTGCTCAACCTTTCGGTGAGTTAGTTGCCCATCTTTTACACCCCAAAGCACCGGATTCATTTTTTGCGTGGGGTGAGTTTAATACGATTTTTCAACGTACTGAGTACATGGAAAACTATGCATTAGCGCCGTATGCTCGCCATATGCTCAAAGATAAACCGGCACTTGCACTTGAGTTTGATAAAAAAATTCGTGAGGATGCCGCTTTTGCTAAAGATGCACAAGCACGATTAAACTGGCTCTATGAGCATACGCCATTTTATGATCAAGCTTATTTAAAGTATCCTGTGCTGATGACATTTGACACTAAACCGCAAATAAAGAATTAACATATGGAAATAATTACCGTACCGGTGACCGCTTTTGCACAAAATTGCCGAGTGGTTATTTGTAAACAAACACGCCACGCAGCGGTTATCGACCCGGGTGGCGACGCTGATAAAATCATTACTGAGCTTGCCAAGCATCAGTTAAGCTTGCAGTGTATTTTACTCACCCATGGCCATCTTGATCATGTCGGTGCGGCAAAAGTACTTGCTGAGCATTTTTCTGTTGATATTGTCGGGCCACAAAAAGACGAATTGTTTTGGTTTGATGCATTACCTATGCAAGCGCAAATGTTTGGCTTTGCACCAATTGCGCCTTTTCATCCTCAGCATTGGTTAAGTCATGGCGATACGTTTACATTGGGTCAATTGCGATTTGACATTCGTCATTGTCCGGGCCACACGCCTGGGCATATTGTATTTTATGAAGCAACACATCAGTTAGTGATAGTGGGTGATGTTATTTTTAAAGGCTCAGTAGGGCGTACAGACTTTCCTAAAGGGGATGCCCAGCAGTTACTTGACTCGATTAAAAATCAAATTTTGACACTGCCTGATGAAACGCGAATTCTATCTGGGCATGGACCTGACACTAAAGTGCTGACTGAGCGCATATCGAATCCATTTATAAGTGGTAAATTTGGTTAGTTGCGCATAATAAATGCATAAAAGTACAAGACTCAACCTATAAACCAATGTATAATTTAACCAATTTAGTAAAATAAATAAGAAATAAAATGTCTCTAAATCATGTTGACCGCCAAATTTTGGCACTGTTACAGCAAGATGCAAGTCTTTCGACCGCTGATATTGCTGATAAAGTCGGTTTATCTCAATCACCTTGTTGGCGTCGTATTGCTAAGCTTGAGCAAGATGGTTACATCAAAGGCAAAGTTGCCTTATTGGATGAGAAAAAGCTCGGCTTTGATATGCTAGTGTACGCTCATGTTCGTTTATCAAATCATGGCCGTACAAATTTAGCTGAGTTTGAACGACTTATCCTAAGTTATGATGAAGTAACAGAATGTTACAGTATGGCTGGCACTATGGACTTTATGTTGCGGATCATTTCTAAAGGCATTGAAGGCTATGAACAGTTTGTTCGTGATAATTTATTGAATCTTGAATTTGTTCAAGAAGTTCACTCAAACGTCACTATGACTTGTGTCAAACGCAGTACATCGCTGCCACTTTAATCGTATCTAATCATGCTAGCGCTATAAAGGCGTTAGCATGTTCCTCTTACTGCAATTGTTAACCTTAGCTTAATTTGTTAGAATTCAGCGCTTTTTTGATCCCACACCCCGAAGAGGAATTCAATGTTTAACTTATTAAGCAAGGCGCCGAGCTCTGCTAAAAACGATATCTTATCAGGTATAACGGTTGCCCTAGCGCTCGTTCCTGAAGCTGTTGCATTTGCGTTTGTTGCAAATGTAGAGCCTTTAGTTGGTTTATATGCAGCATTTATTGTTGGCTTGATCACCGCTATTTTTGGCGGCCGCCCAGGTATGATCTCCGGTGCAACCGGTGCACTTGCCGTTGTTATGGTAAGTTTAGTGCTAGATCATGGGGTTGAGTATCTCTTCGCGACTGTATTGCTGATGGGGATACTGCAAATACTAGCAGGGGTGTTTAAGCTCGGTAAGTTTATTCGTATGGTTCCGCATCCGGTGATGCTTGGGTTTGTAAATGGTTTAGCGATTGTCATCTTCTTAGCGCAACTAGGTCAATTTAAGGTGTCCGATGGTCAAGGTGGCATGCAGTGGATGACAG
The DNA here is from genome assembly GCF_014164235.1 of Pseudoalteromonas sp. SG44-17. NCBI lineage: Bacteria > Pseudomonadati > Pseudomonadota > Gammaproteobacteria > Alteromonadales > Pseudoalteromonadaceae > Pseudoalteromonas > Pseudoalteromonas sp. SG44-17. Next base: position 185,148 of record NZ_JACJEV010000001.1, on the reverse strand, counting down.
GCACGCCGATGATGATCATGCTAGGATTAGTCGCTTTAACGATGGCTATTATTCACTTTTTGCCAAAGTTGACTACAGCTGTGCCATCAACATTAGTCGCTATTGTTACTGTAACCGCCATTGTTATCGGATTTGATTTAGAAGCGCGTACAGTACTTGATTTCTTAAAAGATATGACCGGTGACAGTGCGGCAACTATTGCTGGTGGTTTACCACAATTTCACCTTCCAATGGTGCCATTTACCTTTGAAACACTGAAAATTATTTTACCTTATGCACTTATTTTAGCGGCAATTGGTTTAATTGAATCACTATTAACCCTTAGCCTGATTGATGAAATCACAGAAACCCGTGGTCACAGCAATAAAGAATGCATTGGTCAAGGCGCTGCAAACGTTACCTGTGGTTTCTTTGGTGCGATGGGGGGCTGCGCGATGATTGGTCAATCAATGATCAACATTAACTCAGGTGGTCGTTCGCGTTTATCTGGTATTACAGCAGCATTAATGCTCCTAGCATTCATTATTTTTGCCGCCAGTTTGATTGAAATGGTGCCGCTGGCAGCATTGGTTGGCGTGATGTTTATGGTGGTATTAGGCACCTTTGAATGGGCGAGTTTCAAAATGATGAAACGCGTCCCAAAATCAGATGCTTTTGTCATTGTATTAGTATCGGGTGTAACGGTGATAACTGACTTAGCAATTGCAGTATGTGTGGGTGTGATTGTGTCAGCCTTAGTATTTGCATGGCAACATGCTAAACATATTTTTACTACAAACTACATTGATGAAGAAGGTTCTAAAGTCTACGAACTACACGGCCCATTATTTTTTGGCTCAGTGAAAAAGTTCGCGGAGTTGTTTGATGTTAAAAATGACCCTAAAGACGTTATCATCGAATTTAAATACAGCCGAGTGGCAGATCACAGTGCCATTGAAGCAATTGATACTTTAGCTGATAAATACACCAAGGCAGGTAAGCAGTTGCATTTACGCCACTTGAGCCCAGACTGTATAAAGTTATTACATAAAGCGCGCGACTTAGTAGAAGTTAATGTAATAGAAGATCCAACTTATAAAGTTGCTTCAGACAAACTTGCTTAAACGAGACGTTTGATAAAAAAGCGAAGGCACTGCCTTCGCTTTTTTGTTGCTATCGAACAAATCATTGGCTGAAACCGTAGATGACATTAAAATTTATTTAAGTCACATAAAAACCAGTGCTCGGTGAGTCAATTATTGAGACTAAGCTCGACTAGTGCAGCTAGTGCCTGTATAATTCGCGGCCTCTTTATACCGTCTTATTGCCTGTATTAACTTTTCCTTATTCAGCGAACAGTGTACTTGTCAGTATTTGCTTAGGAAATTCATTTTGATCTCTACCGCTAATATCACCATGCAGTTTGGTGCCGAACCCTTGTTCGAAAATATCTCCGCTAAATTTAGTAACGGTAATCGTTATGGCTTAATTGGCGCCAATGGATGCGGTAAGTCAACCTTCATGAAAATCCTCAATGGCTCATTAGTGCCAACATCAGGTAACGTATCAATTGGCCCAGGACTGAAAGTCGGTAACTTAAGCCAAGATCAGTTTGCATTTGAGCAATACTCAGTGGTTGATACTGTGATCATGGGTGACGTTGCATTATGGAAAATAAAGCAAGAACGTGAACGTATTTATTCACTGCCAGAAATGAGTGAAGAAGATGGTATGAAAGTCGCTGAGCTTGAAAGCGTTTTTGCTGAAATGGATGGTTACAGTGCAGAAAGCCGCGCGGGTGATATTTTATTAAAAGCGGGTATTGAAGAAGAATTTCATTTTGGTCTAATGTCACAAGTAGCCCCAGGCTGGAAGCTGCGCGTCTTACTTGCGCAAGCCTTGTTTGCTAACCCTGATATTTTATTACTGGATGAGCCAACCAATAACTTGGATATTCATACCATTAGCTGGTTAGAGCACGAACTTAACCAGCGTAAATGTACCATGATCATTATTTCTCATGACCGCTATTTTCTTAATGCGGTATGTACTCATATGGCTGATATTGATTACGGTGAGCTGCGTATTTACCCAGGTAACTACGAAAAATACATTGAAGCATCAACACTTATTCGTGATCAATTACTTGCTGGTAATGCTAAAAAGCAATCTGAAATTGAAGAGTTACAAGATTTCGTTAACCGCTTTGGTGCTAATGCGTCAAAAGCAAAACAAGCGAGTTCACGTGCTAAACGCATGGATAAAATCAGCTTAGATGAAGTGAAGTCGTCAAGCCGAATGGCGCCGTCATTGTATTTTGATGAAGGTAAAAAGATGCACCGCCAAGCATTGATCTTAGAAGACTTTGGCCATGGTTTTGACGGTGAAGTATTGTTTGAAGGCGGCGAGCTGATTTTAGAAGCGGGTTCAAAACTTGCGATTATTGGTGAAAACGGTGTTGGTAAATCAACCTTTATTCGCTGTTTAGTGGGTGAACTTGAAGCTAATCACGGTGTTGTAAAATGGTCAGAAAATGCATCGATTGGCTATTGTCCGCAAGATAGTAGTAAAGACTTTGATAACGATTTAACCTTGTTTGATTGGATGTCACAGTGGCGTACAGCCAAGCATAACGATTTAATGGTGCGTGGCATGTTAGGTCGGTTATTGTTTACTGCGGATGATGCGAATAAAAAAGCTAAAAACTGCTCAGGTGGTGAGAAAAATCGCCTATTGTTTGGCAAATTAATGATGCAAGACGTAAATGTTTTGGTGATGGACGAACCGACAAACCACATGGATATGGAAGCCATTGAAGCGCTTAATAATGCATTAAAAGGCTTTGAAGGTACGCTGATTTTTGTCAGCCATGACCGTGAGTTTGTTTCATCATTGGCAACTCGTATTATTGATATTCGTGACAAAGAAGTGGTTAATTTCCACGGCACCTTTAACGAATTTATGGCAAGCCAACAAGAGCAAGCGAAGCTTTTGGCTGCAAAGTAAAGTTTATTGATCTCAGTTTTATTAAATGCATGATCATGCAAGCGAGTTCAAGAGCTCTGTAAATCAATATAATTGGTATTAAGTATCAGAAAACCGGCTGCGGCCGGTTTTTTTGTGTCTAAATTATGTAAAATTAAAAAGTTGCTTTGGTGTAGCTTTAAAGCGTCGTAACGTTAGCGCTGATAAAACCGATTTAATTAGTATAATTTTTAAGGTATCTATGTGGTAATTAAAGCTCGTATTCCTAAATTAGTGTCGAATCTTGAAAAACTAGCGCTCACCTTGTGTGTGCTATTTGTTAGCGGGGCTCTATTATTTCCTGATATGCTCACCGCGCATATTCAACCACTGATCATTAATGCATTATCAGTGTTGGGTGGACCATTTTTTCTGTTAGTTAATTTTTTATTGATAAGCGTTATTGTGCTGGCTATTAGCCCTCTCGGACAACGTAAAATAGGTGGAGAGCATACATCTGTCGAGTTTTCAACTTTTGGTTGGTTGTCAATGTTATTTGCTGCAGGAATGGGATCGGGTTTAATTTTTTGGGGCGTAGCTGAGCCAGCCATGCACGTATTGCAACCGCCATTAAAGCAAAGTCTTTACCCTGATAGACAAGGTGCTGCATTGGCTATTACGTTAGTAAACTGGGGCGCTCATGCATGGGCACTCTACGCAGTATTTGGCTTAGTCTTAGGTGGTTTGAGCCATAACAGTGGCAAAGCGGGAGATATAAGTGCTCCGGTGTTGAGTGTAACAACTTCATTTTTAAGTCGCGAAGGGCAGCTAAAGTGTAAATACGTGATCCAGTTAGTGGCCATTTTAGCTATTTTTTTTGGTGTAGTTGGCACGATTGCAAATTCAACATTATTACTACGAAAAGGGATTGAGCTTGAGCTTGGCATTAACTCGCCTTGGTTAGTTGGTTTGATTATTATTATGTTATTAGCGCTGTTGTTTAGCTTATCTGCGCGCTTAGGATTAAAAAAGGGTATTCAAACACTCAGTCAATTTAATGTTTTTTTAGCATTTGGAGTACTTATTTGGCTCATCATGATGGTACCACTACAACCGATTATAGATGTGGCGATCAGTGGCGTTAAATTTTATAGCCACTTATTAGTGACAGGGACATGGCAATTATCAAGTCAACTAAATGATCCTGCTTGGGCTAATAGTTGGACGTATAATTATTATTTTTGGTGGTTAGCGTGGGGACCTTTTGTTGGGGTTTTTTTAGCTAAAATAAGTCAAGGTCGGCCAGTTTGGCAATACATAGTTGGCGTAGTAATTGTGCCAACTTTCGTCACTTTAATTTGGTTTAGTGTTTTTTCGGGATCTGCTATTGCTTGGGATAGCGGCCATAGTAGTGGCATTATGGCCGCTATTAAAACTGATTATACACAAGGCTTATTTGTATTTTTTAAGCAGTTAGGTTGGCAAGGAGGTGTGCTTATTTGGTCGAGCTTATTATTATTACTGATTTTTGTTGCTACTTCGGCAGATTCTGCAATTTTAGTGATCCGTAATTTAGCGGGGACAAAAAGCAGTCATCGATTTAGTTTGTATGTGTGGTCTTTTACTTTAGCTCTAAGTAGCTGGGTATTGTTATTACAAAATAATGAATTACTTAACCGTAGTATTGCAATTATTGGTGCAGTGCCTTTTTTGTTTATTTTTATTTTGCAGCTTATAGGATTTGTAAAAGAGTTTATGAAGGAGTTACAAGAGTAGTTAAACCTATTACTGTTGCTATGATCGAGCTAGTTTAAACTTTTAATTACTTTATTGTCATTCACTTACAGTGTTTTATACTTGTTCGTTTATAGTGGGTATTCCAGATACAACCACTAAGCAATACTAATGCTATTAAAAACTGGCTCATTCGAGGTAGTTAAATAATAACTCACGCATTTAAGCAATGGGATATAAAGGATTAAATTTATGTTCAAGCACTTTATTAGCGTTTTACTTGTCAGCCAATTACTAAGCGCGTGCACTGTAGCGGGTGTATTAGTTGATGGAGTTATTTATTCAAAAGCGGATACAAATTATGATGCTGATTTAGCGCAGGCCCCCGCACATGTATCGCCTCAAGATAATACTTACTTTAGTCATGAACAGACTTTGTCATTTGCGGACTTAGGCATCGAAGTAGATCGTTTTTTAGTGGGGTTAGTGCAAGAAAGCTCAGAGCCTACTCTGGTATGCAAAAGAATAACTAAATCAATACAACAATGTGAGGAAGTAACGACTGACAACCTCACAGTAGAGGATACAATTAACGCTGAAGATACACTTGATGAAATGATAAGTGTTCGTCGATAAAGCTGCTGATAAAAAAGTAACTATGATCGTAGCCTGCGTGCATATTCAACGTTAGCGGGTAATTAACTTGCTTTGCTACTGCAGTTAGGTTGTCTGGTTTTAGTTGCTCGACTAAAAAATTATCGGCATCACCTTGGTCAATACGCATTGGTAAAAATTCGTTACTGTGTGCCTTTTTCATTAGTTCACAGCTATCGTAATTGGCCCATTGTGATTGATCATCTCCTAAGTACTGACTAAACGCTTTTTGCCCCCAAGGACAGTCAATAGGGTTAGTGATTGGGCTAAAAGCAGAAACACTGGTGTAACTTTTTGGATTGCGCAATGCAATCATCAACGCACCGTGCCCCCCCATAGAATGCCCGCTAATCGCTTTTTTATCAGTCACGGGGAAGTGCTGTTCAATTAGCGAAGGCAATTCATTTACCACATAATCATACATATTATAGTGCGTGTTATAGGGGGCTTGGGTGGCGTTTAAATAAAACCCTGCGCCTTGGCCAAAATCATAACTGTCTTGGTCTGGCACAGTGTCGCCACGAGGACTGGTATCAGGTGCAACGATAGCAATACCAAGCGCTGCCGCTTTTTTAAATGCACCTGCTTTTTGCATAAAATTTTCATCCGTACAGGTTAAGCCTGATAACCAATACAGCACCGGTACTTTATTAGTTTGGCTGGCACCGGGTGGCAAGAAAATAGCAAACCGCATTGGGCAATGGGTGCTTGTAGATGTATGGCTGTATTGCTTGTGCCAGCCACCGCTAACTTTTGTGGCGCTTAAATTATCTAACATGGATTCCTCGCTAAAATACCACATAGCTTACACCCTATGTGGTATCTGTATTTTTAATATTAGTAGTGGATCACAGTACGAATACTTTTGCCTTCATGCATTAAATCAAACGCGTCGTTTATGTCTTCAAGACCCATGGTATGAGTGATAAAGTCATTTAATGCAAATTCGCCAGCCATGTAACGTTCAACAATCTCAGGTAGTTGTGAACGACCTTTAACCCCACCAAATGCGCTACCACGCCAGACGCGGCCAGTGACTAGCTGGAACGGGCGAGTTGAAATTTCTTGTCCTGCACCAGCAACACCAATGATCACCGATTCCCCCCAACCTTTATGACAACATTCAAGGGCTGAGCGCATGACATCAACATTACCTATACACTCAAATGAGAAATCAACGCCACCATCGGTCATCTCGACAATAACTTCTTGAATAGGCTTATCGAAATCTTTTGGATTGATCAAGTCTGTGGCACCTAATTTAGTGGCTAAATCAAACTTAGATGTGTTGATATCAATACCGATAATACGCGAGGCACCAGCCATTTTCGCGCCGATAATTGCTGATAAACCAATACCACCTAAACCAAAGATAGCAACGGTATCGCCTGCTTGAACTTTTGCAGTGTTTGTGACCGCGCCCATACCAGTTGTAACACCACAGCCCAGTAAGCAAATTTCTTCAAGTGATGCTGCTTTGTTTACTTTAGCCAGTGAGATCTCTGGCAGTACCGTATATTCAGAAAAGGTTGATGTGCCCATGTAGTGATAAATTGGTTGGCCATCTTTGAAAAAGCGAGTCGTGCCGTCTGGCATTAAGCCTTTACCTTGCGTTTCACGTACAGCGGAACACAAGTTTGTTTTGCCTGAAGTACACATTTTACATACACCGCATTCTGCAGTATATAAAGGAATAACATGATCGCCCACAGCAACACTGGTTACGCCTTCGCCGATAGCATAAACAACACCAGCGCCTTCATGCCCTAAAATGGCTGGGAAAATCCCTTCAGGATCGGCACCTGATAATGTAAATGCATCGGTGTGACATACGCCAGTAGCAGTAATTTTTACCATTACTTCGCCTTTTTTAGGCATCATTACATCCACTTCTTCTACAGATAGTGGTTGATTTGGACCCCAAGCAATTGCGGCTTTTGATTTTATAAATTCAGACATAGTAATTCTCTTGCTGGTTAAATACGAAGATGACTTGAAAACAATAACGCTATTTTATTTGTTTCTCAAACAATGTTAATCTTCATTTTAATAAAACACTTTTACAGTATGGTAATAATGAGTCGTTGGTTAGGCATAGACGAATTTATCGCAGTCGGTGAAGAAGGCAGCTTTACCCGCGCTGCAACCACATTAGGGGTATCCGTTGCACACATAAGCCGCCATGTAACGCAATTAGAGCAGCGCTTAAATACCCAATTATTAACGCGTACTACCCGTAAAGTTGTACTGACTAAAGAAGGCGAAGTCTTTTTACATCAAACAAAACATTTACAGCATGCAATGGACGACGCCACCGCGTTATTAGCACAACAGCAAAATGCTCCTAAAGGTAAAATTAAACTTACAGCTCCGGTTATGTATGGCGAAAGCTTCGTGATGCCAGCAGTGCATACTTTTATGCAACTGCACCCTGATGTAGAAGTGGTGATGGCGCTGAGCAATGAACAAGAAAATTTACTTGAGGGCGGCTTTGACTTAGCTATTCGCCTTGGTCATTTAAAAGACTCTAGCTTAAAAGCACGACGCTTAAGTGCACGTCATTTTGTAATTTGCTGCTCAAAAGCCTATTTAGCCCGTTTTGGCGAACCTCACACATTAGCTGAATTACAGCACCATCAATGCTTAGTCGGCAACAGCAGTTATTGGCGGGTGTGTGAGCAAGGGCGTGATAAACATATTAAAATTGCGGGGCGGTTACAGTGTAATAGTGGCTGGGCGTTAGCTGATGCAGCTAAAAAGGGTCTTGGCATCATACAAGTGCCAAACTACTACATTGAGAGTGATTTAGCCACGGGTGATTTAGTGCCTATTTTAACCAATAATCAGCCAAAACCAGAAGGTGTATGGGGAGTGTATCCTCCGCGACAATTTGTTGCGACCAATGTCAGAGCATTACTCGATCACCTTATTAAATCTCTAAACTAAAAGTTTAAATAAAGCGGCTTAATTTTGATACAGCAGTTGATTTGTCATGAATTTTTACACTTTTGCGCATACCCAATGGCGCTTTATTTATGCTAGTATGAGCGCTGAATTGGCATTAAATGTGACCATAAATAATTATGTTTCAACCTGTTAGCCTGTTTATCGGGCTGAGATACAGTCGCTCCTCGAAAGGGAACGCATTTATCTCTTTTATTTCGTTTTTCTCCATTGCCGGTATCGCCATTGGTTTAATGGCATTATTTACTGTCAGCTCAGTGATGAATGGTTTTGAAAATAACCTTAAAACCAATATGTTGGGCCTCATTCCTCATGTTGAAATTGCGTCTGATGGACAAACTCAAGCACAAATGATCCAGCTGCAAGATACCATTGTTGCGTCCAAATTTGTGAAAAGAGCGAGTTTGTATCGCCATGGTGAAGCCATTTTACAAACCAATCGCGATTTACATGGCGTGCTATTGCAAGGTTTGTACGACGATAACGCATCGCTTTATAAAATCAGCGATAAAGTTATTCAAGGTAATTGGCAAACAGTCATGACATCGCGCTATCACATTGCGGTTAGTCGTTATTTAACACGTAAACTGGGAATTGGTTTAGGTGATAAAGTGCGCGTGATCATGCCTAATGCGTCAACCTATACACCTTTAGGTCGCGTACCAAGCCAACGTTTGTTCACCGTTGCTGCCATTTATGAAACAGGTTCTGAAATTGATATGGGACTTGCTTTTACTAGCGGCGAATCGCTACAACGGGTATTAAAGTTGCCACAAACTAGTGCTCCTAATTTGAGTATTTCACTGAACGATCCTTTTCAACTAGATGCCTTTAGCGCTTCAGCTAGTGCAATTTTAAGTCAACATACAGTCACCGATTGGCGCCAGTCACAAGGTACTTTGTTTGCAGCAGTCGCAATGGAAAAACGCATTATGTCGATGTTGCTGGCGCTGATTGTATTAGTTGCGGTATTTAATATTGTCTCTGCATTGACCATGATGGTGAGCGAAAAACAAAGTGAAGTGGCTATTTTACAAACGCTTGGCTTAACGCCGGCTCAAGTGCAGCAAGTATTTATGATCCAAGGTTTGTACAATGGTTTGATTGGCACCAGTATCGGTGCAGCCCTTGGCTTATTACTCAGTGCTTATATCAACGAAGTGCTGGCAGGTATAGGTTTAAACTTGTTAACAGGGATTGCCTTACCAGTAAAATTTGACGTAATGAGCTTATCGCTGATTGCCGTAGGCAGTATTACCATGAGCTTTTTAGCCACTTTATATCCGGCGCGTAAAGCTGCCAATGTTAGCCCAGCAGAGGTATTGCGCTATGAATGATTTAGTTATCCAATGTGAACAGTTAAGTAAAGTGTATCAAGATGGTGAAAATCACGTTGAGGTTTTAAAAGGGGTTGATTTAACCTTACAACAAGGTGAGATGCTGGCTATCGTTGGCAGCTCTGGTTCTGGTAAAAGTACTTTACTGCACATTTTGGGGACTTTGGATTCACAAAGTGCCGGTGTGGCAAAAATTAAAGGTCAACAAGTTGCTAAGCTATCACGTGCTGAGCAAGCAAAATTTCGTAATGAGCATTTAGGGTTTATTTATCAGTTCCATCATTTATTAATGGAGTTTAACGCGTTAGAAAATGTTGCGATGCCGCTGTTGATCAAAGGTCTCAGCGCTAAAAAAGCCAATGCTAAAGCCCTCGTAATGCTCGATAAAGTAGGGCTATCGCACCGTAGTAGCCATAAACCATCAATGCTCTCTGGTGGAGAGCGTCAACGTGTGGCAATTGCGCGGGCATTGGTGAGCGAACCTGATTTAGTATTGGCCGATGAGCCAACAGGTAACTTAGACAAACAAAATGCGATTAAAATTTACGATTTGATCAAAGAGCTTAATAGCAGTTTGAATACCAGTTTTGTAGTGGTGACGCACGACTTAGAATTAGCCGATAAGCTGGGTAAAATTGCTTACCTTGATGATGGGAAATTGGCAATTAAAGAGGCCAGCCATGTTGCTTAGTGCCTATTTAAGTAAACGTTTTAGAGCAAGCTCCGGCAGCAGCGATGAAAAAAATGGCTTTGTTAGTTTTATTGCCAAAGCGTCAACCATTGGTATTTTACTCGGCGTTGCAGTGTTAATTGTTGCTTTGTCGGTGATCAATGGCTTTGAACAACAACTAGTACATCGCTTATTAAGCGTTGTGCCACAAGTTGAATATGTTGCGCCTAATCGTCCAATTGATAACTGGCCGGATAAAGTTCAAAAGCTCTCAGAGCAACGTGGCGTAACCGGTGCAGCACCTTTTATTAGTGTCAATGGCATGGCGCAATACAAAAGTGAACTAAAAGCGGTTGAAGTGCGAGGGGTTGATCCTGCTCTAGAAAGTGACGTATCGGCGGTTAATCAGTTTACCCATGGCAAGTTGGTCAGCCAAATAAGCGAAGACGAAATTATTTTAGGCCAACAAATTGTTAAACAATTAGGTGTTAAGCAAGGGGAGTTAATTACCTTATTGATCCCGCAAGTTAACGAGATAAGTACTGAGATTTTAGCACCCAAAAGGGTCACTTTAACCCTTGCGGGTATTATTGAAATGGGTGGCCCTATTGATAGTTCTGCTGCCTTCATCCATCTCAGTAAGGCGCAATCAGTACTTGGTTATGAACCACTGCAAGTAACAGGGCTTCGCTTAGCAGTAACCGATGTTTTTCAAGCGCACCAAATTGCGCTACGGGTTGGCCAAACAATTGATGATTATGTTTATATCTCTAGCTGGTTTAGAACCCAAGGTAGCTTATACCAAGATATACAAATGGTCAGAACCATTGTTTATATTGTGGTGTTTTTAATCATTGCGGTGGCAAGTTTTAATATTGTTTCGTCATTAGTGATGGAAGTACGTGAAAAACAGGCCAACATAGCGATATTAAAAACCATGGGCGCTAAAGACAGTACGATATTAGCGACCTTTATTTTACAAGGACTTAGCCAAGCATTTATTGGCGTGGTACTGGGCTCATTTATAGGTGTGATACTGGCGCTGAACATCAGTGAGCTTTTTACCCTACTGAGTCAGTTGTTAGGCTCAAACCCGCTGGAAGGGGTGTATTTTATTGAGTTTTTACCCAGTAAGCTGGTATGGCAAGATATTGTGATCACTGTTATTGTAACTTTTGTGTTGGCAGTGTTAGCCACTATTTACCCTGCATGGCAGGCAACAAGAGTGGATCCAGCCAAGGTATTAGGCAACTAAGGGAAATTTATGTTTAGTTATCAAGTAGTAATTGATTATTGGTTTGATGAACTTGGTCCATCTGGTTGGTATAAAAAATCTGATGCTACAGATATTAAGATACGAGATACATTTAGTGATCTGTTGATAGCTATTACAAAAGGCGAGTATGCGTCTTGGCGAGTGACTGCCTTAGGTGCATTAGCTGAAGTGATTGTGCTTGATCAGTTTTCTCGTAATATTTACCGGGATACCCCTCACGCGTTTAGTCAAGATCCGCAAGCGTTAACATTGGCACAGTTGGCAATCGAAAAAGGCTTTGATCAATTATTACCTGTTGAGCAGCGGGGGTTTTTTTATATGCCGTTTATGCACAGCGAATCGAGCTTTATACACCAACAGGCGATGGTATTATTTAAAGGTTTGAGTAATGAAGATTATGAACTTGCCCATAAAAATATTATAGATCAGTTTGGTCGCTACCCACACCGAAATGCTATTTTAGGGCGTCAGTCCAGCGCCGAGGAAGTTGCGTTTTTAGCTCAACCAGGCTCGCATTTTTAATCAAGCTTAGGTATATGAAATAATTGTTTAATTTCAGCAGCTAAATCAGGCGAGCTAAAATTGTTGTGCTGTTTTATCTGTTCAATATTAATAGCATCAAGGCGTTGCTCACTGGCGATCAGCACAATATTTTTATATTGGTTAAATTCAATCACCACAATATGACTGAATAGACTTCGAAGTGTCGTTAGTAGAGCGATTAATTGTTGTTTATTTTTTGCAGTAAAGTTGATGCAGATCTTACCGTATGTGCTAAGTCGAGCATGACAGTCGCACAAAAATGCCTGCTTTTGTAAAAACGCTGGCTGCGATTTACCACTAAAAACATCAATTAAAATCACATCAAATTTGCGGCTACTTTGAGCAATAAATTGTTCAGCACATTGCGCTACAATATGATTGTTGTCATTGAGGAAAAAATACTGCTTAGCTGCTTTAATTACATTCGGATTAATTTCGACAGTCGTTAATTCAAATCCGGCTTTATTAGTCACTGCTCGTTCAAAACAACCGCTGCCTAAACCTAAATTTAATATCTGTGAGTAGGGCTCGCTACAAAGCAAAAATAGCAGCATAGCTTGATTTACCGGATTACATACTTGCTGCGGTTGTGACTTTTCCATTACACCTTGTAAAGTTAGCTCATCCCCGAGTGTAAGCCAACGATAATCAGCATTTTCAAAAACCTTTAGCGTGTCTTGCTTACTTTGGATCGTTGCTACTAGGTATGCATCGGTAGTAAATGGCGTTAAATCAATCATGCCGTTCCTTCATAATGGGGATGTTGAGCAAAACAAAAAATCAATAGGGTGACCTTGTTAACTCTGCTAAACTGTATGGCTACTCATAAGCCAGCAATACCTGCTTGGTTGTCTTATCTTACTCTGGAATTTACTTTGACTAATAATGATATTTTACGCCGCCTTCGCTATACCTTTAATTTAGCTGATACTACCATGATTGAAATTTTTGCTGCAGCAGATCATGACGTGACTCAACAACAAGTGATTGGTTGGCTAACCAGAGAAGGGGAAGAGGGTTACGTAGATCCAAGTGATACTGAGTTTGCCATTTTTTTAAATGGTTTTATTAATACAAAGCGCGGTAAGCGCGACGGTGAGCAACCAGCGCCAGAAAGTAAATTAAATAATAATATTATTTTAATGAAATTACGTATCGCATTAAATATGAAAACGGAAGACGTGATCGATGTCCTTGCCTTAACTGATTTTAGTTTGAGTAAGCATGAGTTAAGTGCATTTTCTCGTAAAGCCGATAACAAGCATTATCGTGTATGTAATGACCAAATATTACGTAACTTTTTAACTGGTTTACAGCTACAACTTCGTCCAGAGGCAAGCGGCGAATAATTTACGTGTTCATATCCGTATTTATATCGTACGGATATGATTTTTAACCCCACTTTAAGCATCGGTGTTTTAAGCTGCTCTCTGCGTTAGTATTTAAATCTTTATTTATTCACATTTCATAAATTTATATTCTTTTTTAATGAGCGTTAATTGTTGCTCTTGCGTATCAACTCAAAAATAATTCACGTTATCGAACGTTAAATATATAGGTTTATCATGTTACAGTGTTAAAAATATTACAATTTTTAAGGCTCTTAACTAGATGACCCATAAACTTGATCACGTCTATTTTAACATCTGAGACAAGCATAACTTTTAACACGGAAGAATAATTATGAATTATATCCATGATACCATTGCACATTTAAAACAAACTAGCCCAGCACAATGCGAATTTTATCAAGCCGTTGAAGAAGTGCTTGAATCACTTGAACCTATTCTTGAAAACTCAGCCGACTATCAAAAAAATGCGATTATTCAACGTCTAGTTGAACCTGAACGTCAAATTATGTTTAGAGTCCCCTGGGTTGATGATGACGGTAACATTCATGTCAATAAAGGCTATCGAATTGAATTTAACTCAAGCTTAGGTCCATACAAAGGTGGTTTACGTTTCCATCCAAGTGTAAATGCCAGCATCATAAAATTTTTAGGGTTTGAGCAAATTTTTAAAAATGCGTTAACTGGCTTACCGATTGGTGGTGGTAAAGGCGGCGCAAACTTTGATCCTAAGGGCCGCTCTGACAGCGAAATAATGCGTTTTTGCCAATCATTTATCAACGAGCTGTATCGTCATATCGGTCCAACCACCGATGTGCCTGCGGGTGATATTGGCGTTGGGGCACGCGAAATAGGCTATATGTTTGGTCAATATAAACGGTTGACCGGACGTTACGACGGTGCGTTTACCGGCAAAAGTTTATTGTGGGGTGGATCATTGGCTCGAAAAGAAGCGACAGGATATGGCGCTGTTTATTTTGCCAATTACATGTTGCAAGACAATGATGACTCACTTAAAGGTAAGCGCTGTTTAGTTTCTGGTGCCGGGAACGTGGCAATTTACGCGATGGAAAAACTTTATCAATTAGAGGCAACACCTATCACTTGCAGTGATTCAAGCGGTACGCTGTATCATGAATCAGGTATTGATGTTGCACTTGTTAAAAAGCTTAAAGAAGGTGCGCGTGAAAGTTTAGCTGTCTATTTAGAAACCCACAGCGATGCGAAGTATATTGCTTGTGCAGATTACCCAAGTGATGGACATGCGGTATGGCGTTTTGTTGCTGATGCCGCTTTTCCCTGTGCGACGCAAAATGAGTTAACTGAAGCTGATGCGCGAACGTTAATAAGCAATGGCTGTATATTAGTTTGTGAAGGCGCAAATATGCCAAGTACTAAAGAAGCGGTCGATGTGTTGCTTGCTGCTAAAATAGCCTATGGCCCTGGCAAAGCAGCTAATGCGGGTGGTGTTGCGACGAGCCAATTAGAAATGGCGCAAAATGCCAGTATGCAAATGTGGACATTCGAAGAGGTCGATACTAAGCTGCAACAAATAATGAAAAATATCTTTGATACTGCAAGTAATACAGCCGCTGAATTTGATCAACCTGGTAATTTAGTGTTAGGTGCTAATATTGCTGCTTTTCGTCGTGTAGCAGATGCTATGATTGAGCAAGGTGTTGTTTAACATACGATAGTTTTACTATGCATAAGCCCACTATATTGGTGGGTTTTTTATTGACGTATATTTGTTCATACCGCGATTATTATCCCGTTTATCTAACCAATCAGTGATTGAACGAGTTAAACAGGTGTTGGTCTCAAAATTATTTGCAGCAGGTAACTGCTCACGTATTGTATATTTATCAAATAATAAAGAGCATCAACACTATGTCTGATCATAAAACCTATCAGCTATCGACCCTCAAGCCCGCTATTTTAATAACTACATTGTTTATTTCAACAAGCACCTTGGCCGCTGAGCTAAATTATCAAGATCAAACCAAGCTTCATGATATTGCCACTGATGTTTCAGCAACACGTATTGGCAGTGATATTCAAACACTTGTTGATTTTGGCACTCGTCATACGTTATCAGAAACGAAATCAAACACCCGAGGAATTGGTGCAGCTCGGCGTTGGATCAAGGCTGAGTTTGAGAAAATTTCTCAGCAATGCGGTGGCTGTTTAGAAGTAATAGAAGTTAAAGATACCATTTCTGGCGAAAAGCGTATTCCAAATCCTGTTGAAGTGGTGAATATTATTGCTATTCAACGCGGTACTGATCAGCCAAACCGGATGGTGATGATGTCGGGCGATATTGATTCACGGGTCAGCGATGTAATGGATTTTACCAGCGACGCACCAGGGGCGAATGATAATGCATCGGGTGTTGCTGGGGTGATTGAATCAGCTCGCGTGTTATCTAAATATAAATTTAATGGCTCAATTGTTTATGCCGCGCTTTCAGGCGAAGAGCAAGGACTTTTTGGTGGTAAAATTTTAGCCGACTATGCACAAAAGCAAGGCTGGCAAGTACACGGTGTACTCAATAATGACATGATTGGTAATATTACTGGTATTAATGGCGTTACTGATAACACGACTGCACGTATTTTCTCTGAAGGTACGCGGGTTATCGAAACCAAAGAGCAAGCGCATAAACGCCGTTTTACCGGTGGCGAGGTCGATTCAGCTAGTCGTAATTTAGCCCGTTATATCGATACCATTGCCGATCGCTATATTCCCAATCTTGACACATTGTTAGTTTATCGACTTGATCGCTTTGGTCGAGGAGGGCATCATCGCCCGTTTAACGACATGGGTTATGCTGCTGTAAGGGTAATGGAAACGAACGAAAATTATAACCATCAACATCAAGACTTACGCACTGAGGATGGTATTGTTTATGGTGATACCATTGATGGCGTTGATTTTGATTATACCGCAAAATTAACAGCGCTTAATGCGGTAAGTTTAGCGTCAATGGCATGGGCACCGGCACCACCTAATAACGTTGAAATATCAGGTGCTGTGCAACCTAGTACGACCTTAAAATGGCAAAAAAATAATGATAAAACGACCACGGGGTACAGACTCTATTGGCGTTATACCAGTGAACCACAATGGCAGTTTAGCCGCTATGTGGGTGATGTAAGTGAAGCGACTCTTAAAAATGTAGTCATTGATAATTATTATTTTGGGGTTGCTGCGGTTAATAAAGACGGTATTGAATCACCGGTGGTTTTCCCTGGCGATGTAGGTGCGTTTGAGCAAACACTAAAGTAATGTGTAGCGTCTGATATTCAAGCGTAATTACAGTTGCGCTTGAATATCAGGCAAGACAATTTAGTAGCGGACTTCGCAATTGAACAGCAATAGTTGTATTTTATGTTGACCTTAGTTTATGAATGTACGCTTTTCATACAATAATTTCAGTGAATACTTGAAGTTAATAGCTTTTTCGTATTATGGTGGAGTTAAATGTGAATTAGTTGACAGTGTATGAACCTATTTTTGCTGATTGCAGGCAGCTTGAGTGCTTTAGCCGCACTCGCTCACCTTGGTTGTATTGTTTTTGGTGCGCCGTGGTATCGCTTTTTCGGTGCTGGTGAGCACATGGCAATGCTCGCAGAGCAGGGTAAGTTGACGCCTTCGCTGATCACTTTCTTCATCGCTTTTGTATTAAGCGTTTGGTCGTTATATGCTTTTTCAGCCGCGGGTTTGTTCAAACAGCTACCTTTCATACGCTTTGTGTTAGTTGTGGTAACTGCGATTTATTTATTTCGCGGTATTGCAGGATTATATTTAATGACTAATCCGCTAGGACGCAGTGAGATGTTTTGGCTTTGGAGCTCGATCATTTGTTTACTGATTGGCGGCTTTCATTTTATAGGATTAAAACAACAATGGCTGGTTTTATCAGTTAAATATTAGCAAGGAAGGAAGCAATGTCTTTATTTGTATCGACGGATTTTAACCCCCCAGAAGCGCTGCAAACAACTGCGTTTTATTTTACTCCATTAAATGAGCAGGTAGTCGAGCTTGATTTTACTGCTGTAATGTCAAGTGTGCCGCAGCTAAAAGGTATATTCGCCCCCAAGCCTGATTGGCCAAAAGCCGATATGACCCTTGAAGAGAATCGTCAAAGCTTAGCTCAACATGCCGCAGAGTTTAACGAAAAAAAAGCATTTGCTTATGCGATATTAAACTCGAAAAAAACACGCTGCCTAGGCTCAGTGTATATTGATCCTGGGGTGAACAATGAATTCGATAGTGAGATTACTTTTTGGCTACGTAATGATAGTCAGGAATTAAATAATACCTTACGGTTATGCATCTTACATTGGCTCGCTGAGCATTGGCCATTTGAACGAGTACGATTAATTTCAACTAAGTATCAGGCAAGCTTTAGTTTGTAATACCAAAAGTTTATAACGCAATACAGGTCATACTCATTAGCGGATGTGTTGTGTTAGCTGGCTGATAACGTACTGCGGTTTGTTATCTGTGTCAGTGCTGTTAATCCGGATAGAGCATTTGCCGAAATTACATTATAAAGGCTGTTGTTATGTGTTCTCAGCTGTTGTATTTAAATCAGGCATAAGGTTAAGTCTGTTATGGATCGCGTGATGAACAAACGAAAGCTTAGTGCGTACCGCCTGTGTTAAAACAAATGGATAAGCATCAGCTAAGCCCATGCTGCGATTTAACGAATTTAAAATAATCGAAAATTCCATCCAGCTATCCAACATTACTGAGATTGATGTTTGGCTATTAAAGTAATACGAGTTTTGCGGTAGCCTTAACTCATCAGTGTCCTCAACTTCAAATTCATTACCGAGTGTAGAACCGGTAATAGAGAAATTTTTTGCTGTCTCTAAAGTATCAATAATATGCATGTAGTGCGCCCAAGTTTCTGCCCAGTCTTCAAAAGGGTGCATGGTGGCGTATTCACTAATATAGTTTTCATGCCAATTAGCAGGAGCGCCATTTTTATAATGGGCATCAATCGCTTGTTGGTAATCTAAAGAATCATCGCCAAAATATTGTTTACATAAAGCATGTTTTTGCGGTGAATTTGCAATTAACTGGTCAAAATAATAATGCCCTAACTCATGACGAAAATGACCAAGCAAAGTGCGATAGCGCTCACCCATAGCATGCTTTGTTTGTGATCGAGCGACATCATCAGCTTCAGCCAAATTAATTGTAATATGGCCGCAGTTATGGCCAGTAAAAACATTTTCTTGACCTGCTAATTTAGTCACGAAATGGTCATTAACACTGCGGTCGGTTATAAAATCAAAACTAAGGCCACCTTCGGCATCTTGGCTGAGGTTATTTAATGGTAAAGAAAGCGCTTTAAGCGTATACAATGCCCGGCGTTTTGCTGTTTCCATTTTGGTCCAAAGTGGAATGTGTTGATTAATACTTAGATCTGGGATTGTTTCATTAAACCGACATGCGAAACACAGCACTTCTTCTGTGTCTGGCGCTGGTACAAAACTGTCGATATCAACCATGCCATTGCATGCCTTATAGTGTGCATTGTTATCACATTTTTGATAGGGCACATCAGGGGCTGACGCTTTGTAATATAAGCCCGTTGTGTCATTAAATTCGTAGGGTTCTACAAGGTTAAAATTGTCATCAATACCAACAGTTTTGCCACAGGCAAGGCAGTGACTACTTTCAAAAAACAATATTTGATTATCTTTGCAGTTACATTTAAACGTTTTCATATTTTTTACCGTATCCGTTGATAAATACAATGACAAATTATTCAGTGAACAGACTTACATTAGCTATATTGCTAACAAATTATAAAGTTAGCAAATTATAAAATTAATAAGCCTGAGATTACTTGCCGTTAAATTCGTTGCAATAAATCTGATTTTTTCTCATTAAACTCAGCATCAGTGAGTGCGCCTAAATCACGTAATTGTGCTAATTTTTCAATAATGTCGAGGGTTTCATTCACTGAGTATTGCGAAGCATTAATAGCTGTCGACTCGCTACTCATCATTTTATCATTTGAGCCTGTCTCAGGGGGGGATTGCTGTTGTTTTGCAAAGTCTGTTGATTGGGCAAAGTTGGTATTGTGACTTGAATGTGTCTGAGTGAAGCTATCATCAGCAATCACTGGCAAACTATTTACGCTAATGTTTCCCCACTGGCTACTAAAGGTAAGCGATATATCGTTGCCTTGTTGCTGGCTTACTCCCCCGATCTGGTGATCGAGCGTATCATAGAGTGTGACCTGACCATTTTTTTCAATGGCTAAGCGATTAGGAAAAACAGCATAACGGGTGTTGTTTTGTGAACCGGTACTCGATGGATTACCTAAATTAACTGGCCACCACTGGTTGCTACCTAAAGTACCGGCAGGAATGACGGGGAAAACTTGGTTGTTTGCTAAAATAGTGGCAAGTTCGTTACATAAGTTATCAACGGTGTTTTTCAAGCCATTATTGAACATGTCTCCTACCATTGTCATTCCACCGCGCATCCATTGACCTGAGCCGCCAAGCTCTGGGCAATTAAACTGCGCCATTGAACCGCCGCCATTATTTACTGCAACTAACATATGTACTACTGCCTCATAACTTAAACCATAGCGGGCAGATATTCCTTTAACCAAGTTGTCACCAATGTTTGTTAATGTTTGCATAAATAGAGTCCTTAATATGAAGATAGGCGGGATGTGTATTACGTCATGATCTAACTGTGAACAATCTACCTTAAGCATTGATGCTAATAATAAATTAGCAAAATAAAATGCCAACATTGCTTGTTTAAAGACACTAAGCTTGCTAGTTTGGCTTTCAGGGCGATTAAAAATCAAACTACTATAACACTGTTAAGAAGCTTAATCGTGGTTTTATTGTGAACTATTTTTTAAGTTCGTTTTAGCGAAGCATTTAACTGGTGTTGTGATTAATTGGGACTTTTTTCTATTTAATCGCTAGAAAAAACAGGCATGCTTTATTGGTGAATTACATAAAATAATAAGCGCTGTGTGATTTTTAATACTTAGCTTTGTGCTAATTTGGTGCGAATGTCGCACCAAATAATTCTTCACAGCGCTCGCTCTTTGATTCTAAACAGTCAATAGTGACCAATATATAGGCTAACAGCCTAATTTTATTATGTAATCTATATGGAATGTATATTGCTTAAATAGCAGGCAGGTAGTAGTAAGTTATACTTAAATGGCTATACAAAAAATTAAAGAGGGATTAATCGATGACAATTACTGTTGGTATAGCGCACCATACTCAATACAAGTACGACCGCCCAGTAAATATGGGGCCGCATATTTTCCGCTTACGTCCAGCACCGCATAGCCGAACTAAAATTAAAAGCTATTCATTAAAAATAGTGCCGGAAGATCATTACATCAATTGGCAGCAAGACCCTTTTGGTAATTATCAGGCAAGAGTGGTATTTAATAGCCCCACAACTGAGTTTAGTTTTACTGTTGATTTAGTGGCTGAAATGACGGTAATTAATCCGTTTGATTTCTTTTTAGAAGAATATGCTGAAGAGTTTCCATTTGAATACGATAAAGTCGCAAAGGCTGAGCTTAATCCCTATTTAAAAAAACGTAAGGCGAGTCCTAAGTTTTTAGAATTGATTGATTCGTTACGTCCGGAAAAACCAATCAGAAGTGTTGATTTTTTAGTTGCGGTCAATCAGTCAATTTATAATCTTGTTGGCTACGGCATTCGTTTAGAGCCTGGAGTTCAAACGGCGAACGAAACCATCACAAAAAAAACCGGTTCATGTCGAGATTCTGCGTGGTTGTTAGTACAACTGTTTCGTCATTTAGGTTTGGCTGCTCGTTTTGTATCTGGTTATTTAATCCAACTTACATCAGATCAAAAATCACTTGATGGCCCAAGTGGTCCTGATGAAGATTTTACTGATTTACACGCATGGACTGAAGTATATATTCCAGGCGCAGGTTGGATCGGGCTTGATCCTACCTCCGGCTTATTTGCTGGCGAAGGCCATATTCCGCTTGCGTGCACACCTGAACCTAGCTCAGCAGCACCTGTCTCTGGTGGCATAGATAAGTGCGAATCAGAATTTAGTTTTTATAACAAAGTAACGCGCGTACATGAAGACCCTCGCGTTACAAAGCCATATTCAGAAACACAATGGGCTGCAATAAACCGCTTGGGTCAGCAAGTTGATGATGTATATGTTAAGGAAGGTGTTCATTTAACAATGGGCGGTGAGCCGACGTTTATTTCTATTGATGATATGGAACATCCCCAATGGAACACAGAAGCCGACGGTAAAGAAAAACGAGTGTTAGCACAAAGCTTATTTATTGCGATGAACAAAGCATATACCAAAGGTGGCTTTACACATTATGGGCAAGGTAAATGGTATCCGGGAGAGTCACTGCCTCGCTGGCAATATGCATGTTATTGGCGAAAAGACGGTGAAGCTTTGTGGCAAGATGCCAGTTTATTAGCTGATCCGAATAAAGATTATAAATTAGACCACACAGATACCAAGCGTTTTACAGAACAGCTATGTGCAGAAATAGGCCTTGAAACCAAGGCTATCACTACAGCCTATGAAGATATTTTATATCATTTATGGCAAGAGGCATCGTTACCCAAAGAGGTGGGGCCTAAACAGCCTGAACTTCTTAGTGCAATGAGCCGTAAAGGCTTTTTAGCTAAAATGGAACAAGGTATTGAAAAGCCTGTTGGTTATGCATTGCCGCTGCAGTTTAATCAAGCGAAACATTGCTGGCAGTCATGCAAATGGGAATTTAAACGCGAATACTGTTTTTTATTACCAGGTGAATCACCCCTTGGTTATAGATTACCGCTTGATAGCCTTGAGTGGACAAGCAACATTATTGAGCGAGATCCGTTTGATATTCCAGATAACTTTACAAAAGCTAAAAAACTGCAAAAAGGCTTTATTGGTCAACAAATGATCAAAACCGCAATGGCATTGGAAGTAAGAGAAGGGCGGTTGTACATCTTTATGCCCCCAACGAGCCATTTTGAACATTATATGTCGCTATTAAATGCGATTGAAAGCACCGCAAAAGCCCTGCAAATCCCAGTTGTTATTGAAGGCTATAGCCCGCCTAAAGATAGTCGTGTAGAAAAATACGCCGTGACACCTGATCCAGGTGTCATTGAAGTGAACATCCACCCATCTTCGTCATGGCAGCAATTGGTAGATAGAACAACGACACTTTACGATCTAGCCAAACAAGCACGTTTAGGAACAGATAAGTTTATGGCGGACGGTCGTCATACCGGCACCGGGGGGGGTAATCATGTCACTTTAGGTGGTGAAACGCCGCAGCAAAGCCCGTTCTTACGACGCCCAGATATTTTAAGAAGTTTTATTACTTATTGGCAGCACCATCCTGGATTATCTTATTTATTTTCAGGTTTATTTATTGGCCCTACAAGCCAAGCACCTCGTGTGGATGAAGCACGTGATGAGTTGCTCTATGAGCTTGAAATCGCATTTTCACATATGCCTGAAGGGGAAGTACCTGAGCCATGGCTCGTTGATCGTTTGTTACGCAACTTACTTGTTGATTTAACAGGTAATACACACAGGGCGGAGTTTTGTATTGATAAGCTATATTCACCCGATTCAGCAACAGGACGACTAGGTATTGTCGAGTTTAGGGGGTTTGAAATGCCACCTCACTCACAAATGAGCTTAGTGCAAATGTTGTTATTACGGACTTTATTAGCTTGGTTTTGGAAAAAGCCTTATCACAAACCGTTGATCCGTTGGGGCACCGAATTACATGATAAATTTTTATTACCTCAGTATGTTGAAAATGATTTAGCTGAGGTTGTTAGAGATCTGCAGCAAGCTGGTTTTGCATTCCAAGTAAGTTGGCTAAACCCATTTTTTGAGTTTAGGTTCCCTGTTTGCGGCACCCGAGAACTCGATGATGTGACGTTAGAGCTTAGAACCGCGATTGAACCGTGGCATGTACTGGGTGAAGAAGCCAGTGCATCTGGTACTGCTCGGTATGTTGATTCGTCATTAGAACGCGTGCAAATCAAAGTAATTGGCACAATGAGTGACCGCTATATCGTTACATGTAATGGCCGACGCGTGCCGCTTAAAATTGTTAAAGGCAAAGCGAAAGATGAAATGGTTGCCGGGATCCGTTACCGTGCATGGCAGCCACCAACAGCGCTGCATCCTACAATTGGTGTACATGCACCGTTAGTATTTGATCTGATCGATACCTGGGAAGGCCGCTCAATGGGTGGTTTTGTCTACCATGTTAGTCATGCTGGTGGGCGAAATCCAGAAACATTACCCGTTAATGCATTTGAAGCTGAAGGGCGAAGGGTTGCACGATTTTGGGAGCATGGTCACACACCATCATTATTAGCATCTGATCAGCCTAGTTGGAGCCCATCGGCTGCGACACGAAGCTTTGAATCAGCACAATCGGTGAGTGAATTTGTTGTTCCCGATGAAGAAAATACTAATTCAGATTACCCTAATACGCTCGATTTAAGGAGACAACCTAAGTTCAAATAAATCATATTTTTGGGTTGTTAATTGTATGACTCCACTTTGACATTACGCAAAGTAGAGTCATTATTTAACAGACGCTTTTGTTAATACAATTACCAACAAATTGAACTAGAATGATAGTTTACTTTTTATAGCGGAGCGCTTTTAGCTTGTACATTAATAATAATACGATGCCAGAGCTGCCTAATTGGTTGTCTTTATACCTTGATAAACGCCACGGTCATGATGAATTGGCGGATCACAGTGGCTTAAACCCTGAGCATTGGGATACTTTATTTAATCGTTTAGCAAGTTTAACCGCTGAAGATGTAAGTAGTCGTGCCATTGAAATTACGCAACTTTTGCAAAATGGCAATATTAAAAGTGAGAGTAATCAACAGTGGCACTTCGATCCACTGCCTTTTATGTTTTCTCGAGCAGATTGGAATACGTTAGAGCAAGGCATAAAACAGCGAACTTTATTACTTAATAAGATCCAACAAGATGTTTATTCTGAGCAAAAGCTGCTTTTGAGTGGGCAAATATCACCGCAGCAGCTGTACCAAGATAGTCATTACTTACGTGAAGGATTTAGCTTACCAAGTGATGAGCTAAAACTTTTTTTTACAGCGGTTGATGTGTATCGCGCACCATCGGGTGAATTTAAAGTCTTAGCTGATCATTGCCAATGCCCGTTAGGTCTAGGGCTATTGCTTAAAAACCGCATTATAGCTAGGCGCGTTATGGCTGAAGAGTTTGCTGAATGCAACGTGCAACAAATTAAAGAGTTTTTAAATTTGTTTCAAGAAGGCATTAACGAGTTTATTCATTATATGGATGATCCTCGCATTGTTATTTTAACTCAAGGGATCGATGATCCAAATTATAACGAGCATGCGTTTCTATCTACTTACTTTGGCTATACTTTAGTGCAAAGCGCTGATTTAACAGTGCGTAATGGCGAAGTGTGTTTAAAGTCATTACAAGGGTTGGGGAAAATCAATGTGATTTTACGTTGGATCCCAGATCAAAGTATCGATTCACTTGAACAAACACAATACTCGTTACATGGTATTCCAGGCTTATTACAAGCTGTACGTGAGGGCTCAGTAAAAGTATTAAATCCTTTTGGTAGCGGGGTACTCTCATCACCAGCAATACAATGTAATTTAGCCCAGCTATCAGAGCAACTTTTACAACAACCATTATTACTAGATTGCCCTAAGTACCACAGCATTGAAGATGTTAAATCATCGGATTGGTCACAGTTAGTGTTTGGTAGTTATAAAGATCCTAAACTAACACTTGATGGCCATTTAGACGCGGATAAAATTAAACAACTTATAACTAAGCAACCTAGCGATTATTATTTTCAAGATAAACCCGCATTTAGTAGCGCACCATTTTGGGATGACGGTAAGTTAATTGCAAAACCTGTGGTATTTAGGTGTTATGTATTAACCACAGAAAATGGCATCGAAGTGCTGCCATCGGCACTGTGTTTCTCTTATCAAAATAGTGCTAACGCTAAGGGCGCTGGTTGGCTCAAAGATACTTGGATAAATACCAGTAAAGATATTGATTTAACTGAGCAAAGTGTACCAACACCAATTAAAAAAAGAATGGATGTAAGCTTACTTGAAGGGGTTATATCAAGTCGTACCGCAGAACATTTATTTTGGCTCGGTCGTTATTTAGAGCGCTGTGAAAATACCATAAGAATATTACGTATCTTTATTGATCGTTACACTGAGTTGGCTATTTATCCAGATTTAATACGCCGCAGTACTGTTGCTCGTTTGTTGGCTGCTATCAGCGCTCAGCATATTGTTTACCCTTATGTAGAGCAAGCCATCAAGCTTGAAGAATTTGATAGCGCAGTGTCTAAGCAAACAGCGTTTGCTTTACTCGCTGATGAGCTACGCGCGGGTAGCATAATAAATACGTTAAACTATTTAGCGAATGCATCAGTACAGATCCAAGAATTATTGTCTCATGATAGTCGTCGTATTATTGATGAAATCAATGAGCAAGTTAAAGTGCTAAAGCATATCAATATCAACATTTCATCACGTGCGATGCAAAGTATTTTAGATAAAGTGATTGGTTTGATCATGGCCTTTAATGGCTCGTTAGTGGATTGTATGCCAAACAGCAATGGCTGGTTTTTACTTGAGATGGGTCGCAGGATTGAGCGCAGCTTACAAATCACCTCATTAACAGGGGCTTTATTAACGCAAGAACTCGAGCAAGCTGAAGAGCTTGGTTTACTCGAAGCGGTTTTGAGTAGTCAAGTTAGCTTAGTGACCCATAAACGTCGCTATAGAATGTATCAAAGTATAGGTACTGGGCTTGAGCTGTTATTACTGGATGCAGAATACCCTCGCTCATTACTTTTTCAGTTAGAGCAAATAAACCAGTTATGCAAGCATTTACCGACTAAACGCAGACAGGGAGTGATAGCAGCACATGAAAAAGCAATTTTACTTTCTAAAACGAGTTGCTATGTCACAGAAAAAGACTACCTGCAAAGGACGGACGCTGGAGTTCGTAAACAGTTAATCGAGTTTAACCATAATATTCGCCTGAACTTAAATACCTTTTGTGATGTATTATTATTGCAGTATTTTTCTCATACACAAACGGCGAATAAATTGAATTGGACTAATATTGAGCAAGCTCAATCGTGAAATATAAAATAAAGCATTCCACAACTTACAGTTATGCTGATTTTGTTAGCTTGTGTCAAAACCAAGCACGGTTAACACCAAAAACAAATCGTGCTCAGATATGCCACAGTAGTCGCATAGATATTGAGCCGCCGGCAAATTATCTACAAGAATTTACGGATTATTTTGATAATAAAGTGACCGCGTTTGAAATAGCCACACAGCATAAAAAACTGAAAGTGACTATGACCAGTGAAGTGGAACTTTTATTAAGTGCAAATATTAACCTCTTCGACACTGATATGCCTTGGCAAGAGGCTCGCGATATCGTCGCAAAGCCAAATACATATCAGCTGTTAAAAACATCGGAGTTTATTTTGCCATCTCAATATACTCCTTTTGTACAGGGTATAAAGGAATACGCTTTAACGTCGTTTTTAGCTGATATTAGCTTGATTTGCGGCTGTAAAGATCTCATGGCACGGATTTTTCATGAGTTTCAGTATGATCCCGGTTTTACTACGATTAGTACACCTTTGAGTGTTGTTTTTGCACAAAAAAGGGGCGTTTGCCAAGATTTTGCACATTTTGCGATAGCGTGCTTACGCAGTATTGGTTTAGCAGCACGTTATGTTAGCGGGTATATAGAAACAATGCCTCCCGAGGGGGAAGAAAAGTTAGAAGGTGCAGATGCGACCCATGCATGGTTTTCTGTGTTTGTGCCAAGGTTTGGTTGGGTAGACTTTGATCCAACAAACAATGTTATGCCTAATGAGCAGCATATAACACTTGCTGTTGGCCGTGATTTTTCTGATGTCACTCCTTTGAAAGGCGTGGTTTTTGGTGGCGGTACACAATTGCTTGATGTAGCGGTTGATATGATTCGATTGGAGTGATTAAAACAACTCAATATTAATAATGGATAAGGCGGAAGGATGTATGAAAATTGACTGGAAAGCATATCAAACAAATGGCTTTTTTGATGAATTAATAGACGCACAAGGAAATATTCGAACGCACGGTAAACAGTTAGCACAGTTTTTTTCTAGCTTATCAAAAGAAGAATTAGTTAAAGCCAGAGCTGTTGCAGATCTTGCCATAAAAGAAATGGGCATTACGTTTACAGTTTATAATGAAGGCAATATGATCGATAGAGCGTGGCCGTTTGACATTATTCCGCGCACTATTGGTAAAAAAGAATGGCAAACTATTGAGGTAGGTTTAAAACAGCGTGTTGAAGCGTTGAATCTGTTTATAAATGATTTATACCATGATCAAAAAATAATAAAAGACGGTATTTTTCCAAAAGGCTTACTCGAAAAATCAGTTAACTTTCGCTCTCAATGTGTTGGAATTACTCCGCCAAATAATATATGGGCGCATATCTGCGGCTCCGATTTAGTGCGCGATGGAAATGGCACTATGTTTGTACTCGAAGATAACTTACGCGTGCCGTCTGGGGTGTCTTATATGCTTGAGAACCGCTCTGTGATGAAACGTGTTTTCCCTGAGTTATTCGAACAAGTGTCGATTTTACCAGTTGATGATTATCCTTCACAACTGTTTGATATGTTGGCAGCAATGTCACCTCGTCCAGACGATAAGCCTGAAGTAGTGGTATTAACACCCGGTGTATTTAACTCCGCCTATTTTGAACATTGTTACCTTGCTCAAGAGATGGGCTGTGAATTAGTAGAGGGGCGTGATTTAGTAGTCGAAAAAGACGACTGTGTCTATATGCGCACAATTACAGGCTTGCAACGCGTTGATGTAATTTATCGACGCATCGACGATTTATTCTTAGATCCCGAAGCTTTTTTACCTGAATCACAATTAGGTGTACCCGGTTTAATGCGAGCATGGTCGAAAGGTAATGTGGCGTTAGTCAATGCACCCGGTGCAGGGGTTGCGGATGATAAGGTGGTTTATGCCTATGTACCTGACATCATAAAATATTACTTGGACGAAGAACCCAAGATAGAAAATGTGCCAACCTATAAGTGTTTAGATCCTAAAGAATGTGATTATGTTATTAAAAATATTGATAAACTAGTTGTCAAACCTGCAAACGAGTCGGGTGGCTATGGTTTATTGATTGGTCCTAAATCGACTAAAAAAGAGCAACAAGCAACCATTGCACAAATAAAAGCCGATCCACGGAATTGGGTAGCGCAACCAACTCTTGATTTGTCTACGGTTCCCACCCTTGACGGGACAGAGCCTGATGGACGTCACGTTGACTTGAGACCGTTTATATTATCGTCAGGTAAAGACACACAGATCACTACTGGTGGCCTTACTCGTGTTGCGATGGTGAAAGGTTCATTAGTGGTAAATTCATCTCAAGGCGGTGGTAGTAAAGATACCTGGATTGTTGACGAAGAGGCTAAATAATATGTTATCAAGAGTAGGTGAAACTTTATATTGGGTAGCTCGTTACGTTGAACGTGCAGAAAATGTAGCACGGTTAATTAATGTCAACAACATGCTGATGTTGGATTTACCTAAAGGCGTATGTACAGGCTGGGAGCCATTAATAGATATTATTGGCGCGCGTCAGGCGTATGAAGATAAACACGCTGATTACACAGAGCAAAAAGCGCTGCGTTATTTACTTGTAGGTAGTGATAATGGCTCGTCTATTTTAAATTCTATTATTTATGCTAGAGAGAGCGCTCGAACAATTCGAGACGTAATGCCTCGCGATGTATGGGAAGAAATTAACTCCCTTTATTACTATGTAAAAGATAATCAAAAAGAAGGGCTTGCTAAGCGTGGCCGATTTGCTTATCTAAAGAAAATCATCGAATCAGCCCATCAAATATTTGGTGCTTTAGATGCGACTATTAACCATGATCATGGTTTTACGTTTATCCGCTTTGGGTCGTTAATAGAACGTGCTGATATGACGTCACGGATATTAGACATTCGTTCAGAGACGTTGATCACCAGCGATGAAGCAAAACCTTATGAAAATATTCAGTGGATCAGCTTATTGCGCTCGCTTAGTGCTTATCAAATGTATCGACAAGAGATGAGCGTACGGGTGCAACGTGCTGATGTATTAGAATTCGTGATGCACAGTGAAGTATTTCCACGGTCAATTTTGTTTTGCTTAATAGAGCTGAAAACGCTGATTTCACCTTTGCCAAACTCTACAGAGATTATAAATTTAATAGATGCAGTGGTAAAACAATTGAAAGCTGAAGATGTAAGAGCGCTTAAAAATGGCCACTTACACAATTATATGGATCAAATCCAAATTGAATTAGCGGGCATTCATAATGCATTAGCGCAAACGTATTTTTTAAAACCGCCAGAATAGGCCTGTTAAGCTATTAATCTTATAATACGCCCAAGGTTTTAAATTACATTGGGCGTTATTAACTAACGTGAGCTTTGGCTAATTATGAAAACGCGTTGTCTTTTAATTGTGCTTGCATTTGTTCGCGCATTTTAAACTTTTGTAGTTTTCCGGTAACCGTCATAGGGTAACTTTCAACAAATTGAATATGTTTTGGTATTTTAAAATAAGCTAATTTATCTTTTAAGAAGCTGCGAATTTCTTGCTCTGTTAACACGGCATCATCTTTAGGCTGCACCCAAGCACATACTTCTTCGCCGTACTTGTCGTCACTGATGCCAAAAATAGCAGCATCTTGCACGCCAGGGTAAGTGTAAAGTACTTCTTCAATTTCGCGCGGGTAGATATTTTCGCCACCACGAATGATCATATCTTTAATTCTGCCCACTATTGCAACAAAACCTTCCGCATCCATTACACCTAAATCACCAGAGTGTAGCCAGCCTTCTTTATCGATAGTTGCGGCGGTTTTTTCTTCATCATTCCAATAGCAACGCATAATACCCGCACCACGGCTGCATACTTCGCCAGCAAGCCCTATTTTTTGTATATTACCCACTTCGTCAATAATTTTTACTTCGGTATGCGCCAGCGCGCGACCGACGGTAGTAACTTGTTTTTCAATGGATGAGTCAATCTCCGTGGCATTATTAATGGGACTGCATTCCGTTTGGCCGTAACCGATAACAACTTCATTCATATGCATCAGCGATTGTACTTTACGCATTACTTGCTCAGGACACGTCGAGCCTGCCATGATGCCCGTACGTAAACTGGATAAGTCAAAACGAGCAAAATCTTTTAGTTCCAGTTCAGCAATAAACATCGTAGGTACGCCATGCAGTGCAGTACAGCGTTCTTTTTCAACCACCTCAAGCGTGATTGTTGGATCAAAAGAATCTCCTGGAAATACTGCCGTAGCTCCTTTACTTATACATACTAAATTACCTAATACCATTCCAAAACAGTGATATAACGGCACTGGAATACACAGCTTATCATCTGCAGTTAAGCGCATTGCATTAGCCATAAGAAAACCATTATTTAAAATGTTTTTATGGGAGAGCGTAGCGCCTTTAGGATTGCCTGTTGTGCCGGAGGTAAACTGAATGTTGATATCTTGATCTGGTTGCAAAGTTGCACCAATGGCGTTGAGCTCAACGCGGTGGGCGGCCGTTGGCATTGTTATAACTTGACTAAAACTAAACATGCCTGCGGCAGGCTCATCACCAATGCGAATAATATTTTTTAAATAGGGGAGGTTTTTTGCCTGCAGTTGCCCAGCTTTTGCAGCGGCAAGTTCGGGCAGTAATTCATTAAGCATGCCTAGGTAATTACTGGCTTTGAAACTTGAAGCGGTTATAAGAGTTGTACACTCGACTGAATTTAGTGCAAATTGTAGTTCGTTTGGACGATACGCTGGGTTAATACAGACCATGATTGCGCCAATTTTGGCGGTCGCAAATTGGGTTAAGCACCACTCAAGGTTGTTTGGTGACCAGATACCAACACGATCACCTGGTTTTACACCTAAAGCCAGTAACCCCATTGCCAGCTGGTTGATCTGCTGCTGATATTCTTTATAGCTTAAACGAATGTTTTGATGATGCAGCACTATCGCAGGGTGGTCTGGATTATTGTCGACAATGGAGTCGAAGTAATCACCTATGGTTTTATTGATCAATGCTGGGCTTTGTGCTCCTTTATAGTAGCTATGCTCTAAGCCAGCTGTATCTTTGACTGTTTTATTCGCATCGGTTGCAGTTGTATTATTGTTACTTATTTGCATGTACGGTCTCCGTGTCAATGTTGTGAGAGTCTACTCAGTTAGAAAAACACAGATTGTCGACAAATGAAAGCGCTATACGACCAATGTAGTAATAAAAATGATAAATATTAGGCAATAAAAAACGCTAGCTGTAGCTACAAAAAAACATTGCAGTACACACTAGCGTAGTATCTGATTATAAATTTAACTCTAATTGAAAATTAAAGCTCTTCGCTGCGGTAGGTTTTTTTCATTAAATGTACATATGCATTTACAAACGCATTTTCTTGGTACTTTTTAAGCCCCGTTTCAGCGAAATCAATAGGAATAGGATTACGTTTTAATTGTTCTTTGATCTCGGTTGTACTGAATAAATAAACACTCAGCTCAGGGATCAATTGAATTGCAGTTTCCATTTTGAAACCGTTCGCACTACCGGCAAATTTACCTTTAGGCGCACGTTGACGAATAGCAACTGAGTCAATTTGATAGTCCTGCATAAGTTTCGCAAAATCAAATTGGAATTTACGCATTACTTCAGTGTCATTACCATTACCTAAGGTAAAGCGAGTTTGGCGAATATCTCGTATATCAAATACATCGTTATCTTTTGTTAAAATACACAGTAGTACGTCACTACCGGTAATTTCTACACCGCATGTTCTCATTGTCATTCTCTAAATAACTAATTTGGGCAGCATTATATCAATTAAACGCCTTAAAAACAGTGCATTTTAAAAACCGATTTCAATCCCAATGCCACTGTGGTCGCTTACGCAGATATCTTCATCAATTTGGTTTGGATTTAAGTGTTTATCAAAGCTTAGATAGTGCAACGATTTTATCCGCGATAATGCACAATCAGTATTAAAGTGTCCTGAGGTCAAAATATAATCAAGCACATTGCCACGACCTTGATAGTAATGTGTTGCTGGTTTTACTTTACCATTTGCCGATTCACTGCTTAATTCAAACGAATCAGTTAATCCTACAATGGGTTGTTCAAGCTCTAAACAGGGCTCGCAACGAGTAGGGTGAAATCCTTGGGTCATGAATGACAGCGCAGGGCTGTCAATATTGTCGTTAAAATCCCCCATTACTAATGTTGCACAGTTTTTTTCACGCTGGGTTTTTAGCGCATCATAATAAACAATCGAAGCTTCCAGTGAGCGTGATATTTGCGATTGCATCATGCCAACGGTTTGTTGTAATAGATTTAATAAGGGATCGTCTTGATTATGAATGTTTAAAATATGCGCCATTGAATGCACCCGTTGTGATTTAAAGTGCACCACATAGCAGGTTAAATCACCAAATTCAGGTACATCAAAACTGCATTTAATAGGTGTGCGATTAAATTTAAATTCATTTTGATTATTTAAGTACTCAAGTAGTTCTGGGCAAGGGGTGAGTTCGTGGCATGCTTGAAAAGGGATTTTCGCGGCAATCGCCACCACAGGGTTAAATAATACCTGTGGATAGAGATGATCACTGCGTGGACTGGCAACAGTAGCAAAATAGTCATAGCCTTGCTCTTTACACAAAATGGCCAATTCTTTAGGGCTAAACACCTCTTGGAAAGCAACAACCGTTGCTTGACTTTGCTGTAGAAAGTCAGTGATAAATTGCTGTTTTTGCCGCCATTGCGTTGCGTTGTAACGTTCATGTAATTGATAAAAAGAATAAGGTGGCGCCGTAAAATTAAGTAAATTTAAAGTGGCAAAACGGATACGATTAGACGTCGTCATTAGGTTATCCAACAGCTGAAATTAAATTAAGTATGAAATGCGAGGGTTATTTGTCAATTTGTCTGGCTAAATACTTGTATTTAGTGGCTCCAAACGCGACAATAACCGCTTGTGTTTGCTAAGACTCAACAAATACATTAACCAAATACGGTTAAAATTAACAATGCTTATTCGTAAAAGCGTTGTCGAGTTATTCATTTTAATTTAATAAATACATGTGATGCATTGTAGGCGTCACCACTGTAGTAAGGACTTATAATGCCAGTTATTACTCTTCCTGACGGCAGTCAGCGTAGTTTTGAAAACCCTGTAAGTACACTTGATGTAGCCAATGATATCGGCCCAGGCTTAGCAAAAGCCACTATCGCTGGTCGTGTTAATGGCACTCGCGTTGATGCCTGTGATTTAATTTCTGACGATTCTCGTCTTGAAATCATCACCGCAAAAGATGATGACGGCTTAGAAATAATTCGTCACTCATGTGCTCACTTGATAGGTCATGCAGTTAAGCAACTGTTTCCTGATGCAAAAATGGCAATTGGTCCAACGATTGATAATGGTTTTTACTATGATATCGATATGGAACATTCATTAAGTCAAGATGACTTAGAAGCTATTGAAAAGCGCATGTTGCAACTTGCTAAAACAAACTACGACGTGGTTAAGAAAACCGTAAGCTGGCAAGAAGCCCGTGATGCATTTGCAGCGCGCGGCGAAATGTACAAAATTCAAATCCTTGACGAAAACATCGCTAAAGATGACCGTCCAGGATTATATCACCACGAAGAATACATCGATATGTGTCGTGGTCCACACGTACCGAACATGCGTTTTTGCCAACATTTCAAAATAATGAAAGTAGCCGGTGCCTACTGGCGTGGCGATTCAGATAATAAAATGTTGCAGCGTATTTATGGCACTGCATGGGGCGATAAAAAGCAACTTAAAGCCTACTTACAACGTTTAGAAGAAGCCGAAAAACGTGATCACCGTCGTATTGGTAAAGCACTTGATTTATGGCATTGGCAAGAAGAAGCGCCAGGCATGGTGTTTTGGCACAACGATGGGTGGAGCATTTACCGTGAACTTGAAGAGTTTGTGCGTGAAAAGTTACGCGAGTACCAGTACGAAGAAGTAAAAGGTCCAATGATGATGGATCGTTCTTTATGGGAAAAATCAGGTCACTGGGAAAAGTATTCAGAAGCAATGTTTACCACTGAATCTGAAAAGCGTGAATACGCAATCAAACCAATGAACTGCCCAGGTCACGTACAGATCTTTAATCAAGGTTTAAAATCGTACCGTGATCTTCCACTGCGTATGGCTGAATTTGGTTGTTGTCATCGCAACGAGCCGTCAGGCGCACTTCATGGTCTAATGCGCGTACGTGGCTTTACTCAGGATGATGCCCATATCTTCTGTACTGAAGAGCAAATCATGGATGAAGTATCAGCGTGTATCCAAATGGTTTACGATACGTACGAAACATTCGGCTTTGAAAAAATTGTGGTGAAGCTGTCAACACGCCCTGAACAGCGTATTGGCGAAGATCATATGTGGGACAAAGCAGAGCTTGCATTAGCTGATGCACTGAAAGCAAATAACATCGAATTTGATTATTTACCGGGTGAAGGTGCTTTCTATGGTCCAAAAATTGAATTTACTTTGTACGATTGCTTAGACAGAGCGTGGCAGTGTGGTACAGTGCAACTAGATTTTGCATTACCAGGGCGTTTAGGGGCAACTTATGTTGCTGAAAACAACGAACGTCGTACACCTGTTATGATACACCGTGCAATATTGGGCTCTATCGAGCGCTTTATCGGTATTCTTACAGAAGAGTACGCGGGTTTATTCCCGACTTGGCTTGCACCAAAGCAAGTAGTGATTATGAATATCACTGATAAACAAGCTGCTTATGTGCAGGAAATTGTACAAAAATTAAATAAACTTGGAATTAGAGCCGCTGCTGACTTGAGAAATGAGAAGATTGGCTTTAAAATCCGTGAACACACATTAAAACGTATCCCATATTTACTTGTTGTTGGTGATAAAGAAGTTGAACAACAAGAAGTAGCTGTACGTACCCGCACAGGTGAAGACTTGGGCAAATTTAATGTTGATGAATTTGTCGCTAAAATTAGCGAAGAAATTAAAAATCGACTATAAAAACTCTGCGTGTAGGGCATACATTTAATTGCTAACTACACGCTTATTATTTGATATTCTTGGAGGAACGTACTATTAGAGGCGGCAAGAAAGGGCAACAAACAGCCCAAAAAAATCGTATTAACGAAGAAATTACAGCTCAAGAAGTTCGCTTAATTGACATTGAAGGCGAGCAAGCTGGAATTCAGTCATTAAAAGACGCGCAAACTATGGCTGATGCCGCTGGTGTTGATCTAGTAGAGATTAGCCCAAATGCTGAGCCGCCTGTTTGTAGAATCATGGACTACGGTAAGTTCATCTTTGAAAAAAGCAAAGAACTAAAAGAGCAGAAGAAGAAGCAAAAGCAAATCCAGATAAAAGAAATCAAATTCCGTCCTGGCACGGATGAAGGTGATTATCAGGTTAAGCTTCGCAACTTACGTAAGTTCTTAGAAGGTGGCGATAAAGCTAAGATTACCATCCGCTTCCGTGGTCGTGAAATGGCCCACCAAGAAATTGGTATAGAATTATTAAACCGTATCAAAGGCGATTTGGAAGAGCTTGCAGTTGTTGAGTCTTTCCCTAATCGTGTTGAAGGTCGCCAAATGGTTATGATGATGGCGCCTGTTGCTAAAAAGCAATAAACAAGCTAAGATACGCAGCGAATTTAGCTCAGGTCACCAAGTAATATGCAAATATTCACCTGTGCTAACCGGTAATAAAGTAAAACTGCAGCATTTATGTTGGGTTTTCACCGGAATATGGCAGTAAGTTAGGCCTAAAAGTGGAGCTATAGCAATATATCTCACGCCTGCTTACTAATTTTAAAGCAATACATTTGGAGTTATTGCAATGGCTTATAAGCTAAAAAGTCACAGAGGCGCGGCTAAGCGTTTCAAAAAGACTGCTTCTGGCGGTTTCAAGCGTAAACAAGCGCATCTTCGTCACATTCTGACTAAGAAAACTTCTAAGCGTAAGTTACACCTACGTCCTAAGATGATGGTTCATAAGAACGACCATGGTCTAGTTTCACGTATGTTACCATTCGCTTAATAGGGGTTTTTAGAAATGGCAAGAGTTAAACGCGGCGTTGTCGCACGTGCACGTCACAAAAAAGTTTTAAAACAAGCAAAAGGTTACTACGGAGCACGTTCACGTGTTTACCGCGTAGCTTTCCAGGCTGTTACTAAAGCGGGTCAATACGCTTACCGTGACCGTCGTGCGAAGAAACGTACTTTCCGTCAATTATGGATTGCACGTATCAATGCTGCTTCACGTCAAAATGGTCTGTCTTACAGCCGTTTTATCAATGGTCTTAAAAAGACATCTGTAGAAATCGATCGTAAGATCCTTGCAGATATCGCTGTTTATGACCAAGTTGCATTCGCAGCGCTTGTTGCAAAAGCTAAAGAAGGCCTAGCGGCAGCTTAAGCTTTTAAAATAAGTATTAAAAAGGAGCCTATGGCTCCTTTTTTTGTGGCTAAAATAAAGTTTTCACCAACAGTTATTTGCGGTAAGGCTCGTGAAAAGCGAGATAGTCGGTAGTGATCCCAACTGCGCTAACGCTATATAATAATTACAAATAAATGAGGTAATTAACTATTTTGAATTGGCAATCCTTAGTTGATAACCGCCAACGCTTTTTCTGGGTATTACAGATTGCGGGTTGGATCGGTTATGCACTTGTTAACTACATTGGCTCAAAAGTCTTTGAGATGCGCGATATTTATGTATTTGTGATCGTACTCAATGCTTACGCAGGGTGTTTAATGACTGTGCCATTGCGCTATATGTATCGCAAAGCCTGGAATGCATCTCCTTGGGTTTTAATGTTAGTAGTGTTCGGCGCTTCGTACATTACAGGCACTTTATGGGCGGTAATACAAAAATTTAATTTATGGGAGATTTATCGCCATGGTTATCGTCCTACAGAATGGTTTTACTATCTGCAACAAGGCTTAGATTCGGTTTATATTATTCTTTGTTGGAGTGGTTTGTACTTTGGCATTAAATATTATCAACTACTGCAAAGTGAGCGCCAAAAAGCCCTTAAAGCAACAACGATGGCGCATGAAGCACAACTGAAAATGCTACGTTATCAATTAAATCCTCATTTTTTGTTTAATACTCTTAATGCTATATCTACGTTGATTTTGGTAAAAGAGAATAAAGATGCTAATTTAATGGTGTCAAAGTTGAGCGACTTTTTACGTTATACACTCAATACCGATCCGATAAAAAAAGTCCCACTTGAACAAGAGTTGCATGCACTGATGCTTTATCTTGAAATAGAGCGAGTACGCTTTGATGAACGGTTGCAAGTGAATGTGCAAATCAGTGATGAAGCAAAAAATGCATTAGTGCCGAGTTTAATATTGCAACCGATCATCGAAAATGCGATTAAATATGCAATAGCTCATCTTAGCGAAGGGGGAGTAATTGATATTAAAGCACAAGTTTTTGCTAATGAACTATTATTGGAAGTAGGCGATAATGGCCCCGGTACTGAATTACTTAATGGCCAATTAGTTAATTCACAAGGGGTAGGGGTGGCAAATACGAAAGACCGCCTGAAAACTTTGTATGAAAATAACTATTCGTTTGTGTTATCACATAATACGCCAAGTGGATTGAAAGTGAATCTGCGCGTTCCGTTTGAGAAGGCTGTGAAGAAATGAGCAAGATTAAGACCCTGATTGTCGATGATGAACCATTAGCCCGTAGAGGGTTAGCGGTAAGATTAGAGGAGTTTGATGATATCGAAGTCATTAAGTTATGTAACTCTGGTCAAGAGGCTATCGATGCATGCCAAGCAGGGAAAATAGATTTAGTTTTTTTAGATATTCAAATGCCTGGAATGAATGGGTTTGAGGTTGCCAGAGCACTCAGTGAAAGTGTCAGAGCGTTACCTGCTATTGTATTCGTAACCGCATTTGATCAGTTCGCAGTCAAAGCATTTGAGATCCATGCTTTAGATTACATCCTTAAACCAGTCGACGACAACAGACTAAAACAGGCGGTAGAAAAAGTGCATACCTACTTGAAGACGCAACAAGACAACGCCCATAAAAAGAAATTGGCGAGTTTTGTAGCTGGAATTACTGGTAATAATTGTGAAGAGATTTTGAAAAAACTGGCAACTGGCGATACATTAACAGATCGCCGTTACCCAGAATCTTTAGCGGTGAAAGAGCAGGGTGAAATAATCCGTGTACCTGTAGCGACAATTCAATGGGTTGATGCCGCTGGTGACTATATGTGTTTACATTGCCAAGATGGTCAAACGCATATTTTACGAAAAACTATGAAAGAACTAGAACAGGAACTTGATCCTCAGCTATTTGTACGTGTCCATCGCAGTGCGATTGTAAATACTAAACAAATTAGCAAGCTTGTAACTCAGGTAAGTGGTGAGTATTTATTAGTGCTTGAGAACGGCCAAGAATTAAAAGTAAGCCGTAGTTATCGCGATAAAGTAAAAGCTGCGTTAGCAAGTTAACTTAGAAACGGGCTCAATAGCTGTTATATAACGAAGTAAATTAAACCATGTGTTTTAAATAAAAAAACGCGAGCCTTGGCTCGCGTTTTTTTATAACTGCGTTAATTAAGCAACAGTAACAATTTTCATAGTATTGGTTGCACCAATCGTTTCCATAGCATCACCATGAGTGATGATCACAGTATCGCCAGATTGTAATGAACCCGCATTCACAAGTGTGTTAAGGGCATCTTTTACCATGTTATCTTTTTCACATTGTGTTGAGTCAAAGAATACCGGGTAAACACCACGATATAATGCTGTTTGACCAAGCGTACTGGCATGACGAGACAATGAATAAATAGGTAAGCCAGAGCTGATACGTGACATCAATTTTGCTGTGCTACCTGATTCAGTTAAAGTAATAATCGCTTTTACTGAATCTAAATGGTTTGCCGCATACATAGCTGACAATGCAATTGATTCTGCATTAGAAGAGAAACGACTATCTAAGCGATGTTTAGAAACGTGAGTTTCTTTTTGTGATTCTGCCCCTAAACAAACGCGCGCCATGGTTGCCACGGTTTCTTCTGGGTAATCGCCTGCCGCTGTTTCAGCTGAAAGCATTACCGCATCAGTGCCATCAAGGACTGCGTTGGCAACATCCATAACTTCTGCACGGGTAGGCATTGGGTTATCGATCATTGATTCCATCATTTGTGTTGCTGTGATCACGGTACGGTTAAGAGAGCGAGCACGACGGATAATGAGTTTTTGTTTACCCATTAAGGCAGCATCACCAATTTCAACACCTAAGTCACCACGAGCAACCATCACCGCATCTGAAGCAAGGATAATATCATCAACTGCTTCTACCGTTTCAACGGCTTCAGCACGCTCAATTTTAGCTAAAAGCTGTGCTTTAGAGCCTGCAGCTTCAGCTAGTGAACGCACATAACGCATATCGTCGCCACTGCGTGGGAACGATACTGCGATATAATCAACATCAATTTCTGCTGCAGTTAATAAATCTTCTTTATCTTTATCAGTGAAGGCTGGAGCAGTTAAACCACCACCTAAGCGGTTGATGCCTTTATTGTTAGATAACACGCCACCAACAGTTACTGTGGTATGCACTAAATGACCTTCAACATTTACTACTGTTAATTGAATTAAACCATCGTTTAAAAGTAGTAAGTCACCAGGGGCAACATCTTGTGGTAATTCTTTATAATCAATACCTACGGCGTTGATATCGCCTAGGCCTTTTTCCATTTTTGCATCAAGAATAAATTTTGCACCAACAGGTAGCGTTACTTTGCCATCTTTAAATGTCGATACACGAATTTTTGGGCCTTGTAGATCGGCTAAAATAGCAATGTGCTTGCCTAGTTTTTTGGCAATGTCACGCACTGCTTGGGCACGGTCTTTGTGATCTTGTGCAATGCCGTGTGAGAAATTCAAACGCACTACGTTTGCACCAGCACGGATTATTTTTTCTAAGTTGTTATCTCGATCGGTTGCAGGTCCAAGGGTCGCGACTATTTTTGTGCGTCTAAGCATCAAATTCTCCTGTAGGCTTACAATGTTGTAAGCAGGTTGACGGTTTTTCGTTATTTATAGGTGTTAGTTTAACTGACACGCATAATACAGTTTTTACTGACAGCAAATAGCGCGTTGACATCAAGGTAACGTGTAAAGCTGTCATTATTTTATACAAAAAAATTATGACCACATTATGACACCGGTGTCAGGTCTCGTCAATGCTCGACTCAGAAATCCATATCAGGAAAATTTATCGCCCCGAGGCAACGGTTGTTTGATATAATCACTGTATCTTGCGTGTTTGTCTTGCGCAAAGCGTTGTATCTGTTGTCTAGGCTCGCAATTTTAAGTGGCTTGGGTATATAATGCGCGCGGTATTATTTCATTTACTAACCAATAGTTGTTACCGAGGAGGACACTAAATGCAAGTTGCATTAGTAGGGTTAGGCGTTATGGGTAAAAATCTTGCTCTCAACTTGATTGAACAAGGGATGACGCTAGTAGCTTATGATAAAAACCCAGACGCGGGCGAAGAGCTATTAAGCTGTGCTAAATTACAAGGCATGGCAGATCGTCTGCACATTGTGTCTGATTTAGGTGATATGGTAAAACGGTTAACGCCGCCTCGCTCAATTTTGTTATTAGTGCCAGCGGGTGAGTTAGTCGATAAAGTTTGCAGCGATTTAGTTGATGCAGGCGTTGATTGTGACGATATTATCGTCGATTGTGGCAATAGTAATTATAAAGACGGTATTACTCGTAAACTTAAATATCAAAATAAATTTGAATTTGCCACTATGGGGATTTCTGGCGGTGCTGAAGGCGCGCGTCATGGTCCTGCGATGAT
Organism: Pseudoalteromonas sp. SG44-17; assembly: GCF_014164235.1. NCBI lineage: Bacteria > Pseudomonadati > Pseudomonadota > Gammaproteobacteria > Alteromonadales > Pseudoalteromonadaceae > Pseudoalteromonas > Pseudoalteromonas sp. SG44-17. The sequence goes on along the minus strand of NZ_JACJEV010000001.1, from coordinate 143,575 downwards.
GGCAAGTGGTTCAGAAGGCGGCTGGGAACGCGTTGAGCCATGGTTTGAAAAAGTAGCAGCAAGCTACAAAGGTGAATCGTGTTTTGCCCGTGTTGGTCAATCAGCCAGTGGTCACTTTGTAAAAATGGTGCACAATGGAATTGAATATGCGTTAATGCAACTAATCGCAGAAATGTATCAATTATTACGCTTAGGCACTAACCGCACTCCACATGAAGTTGCAGAGATTTTTAATCAATGGTCTGAAGGCACACTCAATAGCTATTTATTATCTATCTCAAGTCATATTTTATCGTTAGAAACCGATGCGGGTGAAGCGTTGGTTGATTTGATTGATAATAAAGTTGGCGCGAAAGGCACGGGTTTGTGGACGGCACAAAATGCATTAGAACTGGGTATCGCCGTTCCTTCATTGGTTGCAGCTGTGCAAGCGCGTCACTTAACCAATACTGGTGACACACATGCAGCGAAAGAAATGACGTATGCAGCTAAATCAACTTCACAGGTTGAATTAGATTTAGATGAACTTAAAGATGCCTTCTTGTTTGCAAGTTTACTGGCTTATCGTCAAGGTCTTGCGCTGATCAAAGGTGCATCACGTGCACATCAATGGAAAGTCGATTTATCTAAAACACTGCAAACATGGCGTGCTGGTTGTATTATCCGTGCTGATTACTTAGATAACATCGCTGAAGGTGTTGAGTTTATCGACACTTTAGAAAAAGAGTCATTAGCGCTGCGTAAAATAACAGGTCAAGCAATGATGACTGGATTAGCATTTCCGGTACTTAGCTCAACGCAAACGTATTTTGCGACGTTGACGACACCAAGCAATGGTCATCTAGTACAAGCACAGCGAGATTATTTTGGTGAGCATGGCATTAAAACTCATAGTGGTGAGGTATGTCATTTAACTGATTTAGTAGAGATTGACGCGAAAGTACGTTAATTAGGCCAATAAGTTAAAATGAAAGGCACGCTAATTAGCGTGCCTTTTTAGTTTAAAAAAATAGTTTTTATTATAAAGCGCTCAGCTTATCTACTTAACTCACCACGTAAGTTGTCTTGCATTAAATGGCGAATAGTTTCAATTTCAAGCTTTTGGCTAAATAAGTAGTGTAATTTAGTTAAGCATGCCTCTAAGGTCATATCGTAACCGCTGATCACACCAATGTTAAGTAATGCGTTACCAGTTGCATAGCCGCCCATATTTACATGCCCTTTTAAACACTGGGTTAAATTGACGATAACCATACCGCGCTTACTTGCGCTGGAGAGGATCTCTAAAAAGTCTGGATCTTGTGGTGCATTGCCCACACCAAAGCTCAATAATACGAGGGCTTTGATATTGTCGTTTACCAGACTTTTAACTACAGCATGACTGATCCCTGGATACAAGTATAAAACACCAATAGGTTGCGGCGTGATGTTGGTGACTTGTAGCTCATTTTCAACATACGGGCTCAACTGGCCTTTTAATAATTGAATATTAATACCTGAGAGAGCCAGTGGGTCTAAGTTAGGGGATGCAAAGGCATCAAAGCCATCGGCATGTGCTTTAGTTGCACGATTGCCGCGAAATAATTGATTATTGAAAAATAGACTAACCTCAGCAATCGGATAATTAGCCGCTAAATACATCGCATTAAGTAAATTTACTTGGCCATCAGAGCGCAATTGCGACAGTGGAATTTGCGAGCCTGTCACTATCACTGGCTTTGTTAAGTTTTCAAACATAAAGGACAAAGCAGATGCGGTATACGCCATGGTATCTGTACCATGAAGCACGACAAAGCCATCATAATCTTGGTATTTACTTTTAATATCATCAGCGATTAGTTGCCAATGAGCAGGGGACATGTCTGATGAGTCAATCAGCGGGCAATACTCGTGAATATCGAATAAGGGCATTTCATCACGATTAAATTCGGCATTGTTTTCTACGGTTTGTGTTAAAAAACCTTCAGCGGGAATATAGCCTCGACTCGATTTTTTCATCCCAATCGTACCGCCAGTATATGCGATATAAATACGTTTACGTTTCATAAAAAAAGCCCAGTAAAAAAACTGGGCTTAGTATAACGGTTAGTTGCTGCGATTACAGCCTATACACTATTTATTGCGAAATATTACACACTAAGCAGCGGGCATAAATGCCTTGCGGATCGTTGTAATCTTTTAGACCTTCAACCTCAGTTGTTAATTGCTTAACTAAACCATTGATAGATGCTTGGTTTGAGAGTGCGTTTTGTAGCGTACTTTGTGAGCCAATTAGCGATCTAATCGATGCATTTCCAAAAATATCCTGCATTAATTTCTCTTCCGCCGATAGACTCTGCTTAATGGTTTTAACTTCATAAAAATCAAGCTTAGCCAGTTCAGCTGCCGCTTTGATAGCGTCTTGCTTATTGCCTAATTTGTCAACTAAGCCAAGCTCTTGCGCTTGGCTTGCAATCCAAACACGGCCTTGTGCAATAGAGTCAACTTGCTCAGGGGTCATATTTCGTGCTTCACCAACAACCTCTAAGAAGCGTTGATAAGCATCTTCTACACTTAGTTGAATAACCTGTGCCATTTTTTCATTAAGCGGGCGAGCGATTGATAGACCAGCCATTTCAGTTGTGGCAACGCCATCTGAATAAACACCTAATTTAGCCATGGTGTTTTCAAAGGTCATAAAGTTACCAAATACACCAATTGAGCCGGTAATTGTGCTCGGCGCTGCCCAAATTTCGTTGGCAGCAGAGGCAATCCAGTAGCCGCCAGAAGCTGCTACTGAGCTCATTGAAGCAACCACTGGTTTACCAGCTGCTTTAAGAGCAAGCACTTCAGCACGAATAACTTCAGAGGCAAACATACTGCCACCGCCAGAATCAATACGCAGTACAACCGCTTTTACTTTATCATCTAAGCGTGCTTTACGTAGTAAAGCCGCTGTAGAGTCACCACCAATTTCACCGGCTTTACGTTCGCCGTCAGAGATAGTACCGCGTGCAACCACAACGGCGACTTTTTCTGTCATTGGGTTATCAAACTCAATCGGCGATTTAACTAATGAGAGATATTCTTTAAACGATACTTGGTTAAAGGTTTTGCCTGTTTCTTCAGTGCCTACTAAGGCAATTAATTGTTGACGCACTTGTTGATTGGTTTTTAAAGAATCAACCCATTGATGTTCAAGAGCATATTTACCTGAATCGCCATTAACTGCTTGCATTTTTGCCAGAAACACGTCCATTGTTTCATCAAAGTTTGCTTCATCAAATGGGCGCACAGCGGCAACGTCTTGTTTGTATTCTTTCCACAATGCACCTAGCCATACATTATTAGCTTCTTTTGCTGCATCTGACATATCGTTACGAATAAACGGTTCAACAGCCGATTTAAATGTACCAACACGGAAAATATGCTGAGTGATACCGAGTTTTTCAAGCGCATCTTTAAAATATAACGGGTACATGCCAAAGCCTTGGATCTCTACACCACCATAAGGGTGCATAGATATTTCATCAGCGTGCGCAGCAATGTAATATTGTGCTTGTGAGTAATAATAACCAGAGGCAATTACTTTTTTGCCGCTCGCTTTAAACCGCTCTAACGCTAGAGTGATTTGTTTTAATTTATTTAAATGCGCGCTAGGCATTTTTTGTAAATCCAGCAAGATCACACTAATGCGTTTATCTTCAGTGGCTTGATCAATTACATTGATAATATCATCAAGTAAAATTTCAGCGGGCTCATCGTTGCTCTGTGTTGCGTCATTGATGGCAGATTCAATTGGATCAACGTAAACTTTTTCCTCTACGATTGGACCATTGAGGTTTAACCTGAGCACAGATGTGTCAGCAACATTAATTTCATTGTCATCACTTATGATTGAAACAATGAAAAGAATGACAAGTAACACAAATAAAAAATTGAGGACTAAACGACGAGAAAAGTTAATTCCTGCCCACAGTCCTTTAAATAGCTTTGCAATCAAAATAAATCCTTAGTCTGGTACAACTTATATCTGTCACCATCTTAGCTCAGAATAAAAATTAATTTAACTGTTAAATCGTAACTAAGTATTTATGAGCGAGGTTTTAACCGTGAGAATGTGAACATATTAACTAATTTATCGCTTTTGTTGCTTATTGCTTGCCAATCGAGCAAAATTGGCTAATGTATAGAGGTTAGACCAGTTCATTGGGGCAGAGGATGTTAGAACAACAATTACAATTGAAACACACACAGCTACGTAACCGTTTGGTAATGGGCTCAATGCACACGGGGCTTGAAGAGGGATGGCATAACCGAAAACGACTGCGTGCTTTTTATGAAGCGCGCGCTAAAGGTGGTACTGCGATGCTCATTACGGGGGGCTACAGTCCTAATTTGCGTGGCAAATTAACCCCAATCTCATCGTCTTTTAATAGCTATTATGATGTGTTTAAGCACCGTGCATACACTGATGTTGTCCATCAACACGGCGGTAAGATTTGCTTACAATTATTACATGCTGGACGTTATGCGTATCATCCATTTAATCAAGCACCAAGTGCAATTAAAGCACCTATTAACCCATATCAACCCAAAGCAATGTCGCTCAGTGCAATAAAAAAAACCATCAAAGACTTTGCTCATTCCGCCTATTTAGCACAAAAGGCAGGCTACGATGGCGTTGAAGTGATGGGCTCAGAAGGTTATTTGATTAATGAGTTTATGGCACCGCATACCAATAAACGCTCAGATGAATACGGTGGAAGTTTAGAAAACCGTATGCGTTTAGCGTTAGAGATAGTCAAAGCTGTACGTGCCAAAGTAAATAAAGAATTTTTAATTATCTTTCGATTATCGGTGATGGATTTAATTCCGAATGGGTCAACACCTGAAGAGGTTACTATCCAGGCCAAAGCATTAGAGCAGGCTGGAGTTGATATTTTAAATACCGGCATAGGCTGGCATGAAGCACGAGTACCTACTATTGCGAGTATGGTGCCAGCAGGTGCATTTAAAGAAGCTTCAAAACGTTTAAAAGAAGTGGTATCGGTTCCTGTCATTGCTGTAAATCGTATTAATACTCCTGAGATTGCCAATGAAATTTTAACTGCAGGGGATGCCGATCTGATTTCGATGGCACGACCACTATTAGCCGATCCAGAGTTTTTTAATAAATATCAAGCACAACAAAGTAAACACATTAATATTTGTATCGGCTGTAATCAGGGCTGTTTAGATCATGTATTTAAAGGTAAACGAGCAACATGCTTAGTGAATCCTCAAGCGGGGTTTGAGCTAGATTATCCTCTTGAGCTGACCAACAAGGCTAAAAATGTGTTGGTTGTAGGTGCTGGGCCTGCGGGCTTATCTGCCAGTTGTTACTTAGCGCAAAAAGGTCATACGGTAACGCTGATTGATAAAAATACAGATATGGGCGGCCAATTTAATTTAGCGATGCGAATTCCTGGTAAAGAAGATTTCAATCATACCTTGCGTTATTTTATTAATGAACTTGAACGTCTAAAGGTCACGGTAACACTCAATACTCCTTTTACCGATAAAATGCTTGAGCAATACGATGACGTGGTGTTTGCAACGGGGGTGCGCCCGCGTGAGGCAAACTTTACCTGCGCGGATAATAAACGTGTTTTTTCATACGATGAAGTTATTCGTGGTGAAGTTGAATTAGGGCAATCGATTGCAATTTTAGGTGCCGGCGGCATTGGCTTTGATATGGTTGCTTTTTTAAGTGAACATAAAGACCAAAGTATTGCTGATTTTAAATCGCAGTGGGGAATTGAGTGTCAGCCAAGTCCAGATAAAGATAATCGTCAATTGTTTATGCTAAAACGCAGCGCTGGGCGTTTTGGCAGTGAGCTTGGTAAAACAACGGGCTGGATACATCGTCAAGTTGCAAAGCAACATGGTGTAAAACAGATCGCTGATTGTCAGTATCATCATTTTGATCAGCAAGGTCTAAAAATTACTGTGGCAGGAGAGGAGCAGGTGCTACCTGTTGATACAGTGATCGCTTGTATCGGGCAAGTCTCTAATAACGAATTAATGTCGGGGTTAATCGGTAATCCTAAAGTACATGTAATTGGCGGGGCCAAATTAGCATCTGCAATTGATGCAAAACGAGCTATTTATGAAGCGCTTCAGGTCGCGCGTAAAATTTAACTGAAATAAACTTTTAATCGTAGCGGTCTTTGTTTAATACATTTCAAAAGACTAGACTGCTACGATGAATACATTGATCACACTATATAAAACTTCCCTACAAAAAATAGCCATTTTTGATGGTATCCCTGCTTTACTATTTAGACTGATACTGGCGCCAGTTATGATCATCGCAGGTTATAACAAGCTAAATATCAGTGGTAATGGTAATGGGTTTTTTGAATTCTTTTTAGCTTCTCCAGATGTTGTTGCTTGGTTTGGTAACCCAGATTGGGGTTTAGGCTTACCTTTTCCAGATTTACTGGCTTTTTTAGCTGGCTGGAGTGAATTTCTCGGTGGCTGGCTGCTCTTAGTTGGTTTATTAACCCGTCTGGTTAGCATACCGCTGATGTTTACTATGGTCGTTGCCGCAACCTCTGTACATTGGCACAATGGCTGGTTTGCGATTGCGCCGACAGATCCAGATACTAGTGCTGCACAAGTACTTGATTGGTTGGCGATCCCCGGTGCAAAAGAAAGTTTAGATAATTCCCGAGAAGTAAAAGAACGTATTGAGAAAATTCGAGGACTTGTACAAGAACATGGTTTCCCAGATTACCTTTATGAAAAGGGTAAGCCGTCGATTTTGAATAATGGCATTGAGTTTTCAGCAATTTATTTTGCGATGTTATTGAGTTTATTTTTTACCGGCGGTGGGCGTTTTGTTAGCCTTGATCACTGGTTACGGAAAAGATTCGAATAATCTAAATCTCTACCTGTCAGTTTGCGACGGCCGTCGCAAACTTTCTAACTTTCAAACTTTCTCAGCAATCCCTATCAATGCTATGCTAGTTTCTTTTTTAATTAGAGAATCGCTATGGACGCTATTGAGCTTTTATTGACTCGTCAGTCAGATCCTCGACTGATTGCACCTGCCCCAAACAACAGTCAACTTGATATTATTAAACAAGCAGCGCTTCGTGTGCCTGATCATGGTTGCCTTGCGCCTTGGCAATTTATTGTTGTTGCAGAAGATGCGCGAGAACGACTCGGCGAAATTTATTATCAAAGTGCAGTTGCAGAACAACAAGATGAAAAAGTAATTAATCGTGCCAAAGAGTTACCGCTGCGTGCACCGATGATAATCATTGCCATTGCCAAATATCAAGCGCACCCAAAAGTGCCGCGTATAGAACAAGTACAAAGTGCTGGTTGTGCTGTGTTAGCTATGCAACAAGCAGCTTTTGCGCAAGGACTGGGTGGTGTCTGGCGTACTGGTTACTTTGCGCAAAGTGAGGCGGTAAAAGCGGCGTTAAAGCTTGATAATGAAGATGAGATTGTCGGTTACCTGTATTTAGGCACTCCAGAAGTGGACTGTAAAAAGGCTGTTCGTCATAGCCCAGAACACTTTTTCACAAACTTATAGTTGCCAAAACGTAATTAATTGGAACTTTGTCGTGTTATTTCAGTCAGAATGCATTAAGGCTACCTTTGTTATTATCTTTAGGTAGCTTGGCTGTCTGAAGCGCTTGGATGCAATAACCCTCAATACAATGGTTTGTTATTTTTCTGCAGTTTGTTAATGTATGGAGTGTCTTAATTAGAATAACAACAAGAAGACGAGGATAATGGGAAATTTATTTTTACGTGAAAAAGAAAAATGGTTAACGTGGTCCTTATGGGGTTTTGTTGGTGCGGCTATCACTCTTTACACAGCATTTAGTACACAGACTCCTCATTTAATAGCGATCTCATCAACTGCTATTGTGGTTATCTTAGCGTGGTGGATGCAACGCACAAGACGATTTGATTTTGGTAGAGCGTTTAAAGTGTGTTGTTACGTGTTGTTTGTGAGTATTTTACCCGCTTTTGTATTGGTGCTTGTACCAAGTGATGATCTAAACCGTTTTGATTTAATTTTTCAGAGCTTAAGTTTTGTAACTTTTAGCTTATTAGTCTGCTTACTGTGTTCGTGGGTCGCGAAACGTCCAAAACAGTATTATTGATGTATTTTTAAGCGCTTTGAGTAATTGTAACGATTAATTTGAACTTTTTTACTTTTAGGGCTTTACAACAAGGCGGCTAACCCCTATTATCCGCGCCGTACGGAGAGATGGCAGAGTGGTCGAATGCACCGGTCTTGAAAACCGGCAGGGGTTTATAGCCCCTCTAGGGTTCAAATCCCTATCTCTCCACCATATTTAAAAAGCCGCCTTATGGGCGGCTTTTTGCTATCTGGAGTTTAAGATGTCACAGCAAAATCAATTAAACACCACACAACGGGTGCTAAAACACGTACTGTTATGGTCGGTGTTTGGCTACTGTTATCACAGTGCTATTAACTTACTCGTTAAAATGGCGATGGATGCACAACCAGAGCATGTATTGCTCACAGCTATGCTTTACTGCCTAGGCTTTAATCTATTAGCTGGGCATTTAATTACTAAATATGATAAATACTGGCCAGAAATTGCGGCAATATTTATTGGTTGTATCGGTTTATTAGTCGTGCCGGTGCTATTAGTTGGTACGCAGGCATTACTGAGTCGTCCATTACTTGCTGGTATTTTAATCAGCTTGCCAATCTTGACTTTTGCTGTGCGCTTAATAAAGCGAAAACTCACTAAAAACTAGCTCTAAAGAAGCCCAAAAGGGCTTTTTTTTATGATAGCATAGGCGCGTCTTTTAACTGATACCAGCGTTATTAAGCTTGGTATAAACAAAACGTGAAACATATTATGTCAGATAATTTTACTACAGATGCTGAAAAAGCAAGTTACGGTATTGGCCTACAGATGGGTGAGCAACTTAAAGCTAACCCTTTCGAAGGTTTAAACTTAAATTCAGTATTTGCAGGCATGAAAGATGCGTATGTGGGCGGCGATTTCCAAGTTGAGATCCCTGAGATCCAAGCTGCATTCGAAAAAATCAACACTGAAATCCAAGCACGTCGTGAAGAAGAAGCGAAAGTACTTGCAGCTGAAGGCATTGCATTCTTAGAAGAAAATGCAAAACGTGCTGAAATCACTGTGACTGAGTCTGGTCTTCAATATGAAGTACTAGCAACAGGTGAAGGCAACAAGCCAACTGCTGAGTCAACAGTGCGTGTTGATTATCACGGTACACTTATCAACGGTACTGTATTTGACAGCTCTTATGAGCGTGGTCAACCTGCTGAGTTTCCAGTTGGTGGCGTGATCAAAGGCTGGACTGAAGCATTACAAATGATGCCTGAAGGCACCAAATGGCGTATCTATGTTCCTCATGAGCTTGCTTATGGAGAACGTGGTGCCGGTGCTGCAATTGCACCATTCTCAACACTGGTATTTGACGTTGAGCTACACGAAATTCTTTAATTAGAAATTGAGTAATAAAAAGCCGCGCTAATAACTATTAGCGCGGCTTTTTTATGGTTATTTACTGAGATCAGAAATAACCACGTAGACCAATTCTAAAGTTACGCCCAGGAAGTGGCGCTTCATCTTTAATAAATGAACTATGTACAAAACCCAGTTCATCCGTAATATTATCAACGTTGATATAAAACTGTGTATCTACCGGACCGACACTTAATTGATAATTTGCTTGCGCATCAAACAGTGTATAGCCATCAGTTGCGGTTTCATAAGCCGTAATATCACGTTGTTCAAAGTAGTGTGTGCCAGTTAAGCTGAACTGCCAATCACTGATATTATACTGAAATTCTGAACCTAACTTATTTGCCGGAATACGCGGTAAATACCCTTCATCATCAGCAAGTTTTGCAGTGGTTGAGTCACCAAATACTTTTACCATCGCATTTGAATTTAATTGATAATGTGCATCAAATTCAATGCCGTATAATTTCGCATTTTTACTGACAAATTGATAAACAGCCATACCATCATCGTGGCCAGGCTCTGCAGCTTCAAGGCCGTGCTCTTCATCAAACATTAACCCCGTGTTTTGCTGATAGTAAAAATTGGCAATGTCGTTATAGAAAAAGTTAACCGTATAACCAAAATCGCCACTAAAGCGTCTAAAGCCAAAATCAATATTGGTTGATGTTTCTTGTTTGATATTTTCAGGTTCGAAGTGAATTTCACCGTCTTCTATCGCGTAGCCTAAACCAAGCTCATAGGTGCCAGTTGCAATATGGACACCATTTGATAATAGCTCGGCTGATAACGGTGCGCGTTCAGAGTGTGACACGCTCAGCGCAATACTTTGTCCGGGTGTATATTGCCAAATAGCGCCTGCTGAAGCGCTCAGATTAGTAAAGCTTTTACTGTAAGGCGTTATTTCATTGGCGTGTTCATCAGTATGATCATCTTCATGGTCATGGTCATGGTCATGCGCAGCAGCACCGACATTACTATCAATATTATAATCTTCAATACGCGCACCTAATTCTAATGTCACGTTGCCAAACTGTTTTTCTTCGAGGATAAATAATGCATGAGTAGTCGTTTTGCTAGCGGGTGTGAAGGCTTCTTCACCATCGGCATCATAATCAGATTCACTAAAATGATAACCAGCCATACCATGCCAATTACCTAACTTATGCTCGATATTTAAACGTGCTTCAGTGGTTTCATTACTAAAGATAGTACCGATCGCGCCATCTTCAATTTCAGCATGGCGATAATCAGTATAACCTAGACGTAAATTAATAGTTTCAATCCAGTTGTTGTGTAATGCATAGCTCATCAAACCTTGCCAGCGATCTTGTTCTACACGCGCATAAACGGCTTCTTCTTCGCCTTCATCATGGTCGTGTTCGTGTTCGTGATCATGGCCATGTTCATGGCTATGTGCTGGAATACCGTAGTCGGTTTCAATACGGCCATAAGAAACACCTAGCGTTAAATGCTCACCTACATAGCTAGTACCAAAGTTAACGGTTTGGCTATCAATAAAGGTATTTTTTACCGAGGTGGCTGTTTCATGCTCTTCTTCGTCATGACCCTCATGATCTTCGTGCTCTTCTTCAGGTAAGTTAAAACGCGGAGTTTGGTAGTCATCACCAGTGCGTTTGGTACCGTCAAAATGGAAGTTAAAGTTGTTATGGCCCGTCTCAAGCTTGGCAGCATAGGTGTTGGCATTTGAAACCGTGTCATGGCTGTATTCAACAGCCCCAGTTAACTGCTCGATATTATCAGTTGGAATGCGGTTATCTACTACGTTAACTACGCCACCAATCGCGCCTGAGCCATAAAGTAGCGTAGCTGGGCCACGCAAAACTTCAATCTGTTCTGCAGCTAGGCTGTCATTCGATGTTGCGTGATCTGGGCCAATACGTGACGCATCGCTGCTGTCTAAGCCATTTTGGGTGATTTTAACGCGAGGGCCATCTAGGCCACGGATTATAGGGCTAGATGAAACAGGGCCAAAATAGCTGGCATTAACACCGGGAAGGCCTTTGAGCGTTTCGCCTAACGTGGGTTTTGCTTTATTGCGCAGTTCATCGCCACTGAGTACACTCACTGGTGAAATCATCTCTAAGCTATTTTTATGCAGGGCAGAGGCGTACACAACGACAGATTCAACTGACGTAGGTACAAGCGTGATATTTAGAGCAGAACTGGTTTCAGTTACTTGAACTCTAGCATCAACAAAATTATTTTTACTAATATGTAATTGGCTATTAGCATCAATATTAATACTAAATCGGCCATTCTCGTCAGTTTTAATTGACTGTGCTTTACCGTGTACGTGCACATCGGCATAGCTGAGTGGTTGCTTGTTATTGTCAAAAACTTGCCCAGTTACCAGCGCAGCATGAGCAGAATAAGAGCTTAAAGCAGTGATAATTGCAGTTGATATTAAGGAATGTCGGATCATGGTTACTACGTTGTTGCTATTATGTTGTGATATAATATAACACCATCATTTGTGCTGATCAATAATGTTATACCATAACTTTAAAATAAACGTGCTTATATCAGATTGGGCTATACTCAATAGGAGTAACGGCGAGACTGGTGAATATTATGTCTGATAAAACACGTATTTTTAAAGCACGATTTAGCATAGCTGATCTGCGTCATCAGCGTAATCACAAAGAAATTTTTACCACAGCGTTGACTAAAAATGAAACACTGGAGCATTTTGTTTTAAAGCTATTAGGCTATTGTATTTTATCTTATGACAGCCATGCAGTGCTTAATAAACTTGCTGATAAACTACAGCCAGATGTAGGAATTCAAGCGTTGGACGAACATTATAAAACCTGGTTAAGTGTTGATAAACCTGACCTTGATGAATTAGTTAAGATCGCTAAGCAGGTGGATGAATTATTAATTTTAACAACGGGCAATAGTGAATGGTTAACGCAATCTCAGTCACGGTTAAAGTTATTTGATAATAGCCATATTATTGAGATTGACCAGCAGTTTATTGATGATATTCAGGTGGATTTAACACGCAGTTTAAATTGGGATGTAACCATAGATGAAAGTAGTTTAATGATCAGTGATAAAATACATTGCTATGAAACAAAGCAGTTTGACTGGCATTAATAAATTACTTCAAATTGAGAGTGATATTGCCATCGGGTTTACAGCAGCACAGCAGTACTTCTCCATCTCGTACAAAGGCTAGTGGTTCTTCGTTATAGGTGACTTGCCCTGCTACTAGGGTTGCTCTACAGGCACCACAATATCCTTCTCTACACTGAAAAGGAATTTCATATTGCTGTTGTTCTAGGCAGTCTAAAAGGGAATGACAGCCAGTGTCAAAATCTACACACTGGCTATTATCTGCAAAGTGGATCTTTGCAGTTTTGTTGCTGGTCATTAGAGATCGAAGTCACCGAAATCAGAGGCATTAACTTGAGAGTCAATTTGGCCTACAAGGTATGAGCTGATCTCCGCTTCTTGTGGAGCAACTTGTACATTGTCTGACACCAACCATGAATTGATCCATGGGATAGGGTTACTGCTGGTTTTAAACTGTGTTGGTAAACCAACTGCAGTCATACGAGCATTAGTAATGTACTCAACGTATTGGCATAAAATATCTTTGTTTAAGCCAATCATTGAACCATCTTTAAACAGGTATTCAGCCCATTCTTTTTCTTGTTCAGCAGCATCAACAAACATCTTGATCGCTTCATCACGACACTGAGCTGCTACGATAGCCATTTCAGGATCGTCTTTACCATCTTGCATAATATTCAAAATATGCTGAGTACCAGAAAGATGAAGCGCTTCATCACGGGCGATCAGCTTAATAATTTTAGCATTACCTTCCATTAATTCTCGCTCTGCAAACGCAAATGAACAGGCAAAGCTGACATAAAAACGGATCGCTTCTAAGATATTCACTGACATCATTGCAAGGTATAAAAGCTTTTTAAGTTCAAATAAACTGATATGAACTGTTTCGCCATTAAGTTCATGTTTACCTTCACCGTATAAGTTATACACAGCCACTTTATTAATTAATTCATCGTAATATTTAGTTACGGCATCAGCACGTTCACTGATCTTTTCGTTACTAACGATATCATCAAAAATAAGCTCAGGGGCTTGGGTAACGTTACGAATAATATGTGTATATGAACGGCTATGGATTGTTTCACTAAATGCCCATGTTTCAATCCAGGTCTCAAGTTCTGGGATCGACACAATTGGCAGTAACGCAACATTAGGCGAGCGACCTTGCACACTATCAAGTAAGGTTTGATATTTTAAGTTACTTAAAAATATATGCTTTTCGTGATCAGGTAAGGCCTGAAAATCTAACCGATCTTTACTTACATCGACTTCTTCAGGACGCCAAAAAAACGATAGTTGTTTTTCAATTAGCTTTTCGAAAATAGGGTACTTCTGTTGATCATAACGCGATACGTTAACGGTTTGGCCGAAAAACATCGGTTCTTGTAGTTGGTTATTATGGTTTCGGCTAAAAGTAGTATAAGACATAAGATCACTCAAAAAACGAACAGGGCAAAGCGGGCGTATAGCCCGCTTCCAATTTATATTTATTACCGATTAGATTTTACACGCACCGCCTGCACAATCATCATCTTCCACTTCTGGTGTATCTTCTTGCATATCAGATGCACCATCACGGGTGTTATGGTAGTAAAGGGTTTTAACGCCAAGTTTGTAAGCACCCAGTAAATCTTGTAATAAGACCTTCATTGGTACTTTACCACCTTCAAACTTATTTGGATCGTAGTTAGTATTGGCAGAAATTGTTTGGTCAACAAACTTTTGCATAATACCCACTAATTCTAAATAACCTTTATTTGATGGGATATCCCACAATAATTCATAATTATTTTTAAGGCGTTCATACTCAGGTACAACTTGTTTTAAAATACCATCTTTACTGGCTTTAACACTGATATGACCACGTGGTGGTTCAATACCATTAGTTGCATTTGAAATTTGCGACGATGTCTCAGATGGCATCAACGCAGATAACGTTGAGTTACGCATACCATGCTCTTTAATATTGGCACGTAATGTATCCCAATCTAAATGCAATGGTTCATCACAAATTTTATCCAAATCACGTTTGTACGTATCGGTTGGCATAATACCTTGCGAATACGTTGTTTCGTTAAATTTAGGACATGCACCACGTTCTTTAGCCAGTTCATTTGAGGCTTTCATTAGGTAATACTGAATTGCTTCAAATGTTTTGTGAGTCAATGCATTGGCACTGCCATCAGAATAACGTTTGCCATTTTTAGCAAGGTAATATGCGTAGTTGATTACGCCTATTCCTAGTGTACGACGGCCCATAGTTGCATTATGTGCTGCTGGCACCGGGTAGTCTTGGAAATCCAGTAAGTTATCAAGTGCACGTACCGCAAGTTCTGCAAGCTCTTCAAGTTCATCCAGTGACTCAATCGCACCTAAGTTAAAGGCCGACAGCGTACACAGTGCAATTTCACCTTCTTCATCATTAACATTGTTAAGTGGTTTAGTTGGCAATGCAATTTCTAAACATAAGTTAGATTGGCGAATTGGTGCCACTTTAGCAATGAACGGGCTGTGTGTATTACAGTGGTCAACGTTTTGTAAATAGATGCGGCCAGTGCTAGCACGCTCTTGTGCAAACATTGAAAACAGCTCAATAGCTTTAATACGTTTTTTACGAATTGACTCGTCTTGTTCATATTGTACGTAAAGACGATCAAATTCATCTTGATCTTCAAAAAATGCATCATATAAACCAGGCACATCAGACGGGCTGAATAATGTGATGTAATCATCTTTGATCAAACGTGAGTACATTAGTTTATTAAACTGTACACCGTAATCTAAGTGACGAACGCGGTTATCATCAACACCACGGTTGTTTTTAAGCACTAATAAGTTTTCAACTTCTAGATGCCAAAGTGGATAGAACAGGGTTGCTGCGCCACCACGGACACCACCTTGCGAACAACTTTTAACAGCCGTTTGAAAGTGCTTATAAAACGGGATACAACCGGTGTGGTATGCTTCACCATTGCGAATAGGGCTACCTAGTGCGCGAATACGACCAGCATTAATACCAATACCTGCACGTTGCGATACGTATTTTACAATCGCTGATGAGGTTGCATTAATTGAATCTAGGCTGTCACCGCATTCAATCAGTACACATGAGCTGAATTGACGCGTAGGGGTACGAACTCCCGCCATAATAGGCGTAGGTAATGAAATTTTGAACAATGACACCGCATCGTAAAAACGCTTTATGTAGTCTAAACGCGTTTCTTTTGGGTAATCAGAGAACAAGCTGGCTGCAACTAAAATATATAAAAACTGTGCGCTTTCATAAATTTCACCCGTAACACGGTTTTGTACTAAATATTTACCTTCAAGCTGTTTAACAGCAGCATAGCTGAAGTTTAAATCACGTCCATGATCAAGGTATTCATCCAGTTGATCAATTTCTTGCTCTGTGTAGTCAGCTAGTAAGTGTGCATCGTAACGCTTATCTTCAACTAACTTAACGATATGATCATACAAGCGCGGTGGCTCAAATTGACCATAGGCTTTTTTACGCAAATGGAATACAGCTAAGCGGGCTGATAAATATTGATAATCAGGCGACTCTTTAGAGATCTGATCAGCGGCCGCTTTGATGATGGTTTCATGGATGTCTTCAGTACGAATACCATCATAAAACTGGATGTGCGATTTCAGCTCAACTTGTGAGACAGACACATTATTTAGACCTTCGGCGGCCCAAGCAATAACGCGATGGATCTTATCTAAATCAAGTGACTCTTTACGGCCGTCACGTTTGCTTACAGATAGCTGTTGGTTCATAGTTTTGCCTGTATTCCTTGGGATATAATATTTTTTAGTGACACATTTTTCTTAAAATAAATTTTTTATTGCAATAAAATTGTATTAGCGCGAATTTAATTGAATAACATTTAGCCACAACATCTGGTGTTCATCAAATTCTAGATCACAAGATAGTGTGGTATGCGATCATTTGCAAGGGGCATAAACGCCCCTAATTGTGGATAACGTTGGGATAACACGCTTGTGTTAGTAGCCATTAACCTTTGACCATCTGATTAAAATGAAATTTATAAAAATCAACTGATGATCGATTAAATTTACGCATTTTAAAAATAAATTTTGGCTGCTTTTTTTATCAACAAACAATGTGCAAAAAGTAACACGATCACAATATGTAGTGGTTAAAATTTAACATGGCACTATATATGGTTAAATGCATCAATAGGTGATTGCCAATTAAAATCGGCTTGCCAACTCAATGCTTCAGCTTCACTAGGGATGTAGCCCCACAATGCAGCAGCGCTGTGCATGTTTGCAGCCTTGGCTGCAATTATGTCACGCTGCGCATCACCGATATACAAACAACGATTCGGATCAACATTTAACAGTTGGGCTGTATGCAGTAAAGGTAAAGGGGATGGTTTAGCGATATCGAGGGTGTCACCACTGACAATTGCCTGTGCATCTTTGAGTTCAGCAATTGCAGCAACTAATGGAATAGTCAAAAACTCAGGTTTATTAGTCATGATCCCCCATTTGATCTGTTGTTGATCAAGCGCGATCAATAATTGTGCAATTCCAGTAAAGCATTGACTATGGGTGGCAATATTATCTGCGTAGGCCGTTAATAGCTGCTGGCGTAAGTCAGCTTGATTTGGGTGATCGTGCCATTGCTGACCAAATCCAGCTGCAAGCAGCGCCATTGCACCGTTAGAAGCTGCAGGACGATATATATCAGCGGTTACTAATGGTTGGTTATGATCAGCGAGTACGTAATTTAGCGCAGCCCCTAAATCATCTGCGGTATCGAGTAATGTACCGTCTAAATCAAAAATAAAGGCGTCGTAATCAATTGCGGGGGTTGCTGTGTTAAAACCAGCCATTACGCTAGTTTCTCAAAATGCAGAATATAATTAACGCTAACGTCGGTATTTAAGCTGTACTGCTTTGATAAAGGGTTATAACTCAGTCCCGCACTAGCACGTACTTTGAGGCCCGCTTGTTCTGCCCATGCAATGAGTTGTGCTGGTTTGATAAACTTTTTGTGATCATGGGTTCCATCAGGCACCATCTTCAATAATTTTTCCGCCCCGATAATTGCGTACAAATATGCTTTTGGGGTTTTGTTTAATGTAGAGAAAAATACATCGGCACCAGGTTTCGCTAATTCTGCTACTGCATGAATGATAGATGCAGGGTCTGGCACATGCTCTAACATTTCCATACAAGTAATAGTATCAAAGCGGGCAGGGTGTTCGCTGGCATACTGTTCGGCAGGTATTTTTATATAGTCAACGTTTACACCGGTTTCTAAACTGTGCAGTTTCGCAACGGTTAACGGCTCTTGACCCATATCAATACCAGTCACATGTGCGCCCATTCGCGCCATACTTTCACTCAATATACCGCCACCACAGCCGACATCGAGTGTTTCTTTGTCGAATAAGCCTTTGGCCTTGTCGGCAATAAAATCTAATCTTAATGGATTAATTTCATGAAGGGGTTTAAATTCTCCTTCACGATCCCACCAACGCTCAGCGATGGCTTCAAACTTTGCAATTTCTGCACTATCTACATTCTGATGTTCGGTCATAAAAAACTTCCTCGTCAATCTCAGGCCATTATATAGGGGTAAATTAATAAATCGCAAAGATTTAGCGCCTGTAAATCTAAATTAATTGTGGTAGCATGACTTGGTAATAATAACTAAATCCCCGCAAGCGCCCATATGTGGCACTTTCGTGGGTCAATACTGAAGGAATGTGATATCAAATGACTGATTTCGCCAATGAAATTCTGCCAGTCAATATTGAAGACGAGTTAAAAAACTCCTATTTAGATTACGCAATGAGCGTAATTGTAGGACGAGCACTACCAGACGTACGTGATGGTTTAAAACCTGTTCACCGCCGCGTTTTGTTTGCTATGAACGAGCTTAATAATGATTGGAATAAGCCTTACAAAAAATCAGCCCGTGTGGTTGGTGATGTAATTGGTAAATACCATCCCCATGGCGACAGTGCGGTGTATGACACAATCGTACGTATGGCCCAGCCATTCTCTTTACGTTATATGTTAGTTGACGGCCAAGGTAACTTTGGTTCAGTTGATGGTGACTCAGCAGCAGCAATGCGTTATACCGAAGTCCGTATGGCGAAAATGTCTCATGAGCTTTTGGCTGATCTTGAAAAAGAGACTGTTGATTTTGTACCTAACTATGATGGTACAGAGCAAATTCCTGACGTATTACCGACCAAAGTTCCTAACTTATTAGTGAACGGTTCATCGGGTATTGCGGTAGGTATGGCGACGAACATTCCTCCTCATAACTTAACTGAAGTTGTGAATGGCTGTTTAGCACTTATTCAAAACCCTGAATTAACCATTCATGAACTAATGGATTATATTCCGGGCCCAGATTTTCCAACTGCGGCAATTATCAACGGTAAAAAAGGCATTGAACAAGCCTATTTAACTGGCCGTGGCAAAGTGTACATGCGTGCACGTGCGGAAATTGAAGTTGACGAAAAAACCCATCGTGAAACGATCATCGTTCACGAGATCCCTTATCAAGTAAATAAAGCCCGCTTAATCGAAAAGATTGCTGAGCTTGTTAAAGATAAGAAGATTGAAGGCATTAGTGCATTACGTGATGAATCAGATAAAGACGGTATGCGTATCGTTATCGAGATCAAACGTGGTGACGTAGGCGAAGTGATCTTAAACAACCTTTATGCACAAACTCAGTTACAAACTGTGTTTGGTATGAACATGGTTGCGTTGATCAATAACCAGCCTAAGTGTTTCAACTTAAAAGAAATGCTTGAAGAATTCATCATTCACCGTCGTGAAGTAGTGACCCGTCGTACGGTATTTGACCTACGTAAAGCCCGCGATCGTGCACACATGCTTGAAGGCTTAGCAATTGCACTTGCTAACATTGACCCAATTATCGAGCTTATTCGTAACTCACCAACGCCAGCTGAAGCTAAAGTAGCACTTGCTAGCCGTCCGTGGGAATTAGGTAATGTGAAAGCCATGCTTGAAAAAGCCGGTGAGGCAAATGTTGCCCGTCCAGATTGGTTAGCGGATGACTTAGGCATTCGTGATGGTCAGTATTATATTTCTGAGCAACAAGCCCAAGCAATTCTAGATTTACGCTTACACAAGCTTACTGGTCTTGAACATGAAAAGATTCTAAGCGAATACCAAACGTTATTAGATTTAATTGCCGAGCTTTTATATATTCTTGCTAATCCTGAGCGTTTAATGGAAGTTATTCGCGATGAGTTAGTTGAAATTAAAGAGCAATACGGCGACGAACGTCGTACTGAAATTAATGCCGCGGCTCATGATATTAGTCTTGAAGACTTGATCACAGAAGAAGACGTAGTAGTAACCCTATCTCACGAAGGGTATGTGAAGTATCAGCCATTGTCTGACTACGAAGCACAGCGCCGTGGTGGTAAAGGTAAATCAGCAACCAAGATGAAAGATGAAGATTTCATTGAACGTCTACTAGTTGCTAATACTCACGACACGATTCTTTGTTTCTCAACGGCGGGTCGCTTATATTGGCTTAAAGTGTATCAATTACCACTTGCCAGTCGTGCAGCCCGTGGTAAGCCAATTGTAAACTTATTGCCGCTTGAAGCAGACGAACGTATTACGGCTATCTTGCCAGTACGTGAGTATGAAGAAAATAAATACATCTTTATGGCAACTGCATTCGGTACCGTGAAGAAAACACCATTGACTGCGTATAGCCGTCAACGTGCTAGCGGTATTATTGCCGTTAACTTAAACGACGGTGATAGCTTGATTGGTGTCGATATCACTGATGGTAGCAACGAAATCATGTTGTTTACTGATGCTGGTAAAGTTGTTCGCTTTAAAGAAGCAGAAGAATCACCTGTTTTAGATGAAAATGGCAACCCAGTACTTGATGAAAACGGTAACCCGGAAATCAAGTTTAAGGGTGTTCGTCAGATGGGCCGAACTGCAACAGGTGTTCGTGGTATTAAGATGCCTGAAGGGCAACGTGTTGTATCATTAATTGTACCTAAGACGAATGGTGCTATCTTAACCGTGACAGAAAACGGCTACGGTAAGCGTACATTGCTCAGTGACTACCCTGCTAAGAGTCGTGCGACTCAAGGTGTGGTATCAATCAAAGTAAGTGAGCGTAACGGTGCTGTAGTTGGTGCTGTACAAGTTGACGATAACGATGAAATCATGATTATCTCTAATCGAGGTACTCTGGTGCGAACTCGTGTTAATGAAGTTTCTACCGTTGGGCGAAATACCCAAGGTGTTATTTTGATAAGAACTATTGACGAAGAGCAAGTAGTTGGTTTACAACGTATCGAAGAGATCGAAATCGATGAGCTTAACGCTATTATCGAAGGTGAAAGCGTTGAACTAGTCGACACTGTTAATGATGACGCTGGGGATAATCCTCCAGAGGCATAACATTAATCATTAAAGCGGCTTCGGCCGCTTTTTTTTACTATAAAAATCAAAAAATTAATTGTTAAAATTAGCAATTAAAAACAATTGTTAAATTACTGGAATGAGGAAAGGTAATGAGTATATATAATTTTTGTGCTGGGCCTGCAATGTTACCGCCAGCTGTGATGGAAAAAGCACAAAAAGAATTTCTTGATTGGCAAGATTTAGGTGTATCGGTGATGGAGATCAGTCACCGTAGTAAAGAATTTTTAGCATTAACGGCACAATGTGAAGCAAGCTTACGCCGGTTAATGAATATCAGCGATGAATTTGAAGTGCTGTTTATGCATGGCGGTGGTCGAGGCCAATTTGCTGCAGTGCCACTGAACCTGCACCAAGCAGGTAAAGACGCCGTATATTGTGAAAATGGTGTGTGGTCTAAAGGTGCGGTTGACGAAGCGGTCAAATTTACTACCGTCACTGAGCTTGATGTCCGTAATGACACAAATGAGCAATTTTCTATCAAACCAGTTAGTGAGTGGCAATTTCCAGCCGATCCTTCATACATCCACTATTGCCCAAATGAAACCATTGATGGCATTGAAGTGTTTGATGTACCAAGTCACCCAACAGCGCCGATCGTTGCAGACATGTCATCAACTATTTTATCGCGTGAGTTTGATGTTGAGCAGTTTGATTTAATTTACGCTGGTGCACAAAAGAATATTGGTCCATCAGGCCTTGCCATTGTGATCATTCGTAAAACGTTGCTTGAGCGTGAAGGGGTTGCAAAGCCAGGTATATTTGATTACGCACTCGAAGTAAAACAAGGCAGCATGTATAACACGCCACCTACGTTTGCTTGGTATTTAGCGGCAGAAGTATTTGACTGGCTTGAGCAAAATGGTGGTGTTAAAGCCATGGAACAGCAAAATATAGCAAAAGCCGAACTGCTGTATGGCTTTATTGATGAATCACCGTTTTATAGTAATAAGGTTGCTAAGCATTGTCGTTCACGTATGAATGTGCCTTTTTGGCTCAATGATGAAAGCTTAAATGCACAGTTTTTAGCCCAAGCAAAAGAAGCTGGCTTACTTGCACTTGAAGGTCACCGTATTGTTGGCGGTATGCGTGCGAGTATTTACAACGCCATGCCACTTGCCGGTGTACAAGCGTTAGTTGACTTTATGGCGAAATTTGCCAAGGAGCACAGTTAATGGAGCAGTTACGCTTAGAGCCAATCAATCTAGTAAATGGCAGTGTTACCTTACCTGGCTCAAAAAGTTTATCAAATCGTATTTTATTGTTAGCGGCACTTGCGCAAGGCACAACGGTTGTAGAAAACTTATTAGACAGTGATGATATTCGTCATATGCTTGGTGCATTAAAATTATTGGGCGTTGATGTCAGTCTTAATGATGATAAAACTGTAGCCACTGTAAAAGGTGTTGGCGGGCAGTTTTTAACTCCAGCTGAGCCATTGTTTTTAGGTAATGCAGGCACTGCGTATCGTCCACTGACTGCGGTATTAGCAGCGGTGAAGGGGAACTATGAACTAATTGGCGAGCCACGTATGGAGGAACGTCCAATTGGTCACCTAGTTGATGCATTACAAGCGCTCGGTGGGGATGTTAGTTATTTAAAAAATAAAGACTATCCGCCACTTAAAATTGTTGGTGGGCAAATTAATGGCGGCAACGTTGCAATTGATGGCAGTATCTCGAGCCAATTTTTAACAGCATTATTAATGGCAGCGCCGTTATTTAATGGCGATACGTGCATTACAATTAAGGGGACGTTGGTATCTAAACCGTATATTGATATTACTTTAGATGTAATGGCTCGCTTTGGCATATCGGTAACTCACGATAACTATAAAACCTTTACTGTAAAAGGTGCGCAGCAATACCAAGCTGTTGAGCGTATTATGGTTGAAGGGGATGCATCAAGTGCATCTTACTTTGTCGCTGCGGCGGCAATTGCCGGTGGTGAAATAGAGATCAAAGGTGTAGGTGCCAAATCTGTGCAAGGCGATATTGGCTTTGCAAAAGTGATGGAGCAGGTCGGTGCTAAAATAGATTGGTATGACGAGCGCTTAGTGGTACGTAAAGGTGAATTAAAAGGTGTTGATATCGATGCCAATGCTATTCCTGATGCGGCGATGACCCTTGCGACAGTGGCGTTATTTGCAGATGGTCCAACCGCTATTCGTAATATCTATAACTGGCGCGTAAAAGAAACGGATCGCTTACATGCAATGGCGACAGAGCTGCGTAAAGTCGGTGCAGAGGTAGTTGAAGGTGAAGATTTCATCGAAATAACACCGCCAAAACACTTTAACGATGTGGCGATTGATACCTATGACGACCACCGTATTGCGATGTGTTTTGCCATGGTAGCGGTAGGCGGCAAGCCAATAACTATCAATGATCCTAAGTGTACATACAAGACATTTCCAACATTTTTCAATGTACTAGCATCGGTTAGTCAATAAATGACTAAAGTTGAAATATAAAAAGTTACATACAAAAAGCGGATATATTTAATTAAGTAACGTATAATGTCGCAGTTTTATTTTGGTGTGCATTGCAGGAGGTTTAAATGCAGGCGTTATTAATGCCCGTGATCACCGTTGATGGCCCAAGTGGTTCAGGTAAAGGAACTGTTTGTCGCTTGTTAGCCGATAAATTAGGGTGGGATGTACTGGATAGTGGCGCGATTTATCGCGTATTAGCACTAGCAGCACTTCATCACCAAATTGCACTAGACAACGAAGAGGCATTGGTGCCTTTAGCTGCTAACTTAGATGTGCAGTTTTTAGTTGATAGTCAAACTAACGCTGGAAAGGTTATTCTGGAAGGTGAAGATGTATCAACAACAATTCGAAATGAAGAAGTAGGAGCTGCCGCTTCAAAAGTAGCAGCTTTACCGCGCGTAAGAGAAGCATTATTACGGCGCCAACGTGCATTTCGAACTGAAAATGGGCTAATAGCCGATGGCCGCGATATGGGCACTGTGGTGTTCCAAGATGCTCCATTAAAAATTTATTTAACCGCTAGTGCAGAAGAACGCGCGCGCCGACGTTTTGTTGAGTTGAATGAACGCGGTCTTGATGTTACACTAAGTGGTCTATTAGAAGATATTCAAGCACGTGATGACCGCGATATGAATCGTGCTGTTGCGCCGCTTGTACCAGCTGACGATGCTATTGAACTCGATACTAGCGAGCTTAATGCACAGCAAGTGTTTGATAAGGTTATGACTTTATTAGATGCAGCGATTGTCGAAGGTAAACTTCCAAAGCGACGATAAACTATTTATGCGCCAGCAGGATGCCAGTGCTATTTTAACAACCCCATGCAGCATGGTTGCTTATTGGTAATAATATATGAGACGTATATTCGTATGTCAGAAAATTTTGCGCAGTTATTTGAAGAAAGCTTAAAGGGTTTTGAAGCAGAGCAAGGCTCTATCGTTAAAGGTACAGTTATCTCTATCGAGAACAACATTGTACTTGTAGATGCTGGTCTTAAATCAGAAAGTGCTATCCCTGCAGAGCAGTTCAAAAATGCTGCTGGTGAACTAGAAGTTGCTGTTGGCGACGAAGTAGATGTTGCACTAGATGCAATTGAAGACGGTTTCGGTGAAACTATCCTTTCTCGTGAGAAAGCGAAGCGTCACGAAGCGTGGATCCGTCTTGAGAAAGCATGTGAAGAGCAAGAGACTGTTACTGGTGTTATCAACGGTAAAGTTAAAGGCGGTTTCACTGTTGAAGTTGATTCAATCCGTGCTTTCCTACCTGGTTCACTTGTTGATGTTCGTCCAGTACGTGACACAACTCACCTTGAAGGCAAAGAGCTTGAATTTAAAGTAATCAAGCTTGATCAAAAACGTAACAACGTTGTTGTTTCACGTCGTGCAGTTATCGAATCTGAAAACTCACAAGAACGTGAAGAGCTTCTTGCTAACCTTGTTGAAGGTCAAGAAGTTAAAGGTATCGTTAAGAACCTTACTGACTACGGTGCGTTCGTTGACCTTGGTGGTGTTGATGGTCTACTACACATTACTGATATGGCGTGGAAGCGTGTTAAGCACCCTTCAGAAATCGTTAATGTTGGCGACGAAATCGCAGTTAAAGTTCTTAAATTCGACAAAGATAAAACTCGTGTATCTCTAGGCCTTAAACAGCTTGGTGAAGATCCATGGGCAGCTATCGCTGGTCGTTACCCAGAAGGTTCTAAACTTTCTGGTCGTGTAACTAACCTTACAGATTACGGTTGCTTCGTAGAAATCGAAGAAGGCGTTGAAGGTCTAGTACACGTTTCTGAAATGGATTGGACTAACAAGAACATTCATCCTTCTAAAGTTGTTAGCTTAGGCGACACTGTTGAAGTTATGGTTCTTGAAATCGACGAAGAACGTCGTCGTATTTCACTTGGTCTTAAGCAATGTATTGCTAATCCTTGGCAAGAATTTGCTCGTCTACAAAACAAAGGCGATCAAGTTACTGGTAAGATCAAATCAATCACTGACTTCGGTATCTTTATCGGTCTTGACGGTGGTATTGACGGTCTTGTACACCTTTCAGACATTTCTTGGAATACACCTGGCGAAGACGCTGTACGTGAATTCAAGAAAGGCGACGAAATCACTGCTATCGTATTGCAAGTTGACCCAGAGCGTGAACGTATCTCTCTAGGTGTTAAGCAAATCGAAGCTGACCCATTCAATAACTACCTTGATGCAAACAAAAAAGGTGCTATTGTTAAAGGTAAAGTGACAGAAGTTGATGCGAAAGGCGCAACTGTTGAACTTATCGAAGGCGTTGAAGGTTACATCCGTGTAGCTGATATCGCTCAAGAGCGCGTTGAAGATGCAACTACTGTTGTTTCTGTAGGCGACGAAATTGAAGTGAAATATGTTGGTGTTGATCGTAAGAACCGCACTTTAAGCCTTTCAGTTAAAGCTCTTTTCGAAGCAGAAGAGAAAGAAGTACTAGAAAAGCTTAAGAAAGAAGAGCCAGTGTTCGAAAACGCAATGGCAGCTGCATTCGCAAATGCACAAAAAGACTAATTAATCAGTCTTAATTGGAAGGGCAGTGTTGCCCTTCCTTTATCTCTTTTTAAGGAAACGTTATGACTAAGTCAGAATTGATAGAACAATTAGCCGAGCAACACGCGCATGTACCTGTGAAAGATGTTGAGAATGCTGTTAAAGAAATTCTTGAACAAATGGCCGGCTCATTATCAAGCTCAGATCGTATTGAAATCCGTGGCTTTGGTAGTTTCTCATTACACTTTCGTTCACCTCGCACAGGTCGTAATCCAAAGACTGGCGACACGGTTGAGTTAGAAGGTAAGCACGTACCACATTTTAAACCAGGCAAAGAGTTACGAGATCGCGTAAACGCGAGCATTGCCTAGTTACTTAGTTGGAGTAGTTACTTGTTTAGGGTATTAAAAATTATCCTGGTAGCAATATGCTTAATTTTTGCATTTGTACTTGGTTCGCAAAATCCACAGTTAGTGCAAATAAATTATATTATTGCCAGCAATACTTTACCCCTCGCAATGATAATAAGTATCTGCTTTGCTTTAGGTGTCGCAATTGGTTGTTTTATTAGCTTTAAATTGTTTTCGCAATTAAAGTGGCAAAACTATCGTTTGAAAAAAAAATTAGCGCCTGAAAAAGATAATAATAAGCTTGTTGCTAATAAAGACACCTAACTATGATTGAGCTTTTGTTTTTACTTTTACCTGTTGCGGCTGGTTATGGCTGGATCATGGGTAAAAATAGCGCTAAAAACCAAGCTCATCAACTTAATCGTCAGATCACATCTGAATACAGTAAAGGCTTAAAGTTTTTACTCGACAGAGAGGAAGATCAAGGCCTTGAGCACTTAATCAACTTGCTTGAAGTCGCCGCTGACTCTGTTGAACATTATTCTACATTAGCAACGATGTTTCGCCGCCGAGGTGAATTAGATCGTGCAATAAAAATCCACGAATTACTGCTCAAACACCCAAGCCTTAATGAACAACAAGCTGCTGCTAGTCGCCTTGAACTTGCTGAAGATTATATTATGGCAGGTTTGCTTGATGGCGCCGAAGAACATTTAGTGTGGTTAGTAAAAGCCAACCACAGTGATGCATTAGAGCCGATACTTAATTTATATTCGCAAACACGCGAATGGGAAAAGGGTATCAATATGTTTGAAGCACACAGTGATTTATTTTCAAAGCCGCAACATTTCAAAGCCATTGCTAACTTTTATTGTGAAGCTGCGTTGCTTAGCAATGATCCGCAAATTATGCGCAAAGCCATTAGCCTAAATCATAAAGCGATCCGCCCATTATATGAATTAGGTAAATCAGCATTTGCAAAAGAAGATTACGTAAAAGCAATTTATTATTGGCGTGAGCTGATCTGTAGTTTCACTTTTTTTGCGCCCTTGTTTATAGATGATTTAGCTCACAGTTATGAGCAATTAAACCTAACCCACCAATTTCATGAATTATTACAGCAGCTACTTGATAAGGGTGGGGTGCTAATAAAAATAAAACATTGCCAAGCATTACTTGAGCAAGGGCATACCGAACAAGCAATTAAATTTTTAACTGATAGTTTAAAACGTCAGCCGACAATTCGTGGCTTTAGTTTTTTATTACAGCTATTAGCAAAACAAAATAATGATATTAAAGATGTACTAGACCAAATAGATAAACTGGTCACATCTTATATTGCGACCAAGCCAGATTTTCAGTGCCAACACTGTGGCTTTACCAGTCATACAATTTATTGGGTTTGTCCTTCGTGCAAACATTGGGAAACCATAGTACCGAGCCGTGGTTTAGACGGTTTTTAGTTTTCTATAAAAATATTCACTTACTTCTACAATCAGTTTTAGGAAAGTTATGTCTCTCGAACATTCAAAAAAAGTTCTTATCGCCCTCGATTACGATGATCAGCAAACCGCTTTAAACTTTGTAAAGCAATTATCGCCTGATACATGTCGTTTAAAAGTAGGCAAAGAAATGTTTACCTATTTTGGACCTGCTTTTGTAAAAGAATTAATTGACCTTGGCTTTGACGTATTCTTAGATTTAAAGTTTCATGATATTCCAAATACAGTTGCCAAAGCGGTTACCGCAGCTGCCAAAATGGGTGTTTGGATGGTGAATGTTCACGCCAGTGGCGGTGTTGAAATGATGACTAAAGCCAAACAAGCGCTTGAGCAATTTGGTGATAAAGCGCCATTATTAATTGCCGTTACCGTTTTAACCAGTATGGATGAAAACGAACTAAAGCGTTTAGGTGTTGAAAAAACGCCTGCTGAGCAAGTTATCTATTTGGCTAAGCTTGCCAAAGAGTCAGGCCTTGACGGGGTAGTATGCTCAGCGCAAGAAGCCAAGCAATTAAAATCGCTACTCGGTAACGATTTTAAACTAGTGACCCCAGGCATTCGCCCAGCAGGCAGTGATGCAGGAGATCAAAAACGTATCATGACACCAAAGCAAGCAATTGAAGATGGC
The DNA here is from genome assembly GCF_014164235.1 of Pseudoalteromonas sp. SG44-17. Lineage (NCBI taxonomy): Bacteria > Pseudomonadati > Pseudomonadota > Gammaproteobacteria > Alteromonadales > Pseudoalteromonadaceae > Pseudoalteromonas > Pseudoalteromonas sp. SG44-17. The sequence goes on along the minus strand of NZ_JACJEV010000001.1, from coordinate 114,990 downwards.
AGCGATTATTTAGTTGTTGGCCGTCCGATCACACAAGCAGCAGACCCAGTCGCGGTTCTTAAAGAAATTAATGACTCGATAAAATAAACAAGCGTTATTTTAACTAGTACTATTACAGATACTAAGAACAAAGAGCAAAGAGCAAAGAACAAAGAGCAAAGTATTTACTTTGCTCTTTTTATTTCTGGGTATACAAACTTAATAACTTGGCGATGAATAGTCCGCAATGTGCCAGAAGCCGCCGTTGATAACATTTTGCTAAGGGGCAATTGACTATTGGCTATACTTGCTCGAAGCGCCAAGCCAACTGTTAATTGTCCCAGTGAGTTTACAAACGAAATTGAGCAACTAGTTATTCATCATTCAGCGCCAACCATACAAGCTCGGTAATTTCAGGTATTTCTTCTAATTTCAAATCAGAAAGTTGATTACTTCGAGATAACAGGTTGTCAATTTCCTTAACCAATGAAATACAAGTATTCAACGAATCTACGCGGCTTTCATCATAACTAACACTAACTTCTGTAGGATAATGAGCCAAGATTAGATCGTTTATTGACCTTTTAGAGTCAAACTCGACTATTTCCATCAATTTTTCCAATGGGTAATATGAGTTTGAATAATTAGTTGAATAACACATTTGATAGATATCATTTTCATTACACAAACCATTAATCAGAATTTCTATCAAACTAACCAGTTTGGTTCTGACTTCAAGGAGGTTATCTTGATATCTGGGATGAACCTTTTTATCTACACACAAACTAAGAACATTTAGATTGTTAATGATGTTCATAAATGCGTAGGTAAAATAAAAAGCTTTGCTATCAGAAAACTTACTAAACTTTGTTCTTTTTATACTTGGCTTGTATCCATCTATCTTCTTATAGTCAGAGTAAAGCTGACCATTATAGTGTGCGTTTTGATGAAAGACGGTTGTCCCATCTAAATATCTTTTAAGATACAACTCTAAGTTAGCAGCTATTTCTGAAGCAGCATTAACACCACTAGAGAAGACCGAACGTTGATCTGAGAGGCTACTTTTTTCTTGGAATGTAGCAAACAACTCATTGAAAATTAAAACTTTTGACACCAAGGAATTCGTTTGAAACTCAATCACCTCATCAAGCTTGTTTTCTATTGCGGCAAACTTGCTTTTAGTGCTTTCAAGGTCACTAATAAGCTTTTTCGAGATAACAGATTGAGATATAAACGTGTGGTTATTTTGTATCAAGAAAAGACTAGGAGAAAAATAATCATCACCTTCAACATCCAATGTCTCTAAGTTACAAACAATTTTCCCCAAATTATCTCTAACTTGACTACCTCTTAATATGTACTCATCATTGTCTATTTTTTGTTGAACATCTTGTGGGATGATAACTTTGAGTTTTTTTTCTGTACTATCCATTTTTACCTACTACGAATATGATGAATAACAACTTTATCAGAGGACACTTTCCCTTTTTTAGCGCGAAAACGTCCTTATTTTATGAGTTTGTATTAATAGCAAAAAGCATAAGTTATTGCTAGCTATATATATTCTGCTTTATGTAACTTATATAAATATGTAAAAAGAGGAAAGTGTCCTCTTATTCTTACTAAGTTAAAAACGACTCACCTGATCGACCGCTTATCGCTCATAGTTGCCATTGGAGCTTATAAAACAAAAAAGAGCAAAGCTTTCACTTTACTCTTTTATTAAGCACTAAATATTAGTAGCTTCTTTTTACTTTAACTTAATAGCCTTAGCTTCAATATCAATTAGGCCTTGCTTAAACAAACCGCCAATGGCTTTTTTATAATTAGCTTTACTGGTTGAGAAAACTTTTTTAATTGTCTCAGGATCCGATTTATCACCTAAAGCAATAACACCGCCTTCGGATTTTAATCTATCCATTATTTTCTCACCCAAGTCACTTACTTTTGCCATACCTGGTTTTTCAAGAATAACGTCAATTTTTCCGTCTTCACGTACTTTTTGAATAAATCCAGTTAAGCGTTGGCCAACAAACATGTTTTTAAACACCATGTTGTAAAATATAACGCCGTAATGTGCTTCTTCTATTAATACTTTATAGCCAATATCGGTTTTGCCAGCGACAATTAATTGTACTTCTTGCAGCGGCGCGTACTCAGGCTCCGTTTTATTGATAAAACGATTAAAGTTATTTGATGCACAAATACGGCCACTGGCGTTATCTAAATACAAACGTACTAAATAAGAATAGCCTTCTTGCATTCTTGGCTTTTGTTCGTTGAACGGTGCCAGTACATCTTTATCAAGCCCCCAATCTAAAAAAGCGCCAATGCTGTTGATTTCTTTAACACGAAGTAGGGCGTATTCACCTACTTGAGCTAACGGCTTTTTAGTTGTTGCAGTGGCGAGATTAGCATTATCTAAAAAGATAAAGACGCTGACACTGTCGCCAGCTTCTAGCTCATGTTTAATTTCACTGCTTGGTAAAAAAACTTCACCCAGATCATGACCATCAAGGTACGCGCCTTCGTTACTTACTTCGTTAACGAATAGGGTTTGGGTGGTTCCAAGGTAACTCATAATTATTCCTGTTCTGGCTTTTTACGACGGCGCATTGGTGCATCACCATCAATATTAAGAGGGGCTTTGATTGGCGCTTGTGGCTTTTTAGGTTTTGCTTTGCGTTTAGTCACAGCTTTTACTTTAGGATTTACATTTTCTTGTGCTTTAGCCCATGTTGCATCAGGTTTTGGTTCGCGTAAACCTTTAAACTTACCTTTTAACCCTGCAACGGTATGAAACTCAAGTTCATCATTTAAGAATGATTTAATTGCTTTATAGCTTAACCAATCTTTAGGACCGACCAGTGAAATAGCGGTGCCTTTAAAGCCAGCTCGACCAGTACGACCAATACGATGCACATACTCTTCGGCGTGTTTAGGTAAATCAAAATTGATTACATGAGTTACGCTCAGTAAATCAAGACCACGAGAGGCAACATCGGTGGTTATTAAAATTTTAAAGTTTTCACGGCTAAAGCCGTCCATGATATCTAAACGTTTATTTTGTGCTAAATCACCTGCTAATGCTTGGGCTTTAAAACCTTTAGCATTAAGTGATTCGCTTAAACGGCTGGTATCTGTACGAGTCGCTGTAAATATAATGCATTGCCCGACCTCGTCTTGCTTTAAAAAATGCTCAAGCAGCGCTTCTTTATGATCAAGGTGATCTGCTAAATATAAGCTTTGTTTAATATCTGAATGTTGTTCGTTAGCCGCACTAAGGGTAATTTGTTTTGGCTTTTTCAGTAAATTACGTGATAACGCATCGACTTGTGCATGATCCAGTGTCGCTGAAAACAATAATGTTTGGCGCAGGCGATGATCAGCTTGCTCGTTGATCATCTTTAACTGTGCAGTAAAACCTAAATCTAAAATACGGTCAGCTTCATCAAAAATAAGTAACTCAAGTCCACTTAATTGTAATGAACGCTGAGTTAAGTGATCGGCTAAACGACCCGGTGTAGCAATAACAAATTGCGGGTCGTTACGCAGTGCTTTAATTTGATCATTAAAGTTCTCACCGCCTAATATTTTCACCGCTTTAATATTAGTACCTGCAATTAGCAGGCGAAGTTGGGTAAATACTTGGGTCGCCAGTTCACGAGTAGGCGCCACAATAAGCACACGAGGATCACGTTTACTGAGCGCCTTTTGTTTCATAACCCGTTGAACAGCAGGTAATAAAAATGCCAAGGTTTTGCCCGACCCAGTTTTAGACTGGGCGAAAATGTCATGGCCTGCCAGTGCGGTGGGCACTGCATGGGCCTGAATATCAGTGGGCTGGGTGATCCCTTGATGCGCTAATTGTGTTTCAAGGCGAGTATCAATCCCAAGATCAGTAAAATGCAAAGTGTGTTTCTCCAAAATGAGCAATTTGTTTGGGTATAAATAATTTCGCTATTATAGCGCAGTCCCGAGTGCGGCTAACAGTAAAAAGCCAATTATCACTGCTTTTTTTGCATTTAATTAGAAAAAGCGTAAAATACGCGCCCTCAATATGTATTATGCGCCGGATTTACGATTCGGTTACCGCCAATAACGGCTAAAGCAAAATAGGAATCACCATGACTGCTGTCCATAAAGACAATGTAACCAGCGAGCACTTTGTTGTATGTGCACTTTATAAGTTTGTTTCTTTACCTGAATACGAAGCCCTACGCCAACCATTGTTAGATGTGATGGAAGCCAATGAAGTACGTGGTACTTTATTAATTGCCGCAGAAGGTATCAACGGTACAGTTTCTGCCAAGCGTGAAGGCATTGACAACCTTTTAAGCTGGTTAGATAGCCAACCAAACCTTGATAACATTGTTAGCAAAGAATCATTTGATGATGAATGCCCGTTTTACCGTACTAAGGTAAAACTAAAAAAAGAAATCGTCACAATGGGTGTTGAAGGGATTGATCCGCTGAAAGTGGTTGGCAGTTATGTAAAACCACAAGATTGGAATGCATTGATCTCAGATCCTGAGGTTATTTTAGTTGATACCCGTAACGATTATGAAATCGAAATTGGTACTTTTCAAAACGCAGTAGACCCAAATACTAAAACATTCCGCGAGTTTCCGCAGTGGGCAAAAGAAAACCTCGATCCGAGCAAACATAAAAAAGTAGCTATGTTTTGTACTGGTGGTATTCGCTGTGAAAAATCAACTGCTTACATGAAAGAGCAAGGTTTTGAAGATGTGTACCATCTTGAAGGCGGCATTTTAAAATACCTAGAAGAAGTACCAAAAGAAGAAACCATGTGGGAAGGTGAGTGCTTTGTATTTGATAATCGCGTAGCAGTCGATCACGACCTACAAAAAGGCTCATATGATCAATGTCATGCGTGTCGTATGCCAATCACTGAAGACGAAAAACTCAAACCAGAGTACATGGAAGGTGTCTCGTGTCATCATTGTATTGATGATGTCACCGATGAACAACGTGAACGATTTGCTGAGCGTCAAAAGCAAATTGAATTAGCGCAAGCTCGTGGCGAAGGCCATATTGGCAACGAAGCACAAGCCGTTTTACAAAAGCGTAAAGAGGCTAAAAAAGCGCAAAAAGACGCACAGCGCAAAAAGTAATTTAGTAGAGCTATTACTACCGTTTTATAAAGCCTCAGCATTGTCTGGGGCTTTTTTAATGGTAATCAAGATTGAATAAATTTAATCCTTAGGGTTTTATTGCACAATAACAGTCCCCTAATTCAAAAGGTAAGATATTATGTTTCGAATCATCTTGACCTTTGCTGCTCTCATCTAGTTTTTTTTGCTGCAAGTACAGCACAAGAGCTTTTTTCAACAATAAACTTGCGCTTGAGTTACATGGAGGATGTTGCGTTTTATAAGAGTAATAATAATAACCAAGCTATTAAAGATAAAGAGCCTGAAATTTAGATACTGTTATCGGGCCTGCGCTGAACAAATTTCATCACTGTTGCCAAAAGCGGCATTGACCTAGCTTTTAGAGTTTTTCAGCAACAGTGGGGGATATATAAGTAATTGGATACGTTTAAGATCTAAATGATATATGAGCAACACGAACTTCTGAATAGTTATAAACTTTAGTTCGCTGTTTACTAGGTTTTAAACTTGCTATATTAAGTCCACAACTAATATCGACCATTGCGGACTTACACTGTAAACTAATTTTTAATATGGATTACTATCTAACCCTTTAAATTTAAAGGGTTTTGATTTAATAAAATAAGAACTGGATTCCCCAGCATAAGTCTGGTTTTTATCTAATGGCAACTTCATGACATCTGCATTTTTTTCAAAGTTCACTTTATTAAAGTCTACCCAAACAACATTTGGAGTAAGCGCATTTTCAAAGTAGTAAATTAAATTCCCCTGATCAGCAACAACTCTCCAGCGAGTGTTAGATAAGTGAGGTTGCCCCTCGATTGCAATTCCATAAGGAACTGAAACATTACGGACAACGCTAAACACACTTGCGGCTGCGATTTTAGGGTCACTAGTTTGTGGTAATACGCTCAAGTAATAAGATGCTCGAACAAAACGATCGGCGGCTTTACCAGTACCTGGGAGAAAGTCTTGACCAGAGACCGTATCCCAATAGCTCTTTATAGCAAGTTGTTGTTCATATACAGGGTCATTAGTCATCACTTTATATGAACGATCATGATGTATTTTTAATTTGCCACTTATGTACTCAAAAATAGCACTATCTCCGCTTGCATCAGATAATGATAAGTGAACTGTCGTGAACTTATCGGTATCAGGAATAAAGTCTGATACAACTGCAAACTTTTCTTGTTCGAAAAACTTTACCGCCTCATCAACAGTTGCGAAATTATCTAGCGCGTACTGTGCCCAAGCTGCAATAGTAAGACCTGGACGCTCACCATCATAATCAAATTTGGGATATTCAGATGCTACCAACCATAATAGGTTTGCAACTAGTCCTTTTTCATTCATTCCGTCAGGTGCTGCAATATCCCATGAGCTTGCGACTACGCTTCCATACTTTGAACGCCATCTAATTGAGTTAGGCCCAACCTCACCATTACGCTCAATCCCCTTGGGGAAAATCCATAAATTTGCAGGGATATTAATAGAAAAATCCATACTTCTACCGGTCAACACCGTGTTATCTGGGCCATGATAAACAAGGCGAGTACACGCATTAACTTTTGCGTTTAGTAGCATAGTAGAAATCAGAAAAATTTTAGTAGTCGTTGCAATAAATTTTTTCATATCTAGGACCCTTTTTTAAATTATGTCTCAGTCTGCACAAAGTACCGCAAATGTTATGCAAATAAACCTTTCTTGCACCTAGGCTGTATCTGGAATAAGACATTAGTTCACAAAAGATAAAACCACATCATTTGATGACCAATACAAACTTTAAATTTTAGCTCATTTTTTCTATGTTATTAGTGAGATTGGAATTTATTTATATTCTTAAAAGGAAAAAGTAAACACGCACTCTAAAGTATGTATTTTCCATATTATTAATTTTTAATTAGTCCAAAATACAAACTGGTTGATACATGGCAATTGCAAGGAAACGTCAGATAAATTGTGTGGATACGGTTATTACCATTGCGTATCCCGTGGCGTGCGTCGTGCATTTTTATGTGGTGAGTATCTTTTTTAGGTAAATAATTGTGATAGGTGTCATCTTAAGTTCTAAATAAGCGTGTTAACACGGTGATGTTTTTATTAAATCACCATGTATACATGCTAACTTTAGATTAATGTTTTTAAATGCGCTTCGGCGGCATTGGTGAGCTGTTCAGGTGTCATGTCTTTAGCGTTATCTACAGCAATAGTGCATTGCTCTAGTGTGTACACATCTTTTTTATACATAAAAATCAGCGGCTCACAACCGTCCTCTTTAGCTTTTGCTGATGTCCAATAAACGGCTGAAAATTCAACATTGCCATGTTCGTAAGACTCAACGCTAACTTCTCCGCTGTGATCGAATTGTAGTTGCTTAGAAAGCTGTTCACTGATGTTAATAAGGTTGACCAAAAATACGGCTTCTTGGTGTGTAATACCATGTATATCGGTAAATTTTTGCTTAAACATAATTGTCCTTTTAAATATAAACTAGCAGAGTGGACCCTAATAAAAACTATTGTTGCATACTATACCTGTTTGCCCACTTACTCAAAAGTACTTAGCAATAAACTAGATATTTTTGACCACTTTCAGGGTTTATTAACCCGTAAATTCAACAATTTTTAGTTCTAAAAGCTCAAACTACCATTATGAGTAAATTTAAGACAATACCTTATTCTGACCAATTAGGCTGTTTATGTATAGGGTATTTATAGCTAGTTAGCCTCTTAGCATTAAATACACTGCCCTAGTTACTTTCCCCTATAAAGGTATTTCAACGTATTGTTTTGACAGTTAATCGAACTAGACTTTTTATTGATCAAAACACTGTTACACTGCGTACCATAATGGAAATAATAATTAATTAGGTGATCTTTTTGAAATTACGAGTTCTTTTAGTCAGTGTTTTTATTACTTGTTCAGCGGTAATGCCATCGGCATTTGCTGCTAACGTAATTGTTGAACCTGTTGCGATGGAACGTGCAAAAGAGCAAGTTCAAGCGGTTGGTAATGCCGAAGCGATTCGCTCTGTTATCCTCTATCCTGCAGTGGGGGATAAAGTCACGGCTGTGCATTTTAAACCCGGTGATCAGGTAACCGCAGGAGCTATTTTATTAGAGCTCGATTCGCGCAGACAAAAAGCGGCGCTTAATGAAGCGAAAATAAAACTTGCAGATAGTGAACGAATACAAACACGTTTACAGCAAAGTCATGCTAAAGGCGCGGTGCCAAAAAGCGATCTAGATGATGCAAAAACCGTGTATGAGTTAGCTATGGTTGCGGTGACTAAAGCCGAAACCGAATTAGAAGATCGCCAAGTACGAGCACCTTTTAGTGGCACCATGGGGTTAACGGATGTCGAAGTTGGCGATCGAATTACCACTCAAACAGCCATCGCCAGTATTGATGATACTCGTTCGTTATACATTAATTTTAATGCACCAGAGTCAGCTATTACAATGCTTAGAACTAGCGGTAATGTGACTGTGATGCCGTGGCAAGGAAGCGATGCGATAAATGCGCAAGTCGCTTATCTTGACTCACGCATTGATCCACAAACACGTACGCTGCGTGTCAAAGCAAAACTGGATAATGCACAAGCACAATTTTTACCGGGTATGAGTTTTAGAGTACATATTGAGGTATTAGGGCAGAGTTTAGCTGCAGTGCCTGAAGCTGCGCTTTTATGGGGGGCAACTGGCCCCTATGTATGGAAAAGTGTTGAGCAAAAGGCAACTCGCGTTGATGTTAAAATTCAGCAACGTTTAGCGGGTCGTTTGCTCGTATCTGGGCCTTTAAACGAAGGCGATATTTTGGTAGTTGAAGGCGTACAACGTTTACGCCCAGCGCAAGAGCTTAATTATATCAAGCCGCTTGCAGCAGCGCAGGAGTAGGTATGAAACAACAACCTATGATGCAAGATCTCCCTTCAATGGCCATTCGCCGCCCAGTGCTTATTGTAGTACTTAATTTACTGATCATTATTGCGGGTATTGCGGCCATTGCCGGGGTTGAAGTTCGTGAACTGCCTGATGTTGATACGCCAAGGATCACGGTGTCGGCTTCATTTCCTGGTGGCTCCCCAGAGACTGTTGATACCGAAGTAACCAGTAAACTTGAAGGGGCGGTAGCCCGCGTAAGTGGTGTAAAAACTATTCGCGCACAAAGTGAAGAAGGTAACGCACGGATTGTTGTTGAGTTTCGTGCTGGTGTTGACCTTGATGATGCTGCGAATGAAACCCGTGAGTCGGTAGCACGTGTACAACGTGAGTTGCCTGAAGAAGTTGAGCGCGTTTCTATTATCAAGGCTGATAATGATGCTGAGGCGGTTGTATCGCTAACCGTATCAAGCGATACCATAGCCCTTGAAGCGTTGACTGAACTGGTTGAGGTTGATTTAGCACCGCAGTTTTTAACCATTCCAGGTGTGGCCGATGTACGTTTAAATGGTGACCGAAAACGTGTTTTACGGGTGCGTCTTGATCCACTTAAATTAACCAGTTTTAATTTAACCGTTCCTGATGTAGCCCAAGTACTGCGCCAAGCGCCATTTGATGTACCGGCAGGTAGTTTGAAATCGACGGATCAACAAATTATAGTGCGCGCAGATGCAACCTCAGTTACCGCTGAGCAAGTGGCCGATATTATTATTCGTGATGGTACGCGTATTGGTGATATTGCGGCGGTGTATTTTGGTCCTGCGGATCCTCGCTCTATGGTGCGCTTAAACGGCCAGCCAGTGATTGGCATGGAAGTTATACGTCAAGCACAGTCAAATACCATTGAAATATCTGACGAAGTATTAAGTTTATTAGCAAAAATGCAAACGCGTTTTCCGGAGCTGAAATTTACTTTAACTTCTGATGATGCACAATTTATCAGGAGCTCAGTTGATGAGGTGATTTACTCACTGGTGCTAACTGTGCTGCTGGTGATCATTACATTATGGGTATTTATCGGCTCTTGGCGCGCGACTTTAGTGCCTGCATTTGCAATTCCTGTTGCCTTGGTTGGTTCATTAGCGTTGATATGGGCACTGGGTTTTTCAATCAATATACTTACTTTGCTGGCATTAGTGTTAGCAACGGGGTTGATTGTTGATGATGCGATTGTGGTCAGCGAAAACATTCAACGTCAACGCGGTTTAGGTCTTGGCCGCCGTGCTGCTGCGGTAATTGGCACGCGAGAAGTGTTTTTTGCTGTTGTCGCAACGACAGCGGTGTTAGCGGCGGTATTTGTTCCTATCGCTTTTTTACCCTCAACCGCAGGGCGATTATTTAGGGAGTTTGGTGGGGTACTTGCGGGAGCGGTGATCATTTCAAGCTTTGTAGCGCTTTCATTAGTGCCAGCGCTCACCTCAAAGCTAAAACTCAAACAAGGTGGTAAACACCCATTTGCTAAAATAGGTCATTGGCTTGCTAATATTTATACTAAAACCATTCATTGGGTGCTTGATCATGCGTGGCTTACGTTTATAGCTAGTATATTAGTCGCTGCGGGTTCGGGTGCTTTGTATCTCAATTTAGATAATGAATTACTGCCTTCAGAAGATCGCGGAAAAATACGTATCTTTGCTCGGGGCCCTGACGGTGTTGGTTTGAATTTTATGGACCGTCAAGCAATGCAAATGGAAGATATTTTGCTGCCGTATGTGCAAAGCGGCGAAATTGAATCTATTTATACTGTTGTAGGGCAGTGGGATCCAAATATTGTGTTTATTACCGTGCCTTTAAAACACTGGGATGAGCGTCATTTTTCACAGCAAGAGATCATTAATAAAATTCGAGGTCCGCTGGGTAATATTCCTGGGGCGGCAGGTTATCCGTCTGGGTCAAATAGTTTAAATTTACGCGGTCAAGGTGGCGGTATTGAGCTGGCACTATTAGGGCAAGATTACCTGCAGATTTATAAGGCCGCACAAGATTTTGCTGCACAGGTTGAGCAGACTATCCCGTCGATTGACAACGTGCGTATTTCATATCAGCCATCACAGCCGCAATTGCGCGTTAATATTGATAGACGCCGTGCAGAGGAATTAGGGGTGTCACTGAGTGATATATCAATCACCTTACGTGCTGCGATAAATGGCGATGATATTGCAGATTTAAATATTGGTGACCAATCGGTACCGATTATTCTGCAAGCACAAAATCAAACCATTAAAGATCCCAGTGATCTCGCTAATTTATATATCAGTGCAAATAACGGTCAGTTAGTACCACTGAGTAGCGTTGCAACCATAACAGAAGAAGGTGTTGCCGCTGAGCTTGAACGCCACGCACAGCGTCGTGCTATCGAGCTTGATATGGAACTGCCGGCGGACATGAGTATTGCACAGCTGGTATCGCAATTACGTGATATTTCAGAGCAAACGCTACCAAGTGGCATTAGCTTGGCATTTAAAGGTGAAGCTTTAACCTTTGAAGAAACTTCTAATGAAGTATTTATCACTTACATACTGGCATTTTTAATCGTATTTTTAGTATTAGCTGCACAGTTTGAAAATGTTAATAGCGCCGTGGTGGTGATGGTAACGGTACCGTTTGGTATTACATCAGCAATTTTAGCACTGTATTTAACTGGTACTTCGTTAAATATTTACTCGCAAATAGGTTTGGTGATGTTAATTGGTTTAATCGCGAAAAACGCGATTTTGTTAGTTGAATTTGCTGACCAATTGCGCGACCAAGGTTTAACTGTTCGTAAAGCTGTAGAGCAAGCAGCATTAGTACGTTTAAGACCAATTACTATGACCTTGATATCAACCTTACTAGGTGCACTGCCGCTAATATTATCAACCGGAGCGGGGGCTGAGGCACGTAATGCGATTGGCTGGGTCGTGTTTGGTGGCTTGTCTTTAGCGGTGCTATTTACGTTGTATTTAACACCGGTAATTTACTTGGGCTTAGCGCGCTTTACTACCCCCCGTGGTGATGAAAGTAAGCAACTTGCGCAGGAGCTTGATAAGGTAGAGTAAATCACAATTAAAATAGCCTAATTAACTATTTATCTTTGAAAAATAAGTTAATTAGGCTCACACTTGGGAAAGCTATCCCCAACAGGTTTTTTTTATGCAAGCCGAACAAGTAGAAATCGCGCAGTTTTTAGCACAACACCCGCCTTTTGACAGCCTACCGAGTAAAGCAATCAATGAGCTCGCGCAACAGGTTGAAGTCGCCTACTTTAGAGCGCACACCGATATTTTATTATTTGGTCAAGATATCGCCGATCTTTATGTGATCAGAAGCGGCTCTGTTGAAATGTATCGACGTAATGGGGAACTGGATAATCGTTTAACCACTGCCGGTATATTTGGGCAGATGGGTTTACTGATGAATCGCAAGGTTCGCTTTCCAGCTAAAGCACTTGAAGATACGCTAGTGTATTGCATTAATGTTGAACTATTTAACCGCTATTGCGACGAATTTGATTCATTTGCTGACTATTTTGAAACGGATGGTAATGTTCGTTTACATCAGGCAATTGTTGAACAAGCCGATGGTAATGATTTAACCACGGCAAAAGTAAAATCGCTGATCCACCGTGATGTGGTAACAGTTAATACTGATTCAACGGTGCAACAAGTTGCCCAGCTTATGACTGATGAATCGGTGTCATCGGTTTTAGTTACTGATAGTACCAAACCTATTAACGACGACCCAGAGGAAGATGATGGTCAAGTTGTTGGTATTATCACAGACAAAGATTTACGTACCAAAGTCATTGCTCATGGGCTGGCATTTGACACACCCGCGCATACAATAATGTCTACAAACTTGGTTTTATTAGATGCCAATGCCTATGTTTTCGAAGCTGTACTTGCGATGCTACGTGATAACTTACATCACTTACCGGTGGTCCAAAAACGCCGTCCAATTGGGGTTATTTCTCTTTCTGATATTTTACGCTATGAATCACAAAGCAGCTTGCTATTGGTACGTGGAATACTTGCGCAGCAATCGATTGAAGATTTAACCCACTATGCACGCCAGCTGCCGAATGTGTTTGTACGCATGGTAAATGAAGATGCAAACTCGCATATGATTGGCACGGCAATGGCTGTGATTGGCCGCACTTTTAAACAAAGGTTACTGGTATTAGCCGAAGAAAAGTATGGGCCGCCGCCGGTTGCATACTGTTTTATCGCATTAGGTTCAATGGCGCGGGATGAGCAACTCATTGTTACTGATCAAGATAACGCGCTCATTCTAGATGATGATTATGATGTTGAACTTCATGATACGTATTTTCAAAATATTGCCGATTTTGTTTGTGATGGTTTAGCTCAATGCGGTTATACCTATTGTGATGGCGAAATAATGGCGTCATTTAAAAAATGGCGAAAAACACGTGCACAATGGTTTGAGCAATTTGCTCAGTGGATAGAGCTGCCTAAACCGCAAGCCTTACTAAATAGCTCCATATTTTTTGATTTAGACGGGGTGTGGGGTAAAACCAAATGGGCCGATGAGCTTAAAATATTTATTGCCAAACAAAGCAAAGTTAATCGCGTATTTTTAGCTAATATGGCTGCAAATGCTCGCAACAGAACCCCACCATTGGGGTTTTTTAAAGGCTTTGTTATGGAGCACAACGGTCAGCATAAACGTTCTATGAATTTAAAGCGCAGAGGCACAGCGCCGCTTTCAGATGTTATTCGTGTTCACGCATTGGCGGTTGGATCACGTAAGCAAAACTCGTTCGAACGCTTAGAAGATATTATTGAAGCCAAGCTTCTACCGCAAGGCAAAGCACAAGATTTGAGAGATGCGCTAGAATATATTGCCATGATGCGGATCCGTCACCAAGCGTGGCAAATTGAACAAGGGGAAGAACCCGACAACGATTTAGACCCTCATTTATTATCGCCTTTTGAGCAGCGTAACTTAAAAGAAGCTTTTGCAATTTTAGAAAAAGCACAAAGCTATTTGAAATTTAGTTACTCAGCAAACTCTGGGGTAAAGTAATTTATGGCTTTCAAAAAGCAAGCAATGATTGACTGGGCAACACGCTATAAAAATTTATTAAGCGGCGCTCAAAATGACACTATCAAACGTTTTTATGGAGCTGCTTTTAGCGATAAATTCGCAGCAATTAAAGATGTGCCATTTGTTGCAATGGACTTTGAAACAACCGGTTTAGATAGCACCAGTGATGATATTGTCAGCGTTGGTTTAATTCCTTTTAATTTACAGCGTATATATTGCAAAGATAGTCGCCATTGGGTGGTGCGCCCTAGGCGTAATTTCAACGAGGGATCCATTGTAATACATGGCATAACACATTCAGAAATTGACGATGCACCGGATTTTAATCATATTATTGAGCCATTATTGCAAGCACTCAGTGGTAAAGTGGTTGTTGTACACTATGCCGCGATTGAGCGACACTTCTTAAATACTGCACTGTTACTTAGGCTTAACGAGGGGATCAACTTTGCTTTGGTTGATACCATGGAAATTGAACGAAAAGCCTTAAAAGCCAGGCAGGGTTTGCTAGGTTGGTTATTTAATTCTAAGTTAGGTTCGCTTAGATTAGGTGATTGTCGCCAGCGCTATTCATTACCTGTGTATAAAAACCATAACGCTTTAACTGACGCTTTAGCAACGGCTGAACTGTTACAAGCACAATTGAGTCACCATTACCGAGAAGATACACCGATCTCGCAGTTATGGAGTTAAAAATTTCTTAACCTGAACTTTAGCTAATAAGCTTAAATAAAAAAACGCCGCAAATTTGCGGCGTTTGTGGTTTTAAATAGCGTTTATTTAGCCGGTAACGGCTCAGTTCTCAGACCTAAAATAAGGCTTAAACACATAAACAGCAAGACGATTGTAAATGGTAAGCCGGTAGAGACCGCACCTGCTTGCAGTGCTTCGATTGCTTGTGTTCCACCAATCCACAGTAGCGCGGCTGCGATAGCACCTTCAATAGATGCCCAAAATATGCGTTGTGGTACTGGCGCATCAATTTTCCCGCCAGCAGTGATAGAGTCTATTACTAATGACCCTGAATCAGATGAAGTGATAAAAAACACTAAAACTAATAGCACAGCAATTACAGACAAAATATTAGACATAGGTAATTCATCTAGCATTTGAAACATAGCCATAGGGACATCGGTTAAACCATTTAGGCCAAGTGCGCCAACACCATTGACTACTTGATCAATTGCGATACCGCCGTAAATTGACATCCATAATACTGTAACCAATGTTGGAATAAGTAATACCGCAATCAAAAATTCACGGATAGTACGACCGCGTGATACGCGAGCGATAAACATGCCTACAAACGGTGACCACGAAATCCACCAAGCCCAGTAAAATACAGTCCAGCCATGCATCCATGTTTCGTCTTCACGGCCATGTGGATTACTTAATGGAATGATATTTTCTACATAACCCATAAAGGTGGTAGGAATATTACCCATCGCAACAGCAAAGCCAACTAAGCAAACAAATACCAAAAGGGCAAAAGCAATTAGCATGTTGATATTACTAAGGAGTTTTACACCGCCATCGATACCACGCACAACAGAAATAATAGCCAGTAGGGTAACGCCAACAATAACGAGTATTTGTGAGCCAATGCCACCTTCGAGACCAAACACGTGGTTTATCCCCGCAGACGCTTGCTGAGCGCCTAACCCCAATGATGTTGCCAAGCCAAATAAAGTTGCCAGTACTGCTAAAATATCAATGATATGACCAGGCCAGCCCCATGCTTTATCGCCCAATATAGGGTAAAAAATTGACCGGATAGACAGTGGTAAACCTTTGTTATATGTAAAGAATGATAGTGATAAGCCAACTACAGCATAAATAGCCCAAGGGTGCAGGCCCCAATGGAACATAGTTGCCCCCATTGCCAGTTTTGCAGCTTCTGGGGTGTTGGCTGTTACATTCAGTGGTGTTTCATACCAACCAGTAAAATATGCAACCGGTTCAGCTACCCCCCAAAACATTAAGCCAATACCCATGCCTGCGGCGAATAACATAGCGAGCCATGAAACACGAGTATATGAAGGCTTAGCATCACTGCCTCCTAAACGGATCTTTCCGTAAGGAGAAACAATCAGTGCTAAACAAAAAATAACGAAGAAGTTTGCAGCCCACATAAACAAGGCATCAAAATTATTAATTATATCGAGTTTCACACCATCAAGTGCTGCTTTTGCAGTTTGTGGATCGGTAGCGAGAATGGCGATTAAAAAGATGACAATCAGGCCCGCGCTGATGCCAAAAACAGGGTTGTGTATATCAAATCCCCATTTTTGCACGTTATCCTGACCTACGGTGTAATCCGTATTGTCGATACTATATTTGTCATGATTTTCGCTCATGCAATACCTCTTTTGTTGTCCTAACAAGCTGCTTGTTACCAGCAACATACCTAATTTAATTAGTCTAAGTAACCTGAGCTTTGGATAATAAATCACTACGTTAGTAAATTTTTAAAGCAAAGTTCAGGTTAGGTAATAATTGATACTTAAATTTATTTGAAGACTAACTAATTTAAAAGATGATCATACAGCTACTAGTGTATGAGTTAAATACCAAATGTAAATGATTTTGTAGTTAAATAGCGGCTTATATGGCCATTGCAACCATTTTTATGTTTTTATATAAAACTACATAATTCGCAAAAGGTCAAAAATTAGTTTGATTGTTAAAGTAATCGCGGCTGTTTTTTGTGGTTAATTGAACTATTATTTTTTGTAGTTGTAAAAGGCAGCTGCACGAGATTGACGTTTTATAGTCGCAGTAATGAAAGCGTAATATGAATATGATTTAACATTAGGTGAGCTATATCATTGTTAAGTTGTGATAAGGAATTTAGTCATTACTATGAGTAACCATGGCAAAGAGAACACTAAAAACACAGCTGATGAGCATCAATTAGTCCATCATTACCAGCGTGTTCGACACCAAAGCGTGACGTTAATAAACTCGTTATCAGCAGAAGATTGCCAATTACAAGCTATGGCCGATGTAAGCCCTAGTAAATGGCACCTTGCGCACACAACGTGGTTCTTTGAAACTTTTTTACTAATTGCACATAGCTCTCACTACACAGTATTTAATCCTAACTTTAAAACTTTATTTAACTCATATTATAACGGTATAGCTGAACAATTTAAGCGTGCCTGCAGAGGGAGTTTATCGCGGCCTAGTTTAGATGACGTGATTACCTATAGAGAATATGTTGACCGGGCGGTGATTGAATTACTGAGTGCACCGTGTAGCGAGTCAATAAAGCAAGTTATTGAATTAGGACTTAACCATGAACAACAGCACCAAGAATTAATGCTGATGGACATTCAATATAACTTTTCAGTTAATCCGTTGTTTCCTGCTTATTGTGACACTAACAAAATCCGTATAGAAAATCCTGTTACGCAAGCCAGTCCTCTTAGCTTTGTGGCATTTTCAAAGCATACTGCAAATATTGGTGCAACTGAGCAAACGTTTAGCTACGACAATGAACGGCCAACTCATGAAGTGCTTATTCAGCCATTTAAATTTGCTAATCGGCTAACTACCAATGCTGAGTATTTAGCGTTTATACAAGATGGTGGTTACCAAAACCCAGAGCATTGGCTCAGTGACGGTTGGGCGCAGATAAATAATGCTCGGCAAACTGCGCCACTCTATTGGCATAAAGTAAATAATGAGTGGTTTGAATTTACATTAGCTGGATTACAGCCTTTGGCGCTAAATGAGCCGCTAAGCCATGTTACCTTTTACGAAGCAAACGCTTTTGCACATTACTCACAAGCACGCCTCCCAACCGAATTTGAATGGGAAAGCGTTGCTAACAGTAATGCGGCGCAAACTATCACCCAGCTGACCGACAACTGTTGGCAGTGGACAAACAGCGCCTATTTACCGTACCCAGGCTTTAAGCCAATAGCAGGCGTGGCAGGGGAATACAATGGTAAATTTATGGCGAACCAAATGGTACTGCGCGGTGGCTGTAAACTTACCCCGCAAAATCATTTAAGACTAACTTATCGCAATTTCTATTACCCACACCAAGCGTGGATGCGCAGTGGTATTAGACTCGCTAAGGATTGAGCATGAGCCAAGTAACAACATTAATGACAACCGACATTGATAACCGCTTTTTAAACGATGTTATTGCGGGACTGTCACAGCAACAAAAGAATCTACCCTGTAAATATTTTTATGATGATAATGGGGCCGCTTTGTTTGAGCAGATCACTGAGCTTGATGAGTACTACGTGACACGCACAGAGCTGAGCATTTTAACCAAGCACAGCCAAGCAATTGCCAAGTTGCTTCCTGATAACTTATCAATCATAGAGCCGGGCTGTGGCTCAGGTAAAAAAATTGCTTATTTGTTAGCGCACTTAGTGAATGTGAAAAGTTTTGTGCCATTTGAGATCTCTAATGAAATGCTTAATTACTCACTGGCCCATTTATCTCCATTATTTCCTGAGTTAGCTATTTCGCCGTTGTTGGGGGATTTTACTCATAGCCAAATGGTAAAGCAGTTAAGCCGTGAAACACAATTGGATAGCCAAACGAACCTCGTGTATTTTCCAGGCTCAACAATAGGCAATTTTTCACCGCTAAAAGCCATTGAGATCATGAAAAGTTTCCATCGGTTATGTGGTATTAACGGTTATGTACTGATTGGCATTGATTTGCTCAAAGACCGTCAAGTATTACTTGATGCTTATGACGATAAACAAGGCGTCACCGCGGCATTTAATAAAAACTTGCTCCAGCGTATTAACGCTGAGTTAAATGCTGATTTCGATCTTAGCCAGTTTAATCACCAATCACGGTTTAATGAAAAACTAAGCCGTATTGAAATGCATTTGATCAGTAACTGTGATCAAACAGTCACCGTCAATGGCGAATCATTTAGCTTTTCTCAAGGTGAGAGCATCCATACAGAAAACTCCCATAAATACGCACTACAGGCATTTACTGAACTTAGCGCCCAAGCTGGATTACGTTTAGAGCAAACGTGGCAAGACGAGCAGGGGTATTTTGCATTGTGTTTATTAAGGCCAATTTAAACAATGAACAGTCCATAATTTATTATTTAGCTGTACTTAGCTAAAAATGCTGCGCAAATTGATTTTTTAATAGTATAAATACTACATTAAACCTACGGCTGCTGGTGTAGCCATTATAAAACCTTATTACGAAGAGGTTAGTGTGGACAGTTCTACTAAATTAAAAACGATTGCAGCACATTTATTTGCACAACGCACAAGTGCAGCGCCACAATCAGATTTACCGCCACAATTAGCATTAACAAGCACTGAAGATAGTTTAGCTGTTCAACAATTGATGATTGCATTAAACAAGGGCCAAGTATTTGGTTGGAAATGCCTATTACCACTTGATAACGGTGCGATTATTTTGGCTCCAATATTAAAGCCGCCGCAATCATTTGCACAAATCTGCACATTATATACTGAACAAAACAAGGCACGGATAGAGCCTGAAATTGCTTTTGTGTTTGCGCAAAATATGCCAAAGCAGGCAAGCTATAGCGAAGCTGAAATTGACCACGCGGTGAGTGACACGCATATGGCACTTGAGCTGATCCAAAACCGTTTCTCTACAGCGTATCAAGCAAATCACTTTGCAAAGTTAGCGGATGGCTTAAGTAACCAAGGGGTGTTACTTGGTCCTAAAATTAATAAGCAAGCAGCTTATGATGCGGCACATATTACTATCGCGATAACACAAAATAATCGCTGTCATAGCTATCTTGGCAAGCACCCATGTGGTCTGGCACAAACACCAATCTATTGGGCAGTAAATTATCTGGCTAAGTGTGGGATCACGCTCGCTGCTGGCCAAATTCTCATAACAGGCTCATATTGTGGTGTTATTGAGTTAGACACTGATGTTGATACTGAAATTGACTATGCAGGGCTTGGAAAATACACCGTCAAATTTAGTGGCTTAACTGATAATGACATTACTGTTTTTTAAACGGTAATTAATGGTTGCTCCGGCAACAGAATCTTGGAAAAGCTGGCCATGTGTTTGTTCAGTGTATTGTTTGATTATCGGGGCAATAATGCTGATGGCTGAACCAGTAGCGCTATCTTCATCCACGCCATAATAAGGAGCAAAATATCGAAAATGCCACTGTGTGGTTTGATTAGCTGTTTGGCGTTGTTGCAATACAATCACTGCATTTGGGTAGTATTGTAATTGTGCTGTATTTATCGCGAGTGTTTCTAAAGGCTGAACACTGTTAATCATCACAGTACTGTAGCCGTTAATTTCTGCCGTTTTATAGCTTTGCACTATTGAGGTAGGAATGGCTTGTTGCAGCAGAACCTCTGTTTGTACCTCGGTGCTATCAATGGTGACTAATTGTAGTTGCAGTGCGCGTTGATGTATTCTGGTTTCAAATACTTCCCCTGTATTTGTATAAAAGGTGTTTGGGCTAAACCCTTGCCATTTTTGTAAAAACAGTGCAGCGGCGAGTGTCCCATGACCACAGCGGCTGATCTCATGGCTGTGATTAAACCAACGAATAGGGCATCGATTTTTTTTGATATTGGCTTGATTTAAAAATACGGTGGCGGGCTGAGCGGTGTTTTTTGCAATGCGCTGCATTAGTCGAGTTGTTAACCCTGTTTTATAAATAACAATTAACGCAGACGAACCTTTACAGCGTCTCGCTGTATCGTTAAAAACTTGCTCAATAGCAAAAGACTGCACAAAGCGCGGGGCTTTGTGCAGTCTGTGAGTTAATGCCAGATTTAATAAGCGACTAGGCTTATTATTTCTTTTGTGCATAGGCGTCGTTATGAATACCTGCGGCACGACCTGATGGATCGGCATTATTTTGAAATGATGCATCCCATAATAACGCTTCAGGCGTTGAACAGGCTACAGACTTACCGTGTGGTACACATTTAGCGGCTGCATCACCTGGGAAGTGAGATTCAAAAATAGTACGGTAGTAATACGCTTCTTTTGAATCAGGTGTGTTAATAGGGTATTTAAATTTTGCGTTTTCAAGCTCTTGATCGGTTACTTGCTCGTTTACAAACTCTTTTAATGTATCAATCCAGCTGTAGCCTACACCATCCGAAAACTGCTCTTTTTGACGCCATAACACTTCATCAGGTAAGTAGCCGTCAAAGCCTTCACGTAAAATATGCTTTTCAATTTTGCCATCTTTACACATTTTAGCTTCAGGGTTGATACGCATAGCAACATCAACAAACTCTTTATCAAGGAAGGGAACGCGGGCTTCTACACCCCATGCCGCCATTGATTTATTTGCGCGTAAGCAATCAAACATGTGCAGTTTAGATACTTTACGGTTTAATTCTTCATGAAACTCTTGTGCATTTGGTGCTTTATGAAAGTACAAGTAACCACCAAATAGCTCATCAGCGCCTTCACCAGAGAGCACCATTTTAATACCCATCGCTTTGATTTGGCGAGCCATTAAGTACATCGGAGTAGAAGCACGGATCGTAGTTACATCGTAGGTTTCAATGTGATAAATAACTTCACGTAGGGCATCAATCCCTTCTTGAATCGTAAATATAATCGGGTGATGAACAGTTCCTATCATATCAGCTACTTTTTGTGCAGCCGCTAGATCTGGGGAGCCCTCAAGGCCAACCGAGAAAGAGTGCAGTTTAGGCCACCATGCATCGCTTTCATCATTATCTTCAATACGTTTTGCTGCAAAACGTTGGGTAATAGCTGAAATAACGGATGAATCTAAACCACCTGACAACAACACGCCATAAGGTACGTCACACATTAATTGACGTTTAACGGCGGCTTCAAGTGCATCTTTGACGTCTTCGGCTTTTGCGCTGTTATCTTTAACTGCATCGAAGCTTTGCCAATCACGGGCATAATATGGGCGCAATTGACCATCTTTACTCCATAAAAAATGTCCAGGAGGAAATTCTTCAATATGCTTACAGATTGGTGAAAGTGCTTTTAGCTCTGAGGCAACATAAAAGTTACCGTGCTCATCGTGGCCAGTATAAAGTGGAATAATACCAATATGATCACGGCCAATTAAATAAGCGTCTTGTTCTTCGTCATATAAACAAAAAGCAAAAATACCGTTCAGATCATCTAAAAATTCAGGCCCTTTCTGTTTGTATAACGCTAAGATAACTTCACAATCTGATTGAGTTTGAAAAGTGAAATCGGTTTCAAGGTTAGCGGCAAGTTCTTTGTGATTATAAATTTCGCCATTAACCGCTAGAATATGAGTTTTTTCAGGGTTGTATAAAGGCTGCGCACCGCTTGATACACCAACAATGGCTAAACGTTCATGCACTAAAATCGCTTTCTCAGATGAATATACACCAGACCAATCAGGCCCGCGGTGACGTAATAATTTTGACATTTCAATTGCTTGCGTACGCAATGGAGCGGGATCAGACTTTATATCTAATACACCAAAAATTGAACACATAGTAACTCCTCATTCCTATCATGTGTGTTAGTTAGGTCATAATACCTAACCATTCACGTTTGTTTTAACAGAAATAATTAACTAAGTCACATAGCTTTTACAATATTTTCAGAATAATTTATGCACCAGTATGGCCGCTGATGCACCAAATTGGTCAGTGGGTGGTGCCAGCCGCGACTTTTACATCTTGTTTTGCAACAATAGCTTCGTTGATCATTACTTTTAACGCGCTTAGCACAGTTTCTTCGCTCATACTCGGTGCGCCATTATGGTGCACAGCTTGGCTTGGTAAATAAGGGATATGCACAAAGCCCCCTTTGATGTGTGGTTCATGCTCATTGATATGATGTAATAGACCATACATAACGTGATTACACACATATGTACCCGCTGTATTAGAAATGGCGGCTGGGATCTCACTTTGTTGCAGTGCTAATAACATGCGTTTGATAGGTAATTGTGCAAAATAAGCAGCAGGAGCATTTTTGACTACGGGGTGATCAATGGGTTGCTTTCCTGCGTTGTCTTTAATTCGGGCATCATCAATATTAATCGCGATACGCTCTATGCTTATTTCACTGCGGCCACCGGCTTGGCCGATACATAATACTAGAACCGGATGATGCTGCTCTATGGCTTTATAAAGCACCTCTAATGAGGTATTAAACTCACACGGTAGCTCAAGGGCTATTACTCGGTGCTTAGCGATTAAATGTTCGTCGAGTTTGCTTACCGCTTGCCACGACGGATTGAGCGATTCGCCGCCAAATGGTGCAAACCCAGTTATCAATACGCAGGGCATGCTTGATGTCAGTTTAGTCATTAAAAACCACCATATACATTAAAATAATATTGACCGTTAATAAGGCCAGCGCAGTAGGTATTTGCACCTTTATAACATGGTATTTGTCTTTTAGGTCGAGTAATGCCGCTGGAATGATATTAAAGTTTGCTGCCATTGGCGTCATTAACGTTCCACAGTAACCACTGTACATCCCAATTGCTACCAGTGGTGCGGCGCTGGCGCCATGACCTTCGATTAAAAAAGGCATAGCAATACCCGCAGTCATTACCGGAAATGCAGCAAACGCATTTCCCATCACCATGGTAAATAACGCCATGCCAACACAATACAGCACCACCAGCATAAAACGATTCTCTGGCGCTATAAATAAAGTAACCAACTCTTTAATTGAGTCTCCTGTTTGCGCCACAATAAACACGCCACCAAGCATTGCTAGCATTTGTGGCAGTATTGCTGCCCAACCGATAGAATCTAGCAGCCGACGGGATTCAGTGATAGCTTCAATCGGATTTCCCCCAGTAATTTTCCAGCCAATCAGTAGCGCAGACACACACGCTATAGTGAGAGATGCGAGAGTTAAATGACGTTGATCAAGTAAGTAATAATCACCAATTGCGATACCATCAAAAGAAACAGTCAGTAATACCGTGATCACGGGTATCATTAATGCGGGAACAAATAATTTATTGCCCAGGCGAGAGGCCGATTGTGTTTGTTGCTGCTCAGTGAGTGGTTGATAACTGCCCATGCTTACTAGGTTTAAACCCGCTAACAGGGCAATTAATACTACGCTCACACCAACCCATAAATAAGTGTTGGCTTTGCCGAACAAGGCAATAGAT
The DNA here is from genome assembly GCF_014164235.1 of Pseudoalteromonas sp. SG44-17. Lineage (NCBI taxonomy): Bacteria > Pseudomonadati > Pseudomonadota > Gammaproteobacteria > Alteromonadales > Pseudoalteromonadaceae > Pseudoalteromonas > Pseudoalteromonas sp. SG44-17. The sequence goes on along the minus strand of NZ_JACJEV010000001.1, from coordinate 90,763 downwards.
ACATCACCAAATAAAAAACTGCTACCAAATAACAACCAAAATAATGCTGTGGTGAGCCTTTTTGGATGGTTTTTGTCTTGCAGCGTTCGAACAACTAAAAACATCACAACGAGACCGATTAATAAATAAATGTTCTCAATGGTGATAATTGTAGCGTTTGAGTTAGTTACATCGGTTGTTAGTACTTTACTCATCACACTTCCTGCTGTTTGTAGTGAGCAACAGCCAGAGCTATTTTTGCTTCTAAACGAGATAATCTAAATAAATGAATAATGAGTGCGGCAATGGCGGTCGGAATAGCCCATAAACCAATATGCAGCGGTTCAATACCGGCAATGCCGTTTTCCTTTAAGAAGGCATCCATCAATAGTACAGCACCAAAAGCAATGAAAATGTCTTCTCCAAAGAACATCGCAATATTATCAACGGCAGCTGCATGGGCGCTGATCATGTCTTTTATGGGTTTTGGCAGCTCACCGTGTTTATTGGTCGCGGCACCTAATGCCATGGGGGCTAATAATGGACGAACAGTTTGTGCTTGACCGCCAAGGCTTAATAACCCAAGGGCTGCTGAGCATTCTCGAACGATAAAATACAGGGCTAATATACGTGCGCTGGTGGCACTTTGAATTTGTGCAATCCAGTTTTTCGCATGCTGTTGTAAACCATAGCGCTCTAGCAGTGCGATAACGGGTAAAATAAGAATAAAGCTGGCCAGTTGACGAGAGTTCATAAACTTCTCGCCAAAGGTTTGCAAAAGGGTGAGGATATCTAAATTTACCGCCCAACCAGTTGCAAGGCCAGCAACGGTTACTACAATCAGTGGGTTAAAGCGCAAGGCAAATCCTAGCACAACCACTGGAATGCCAATTAATGGCCAATAATTAAGATCAAACATCATAGTTCCTACACTGTGCTGTGTTTATTATTATTTATTAAGCTGAGCTTTTATTTAGTGATTGGTTATCTGATGCTCAAGTTTTTTAGTGCAATAGTCAATTGTTGTAGGTGAGCGTCAAGTTTTCGCTGCGCAGTATTTGCAGCTGCTAGGTTGACGAATTCAAATCGCACAAAGTCACCAGGTTTAAGTTGTGCAAATTGGTGTTGATCCGCACTTATTATAGTACCAAGTAGCGGGTATCCTCCGGTTGTTTGGCCATCATTTAGCAATACGATAGGCTCACCACTGGGCGTTAGTTGTATAGAGCCCGGGCTAACAGCTAAAGAAGGCAATGAATGTGTATGCATTAATTGATTATTCTCAGTACTGAGCCTCACTCCCATACGATTACTTTGCGAACTGACTTGCCATTTCGTCTGGGCAAAAAAATCACTAAATTGTTGTGATAGTAATTGTTTATGTGGGCCTGAATGGACGCGGATCACACTGCGCTTAGCGGGGGCAATCGCACCACGTTGCGGCCAATTGCCATCAAATGGCGTGATTGGGACTTGATCATTGGCTTGTAAAGGCGCGCCCGTTAGGCCACCAAAACCTGCTGCAATATCGGTGGCTGTTGAATTCATCACTGCATGACAATCAATGCCGCCTTTAATTGCGAGGTAGCTGCGAAAACCTTGCCGAGCGGTGGCAAATGTCAGTGTTTGTCCTTGCTCTACTGGGTAACTCCAGCCGGGATAAATACTTACTCCATCAAGCTTTGCTTGCATATCAGCGCCATGCAGCGCAATAACAGTGGCACATTGAAACTGCAATTGCGCTAAGCCTAAAGTGATCTCAATAACACTTTGATTATCATCATTGCCCACTAAACGATTGGCAATGATCATTGCATAAGGGTCAAGCGCACCAGATTGGGCAATTCCTAAATGACGATAGCCATGACGGCCGAGATCTTGAATCGTCATTTGCATTCCGGGCTTTATTACGGTGATCATAATACCGACTCCTTAGTAATAAATTGCAGCGTATCGCCCGGTTGTATTGCGCATGGTGGAGTATTTTCACTGTCAAATAATGCAAAATCACTGTGGCCGATAATATGCCAACCACCGGGCGAATCAGCTGGGTAAATCGCGGTTTGATTAGCGCCAATGGCAACCGAACCTTTGGGCACTCGAGTTCGCGGCTGTGCTCTGCGCGGAGTATGTAATTGACTATTCAGACCGTGCAAATATGCAAAGCCTGGCTGAAAGCCTAAAAACAATACTTGATAATGCCCTTGGCTATGTATATCAATTACTTGTTGTGGCGATAAATTGTGATACTCAGCTACATAGTCTAGATCTGGGCCATAGTCACCACCGTATTGGGTAATAATTTTATGATGCTTACCCTGATAGTCGTGCGGATTTATATTTGCCCACCAAAGTGCTAACTGAGCTTGCCAGTGAGCAAGCGAAGTAGGGTCTATTAAATAAACTGTCAGCGAGTTCATTGCGGGTACTACATCTATAAAGGCGTCGCTGGTGTTGCATTGTTGCACTAGTGCCCAGATTTTTTTTTGAATGCTCAGACTGTCATCGTTTAGGGCAGTGGCATCAAGCAATATGCTGTTATTACTGAGGACACTAATAGTTGGAGAGATAGTTTGTTGATCCATAGCCAAATGTATTTATTATTCTTGAATACCTCAAACTAGCATATAACGTATGAAATGTTTATAGCGATGCGACTAGTTAACAACCTTGCAATATTAACATTACCCAGTGTAGCGCAAACACATTAGTTTGGTTATGGAATGTTCTGGACTAATACACGTAAACTAGATATGTGAGTCAGACTATAAAAAACTGTGGCATATCACTCACTATTGCTTAGAGTAGGTGTTTGATAATGCCACAGTTGTTATAACAACTAATGATGTTAGTAGAATGCATTAAGTTATAATAGCTTACTGCTAATTACTTAACAGCCACTCACTGAGCAAGCGCACACCATAACCTGTGCCGCCTGGTGAAATTTCATCTTTTCCTTTAGTTGCTAGTGCATTACCTGCAATATCTATGTGTACCCAACGAGTTTCACCAGCAAAATGTTGCAAAAAGCTGGCGGCCGTTGTTGCTCCGGGGCCACTTGAGCCTAGGTTTTTAAGATCGGCAATGTCTGAACTTAAGGTTTCTTTATATCCCAGCGGTAAGCGCCATAGGTTTTCGTTTACTTGCATTCCAGCTAAAGTGAGTTGCGTAACAAGCGTATCGTCATCAGAAAACACCGCCGCATAATCGTTACCTACGGCTTTGATTTTAGAGCCGGTAAGGGTGGCAACGTCTATCATGATCTCCGGCTTGAAATATTCACGTGCATACCACATTGCATCACTTAATACTAAGCGTCCTTCTGCATCAGTATTAACAATCTCAACGCTTAAACCTTCTGCGGTGCGAACCACATCACCAGGGGCAACAGCGTATTGCGACACCATATTGGCAGCCATACCCATAACGGCAACAATGTTTTTGTCAGCTTTTGCAAGCGCCATTGCTTTGATAGTCCCAAGTACAGCGGCGGCGCCAGCCATATCAGATTTCATACGCGCAATTGATGCGCCTGTTTTGATACTATAACCACCAGAGTCAAAGGTGATCCCTTTACCAACCAGAGCAATAGGGGTCGCGTTTGAGCCTTTGTAATGTGCAACGACTAAGCGAGCGCCTTGTTCGCTGCCACGCCCGACAGCTTCAAGTGCCCCCATACCTAGTTCTATTAATTGCTTAGGCTCTAAAATAGTGATTTCTACACCTAGAGACTCAAGCTCTTTTGCCGCACTAGCAAAGTCAACAGGAGTCATTTCGCTGGCCACTTCTGAGGTTAAGTCACGTGCTAAAAACACTCCTGCTTGAATGCTTTCAAGTTCAGAATAATTACGTTTTGTTTGCTTGGAATTACTAACGTCAAAATGATAACTGACAGTGTGAGTGTTCGGATTTTGTTTATATTTTTCAAAACGATGGTCGCGTAAATTTGCACCGTGTGCAAAGTGAGCACTAAGTACACTGTTATTGTTTACGCCTTCAACGTCATCGAATGCAACCGCAGCAGTTGTTGTTTTACTGCTCATTAATCGCGCATGAATATTACCACCTAGTTTGGTCATTAACGCTCTATCAAGCTTATCTTGCTTACCGGTACCAACAATTAGCACGCGTTTATAGTCACTATTATAAGGTGCAATTAATTCAACAGTACTGGCGTATTTGCCACTAAAACTTTCATTTTCAATAGCGTGCTGTAATTGAGCATTGAACTTTTTATTGATTGAGTTAAATGCGGTATTGCTCCCATCCTCACTGTAAAACAACACTAATGCTTGTGCATTACTATCAAGCTTGGAAGAAAAATTAAACTCTGCAGCATGGCTTTGCGTACTAAGTGCAAGGGCAATTGATAATGCAGAAAAAGCAATAAGGTTTTTCATATTTGTACCTTTATTAAATAAACACGTTTTACCTCATTTATTCGCATAGGTTAAGTCGGATTCGGTAAAGCCGCAATAATGAGCGATAAAATAACCCACATTCCTGAAATAATATGTTCTGCTTCAAGGTCTACTAAAATGAAGCAACAAATAGAAAGAGGTAGAGTATGTTGGCAGCAAAGAATTGGCTTAAATTAACCACTTTAACAATTTTGTTCAGTGCGGCAAGTTATGGTGTTTCCCTTAACAATGAAAAAGATAATGATATTCAAGCAACAATGCATTTAGAAACCATGGTACTTGGTTCTGGTTGCTTTTGGGGGGCAGAAAAACGTTATGAAGCGCTTCCTGGTGTAATTGATGCAAAGTCAGGCTATGCAGATGGTAAGGGTTTTAAAGCAACTTATCGTAATATTACCCAATCATCGCGCAAGTTCGATGAAAATAATTACGCTGAAGTTGTTCAGGTTACTTACAATAGCAATATAATCAGTGCTGCAACGTTATTAAAAAGTTACTTTGAAAGTCATGATCCAACGCAAAAAAATCGCCAAGGAAATGATATTGGCACGCAGTACCGTTCAATTATTTTAACTACTACTGAGCAACAAGCTGCACTGGCTGAAGAATTAAAACAGCAGTATCAAGATAAACTAACCCAAGCTGGTTATGGCTCTATAAAAACCATTATAAAACCATTAACGGTATTTTTTCCGGCTGAGGAATATCACCAAGACTACTTAGTTAAAAATCCTAATGGCTATTGCCCAGATCATTCAACAGGCGTTGTTTTTGAAAAACGCAGTGATGATAAAGTTGATAATACGGCTTTACTCGCAGGAAAGCAGATAGTGATCATTGATTCACGAGATTACTGCCCTTATTGTGAAAAACTCAAAAAAGATGTGTTAAATGATTATCAAGGAACCATTGCCGTCACTTATCGTAAAGCCGATCAACTTGATGGTTTAACGATTAAATCAGCGACGTGGGCCACCCCAACAATCTTATTTTTAGAAGATGGTAAAGAGGTTTATGGTCGCCAAGGTTATGTGTCTAGCGAAGAGTTTTATAAAGCACTTGGCGCATTTAAATTAGGGGATAGTGAAGCATATACAGTGGCATTTAAGGCCCGTACAGATAGTCCGTTTTGTAAACAGTACGATATTTTTAAAAATACCCCGGACGGTATTTTTATAGACAAACTCAGTGGTGTACCACTGTTTGATACTCGGGATCGGTTCAAATCGGGCACCGGGTGGCTGTCATTTACTCACCCCATCAAAGACAGTGTGACCATGCATGAAGACAATAGTTACGGTATGCAACGTATTGAAATTAAATCTAAATCTACGGGTATTCATTTAGGGCATTTGTTCCCAGGTGAAGGCCCAAAAGGTGAAGATCGTTATTGTATCAATGCAACTGTGTTAGATTTTGTCGCTCGCAAAGACACCTAACAGTTTAGAATAATGGCTGAGGAAATGCAGAGTAAGGCTTCAAAATAAACTATTTTTACGATAAACCCATTGAGCTGGGTTTATCGTATTTAATGAGTTGTATATCAAATTATAAGAGTACAATTAATGTCGGATCATCACTGTTATTGGCTTTATTTTAAGTGTTTAAATGTGTCTAGCAGCCATTTTATAAATAGCTCAAGCTGTGCATTTGCCTCGCCAGGGTAGTGCTGTACTAAATAGTATTTATCCTTGGTTACTAATGGTTCATCAGTAAAGTTGCACAACCAGCCTTCGTCAAACCATGTTTGACTAATAGGCAAAGGAATTAGCGCTATACCCATACCTTGTTGCGCTGCACGGGCAACACCAAACATACTATCTACTTGTATAATTTGCTTGGGTGAAAAGTCATCAAGGCCTGCATGTTCAGCCCATTGATGCCAAGCCCAAGGACGCGCTTTGTGCAAAATTAACGGCACTTGTTGTAATGCTTCAAGTGGCTTTTTGTGCCACTGTTGCCAATTTTCTTTATTACAAGCCGGTGTGTATTGTAATGAAAACAGCTCGTGGACAACGCCTTCAATTGGCTTCGAAGACGACAGCACAATAGATAAATCACTTTGTTTAGTTAACTCTTTACGCGTTTTCATGGTGTTTAGTTGTAAATTGGTTTTAGGGTGCTCAACAGTCCACTCGCTCAGTTTCGGCATTAATAACTCACTGGCAAAAAACTCTGGCAAAGTAATGCTGATGGTTATATTTTCTTGCAGCTGACTAAATTCGTTAATGGTTTTTTCGAGTGCTTTTATAAGTGGTGATACCGAGTCATAAAAGTTTTTCCCCGCAGCTGTAAGTCTAATTGAGCGTGTTTGGCGCTCAAACAACTCAATCCCTAACTGTTCTTCTAGTTGCTTTATTTGATGACTAACAGCAGATGGAGTCAAATAAAGCTGATTGGCGGCTTCTTTAAAGCTTAGCGTTCTTGCCGCAAAACAAAATGAACGCAATCCTCTGATAGGTGTTTGCATGATAATACTATTTAATTAACTCATACCGTTAGTTAAGCAATTATTAACCCAATTTGCAAAGTACGCACAAGATTTGTATGGGTTATCGTGAATTAGTGGATTTATGCTTAAAAAGCACACTTTAAAAGTTTATTTAATCTACAAAGCTGAGTTTGACAGCTAAATAGTTAGTTATTTTACTTTTTATGCATTACAGATAGCGGGTGGTTTTCACAATTATGGGGCACAAACAGTTTTTTTGCCATAACATAGTGCAACCTAGCAATAGGGTAAAAAAAATCCCTCTTGCGAGGGATTTTGGGTAACTCAGCGCCATTGGCACTGGGAATGAGGTCGGTACAGGGTGAACCTGAGCGTTAAATTAAAAAACCATCTCAGGGATTTCACCATCAACAAGTAATTTACCTGCTGTTTTACTAATAATTTCATCAACTGACACGCCCGGTGCGCGTTCTAAAAGATGAAATGCGCCGTCTTTGACTTCTAACACGGCTAAATCTGTCACTATTTTCTTTACACAGTTAACACCAGTTAAAGGTAAAGAGCAACTTTCTAGCAGTTTCGAGTCACCATGTTTACTTGCATGGGTCATAGTAACAATAATATTTTTTGCACCAGCGACAAGGTCCATCGCGCCGCCCATGCCTTTGATCAACTTTTTAGGGATCATCCACGATGCGATACTACCGTTTTGGTCAACTTCAAATGCACCTAGAACAGTTAAGTCTACATGACCTCCACGGATCATTGCAAAACTATCTGCACTATTAAATATGGCTGCGCCTTTAGCTGCTGTCACGGTTTCTTTACCCGCGTTTATCATATCTGCATCAAGCTCTGCTTTAGTAGGGTATTGCCCCATGCCTAGTAAGCCATTTTCAGACTGTAACATCACTTCAATGTTATCAGGTACGTAGTTTGCCACTAACGTAGGAATACCGATACCGAGGTTAACGTAATAACCGTCTTGTAGTTCTTGTGCAACGCGCATTGCGACTTGTTCACGTGATAATGCCATAATTATTGCTCCTTAATCGCGAGTGGTTACACGTTCAATGCGTTTTTCAAAGTTACCTTTGATCACGCGATTAACAAAAATACCAGGGGTGTGAATTTGGCTTGGTTCTAATTCACCCGGTTCAACAATTTCTTCTACTTCGGCAACGGTAATTTTACCTGCTGTTGCGGCCATTGGATTAAAGTTCATGGCAGTATGGCGAAACACTAAATTACCATAACGGTCCGCTTTCCATGCTTTTACAATGGCAAACTCACCAGTGATTGATTCTTCTAAGATATAAGGGCGTCCGTTAAATTCTTTTACATCTTTACCTTCTGCCACAGGCGTACCGTAACCTGTCGCTGTATAAAAAGCAGGAATGCCAGCACCACCGGCACGCATTTTTTCAGCCAGCGTACCTTGCGGAGTAAGCTCGACATCAATCTCGCCGCTCAACAATTGCTGTTCGAATAGGGCATTTTCACCCACGTAGGAGGCAATAATTTTTTTAATTTGCTTGTCGTGCAATAAAATACCTAAACCAAAATCATCTACACCGCAGTTATTCGATACCACAGTAAGTTCTTTGGTTTGTTTACGTTTGATTTCGCTGATCAATCCCTCAGGGATACCGCATAAACCAAAACCACCAGCGATAATGGTATCGCCATCTTTTAAGCCTTCCATTGCAGCTTCATAACTTGAAACCACTTTATCGAAACCGGCCATGGGCCCACTCCTTATTTGTAATTATATGACTACTAATTTAAGGCTAAATATAGACTATTGATCAGTAGTTTGATTTTTAAGTGCCAAGGATACCTTGCTCACAGGTTGTTTATTTAATGCCGTGCAAATTGCCCAACCAGCTTTAGCCAGTCTTTCTAAATCAATTCCATGCTCTATGCCAAGTCCTTGTAGTAAGTAAACTACATCTTCAGTGGCAACATTTCCTGACGCACCCTTTGCATAAGGGCAGCCACCAAGGCCTGCAACTGCACTGTCAACCGTTGCTATACCTCGCTTTAAGGCAGTGTAAATATTTGTGAGCGCTTGACCATAAGTGTCGTGAAAATGAACAGCTAACAATGACTTATCAATTTCAGCTAGTAGTACGTCCAACAGCTCATCGACCTTTTTTGCGGTACCTACGCCAATAGTGTCACCTAGGCTTACTTCGTAACAACCAAGGTCTAATAACTTTTGACATACTTGTAGTACGCGCTGCGGATCGATATCGCCTTCGTATGGGCAGCCAAGCACACAACTAACATAACCACGAACACGAATATTATGTGATTTAGCAAAGGCCATTACATCAGTAAAGCGGGCTATGCTTTGGTCAATTGAGCAGTTAATATTCTTCTGACAAAAGGCTTCACTGGCAGCAGTAAAAATAGCAAATTCTTTAATACCCACAGCATGGGCTGCTTCTGCACCTTTTAAGTTAGGCGTAAGTGCCGTTAAATTAGTCGTAGGTAAATCAAGCGCACTGATCACATCGCTGGAATCGGCCATTTGTGGCACCCATTTCGGTGATACAAATGCGCCTGCTTCAATGTCTTTAATACCTGCATCAGCAAGGGCGTTAATTAAGGTTACCTTATCTTGAGTAGTTACTGCACGCTCGTTTTGTAAGCCATCACGGGCACCCACTTCAACAATGCGAACATGACTTGGTAGTGTACTATTCATCTGCTGCGCTCTCATCGCTGACAATTGCTAATAGGGCACCATGACTCACCAGAGCACCTTCTGCAAAACAATAGCTTTGCAATACACCATCATGGGGGGCGGTGAGCGTATATTCCATTTTCATTGCTTCGATGATCACCACAGCATCACCTTTTGTGATGGTGCTGCCAACGTCAATAAGGTGTTTTACAACGGTACCATTAAGTGGTGCTGCAAGCGGTAGGGCATCGCTTTCGTGATCACTGATATAGTGTTTATCAAAAATATCAAAGGTAGTTTGCAATGCTTTGTACATTACTGTGATGGTATTGTCTGCAGTAACCACATGGGCGATATGTTTATTGCCATTGATAAATACACTACACAGGTTATTGTCGATACTGCCAGAGGTTGTATAGTCAACCTCATCGATGCGGACTGTGTACCCCGCTTGATGAGCTGCGGCAGTGATCGCATTATCAACGAATGGCACCTTAATTGTTGCTTCTGCATTGAGTTTAAAACCAGCTAGACTGTCCCATGCGTTCTGAGTTCCTTGACGATTAAGCCCAGTTAAATAGCTAAATGCAGCTATAATGCGGCTGCTAACAGCGTGTTGTTGATCAACTTTAAGCAACGCATCGCCTTGCTCTTCAATAAAGTGAGTATCAGGAGCGCCTTGCTTAAAGGTTGCATGGTTAGCAAGGGTGTGTAAAAAACTCACATTACAACTAAAGCCCGCTAAATGGAATTGTTCAAGGGCTGTGCTTAATCGTGCTAAAGCTTGCTCGCGCGAGTCATCATGAACGATCAATTTAGCGATCATAGGATCGTAAAATGGACTGATCTCATCCCCTTGCATGATCCCAGTGTCAATGCGTACATACTCAGATTGAACTGGTATATACAAGCCATTGATTGTACCAGAGCAAGGAATAAAGTCATTGCTTGGATCTTCGGCGTAAATACGCGCTTCAAAGCTGTGGCCCTGTAATTGGATATCACTTTGTTGCATGGGTAATGGGTTACCTGCGGCGACGTTAATTTGCCAATTAACTAAATCGACACCAGTCACCATTTCAGTAACAGGGTGCTCAACTTGCAGCCGGGTGTTCATTTCCATAAAGAAGAATTCATCGCCACACAGTAAAAACTCAACCGTGCCTGCACCTCGGTAATTGATCGCAAGTGCACAGCGTACTGCGGCTTCGCCCATTTCTTTGCGTAGTTCGTCAGATAAACCAGGCGCGGGGGCTTCTTCAATCACCTTTTGATGGCGGCGTTGTAATGAACAATCACGATCACCTAAGTACACACAGTTACCGTGATTATCAGCAAACACTTGCACTTCAACATGGCGTGGTTTATTAACATAGCGCTCAAGTAGTACTAAGTCGTTACCAAAACCGGCGATTGCCTCACGCTGTGCACCTTGTAGAGCACTGATAAAGTCTTTTGCATGTTCAACCACGCGCATGCCTTTACCACCGCCACCAAAGGCTGCTTTGATAAGCACTGGGTAACCAATTTTTTCAGCTTCAGCTTGTAAAAACGCAGGATCTTGTTTGTCACCATAATAACCAGGTACTAATGGTACATTCGCGGCTGCCATTATTTCTTTGGCGCGGGTTTTTGAGCCCATTGCTTCGATACTGCTCGCTGGTGGGCCTATAAACGCAATATTATTGGCTTCACAGGCCTTTGCAAATTCACTGTTCTCAGATAAAAAGCCGTAACCAGGGTGAATGCAATCAGCACCTGCATCCAGTGCTACTTGGATAATTTTATCAGCTACCAAATAGGAGTCTTTACTCGGCGCTGCGCCAATATGGTAGGCTTCATCGGCGAGTTTTACATGTTGTGAATTTTTATCTGCATCAGAGTAAACCGCCACAGTGGTTAAGCCCATTTGCTTTGCGGTACGCATAACCCGACAGGCAATTTCGCCGCGATTAGCAATAAGAATTTTTTGTAATGATTGTGTGCTCATGGTGATCCCTATTTTTGCCAATTTGGTGGGCGTTTTTCAAAAAAGGCAGATAACCCTTCTTGACCTTCTTCAGATACGCGAATTTTGGCGATACGCTCTGCGGTTAAATTTATGATTTGTTCATTAATATCATGGCCAGCTACATCGTTGATCAATTGTTTTGCTGCGCGAACCGCGACAGGGCCGTTGTTGATCAGTGTTTCGAGTAGTTGATCAAGCGCGCATTCAAGTTTACCGGTTACTTGATGAATTAAGCCTAATTGCTTGGCTGTGTGGGCATCAAAAATCTCAGCGGTTAAAAAATAACGACGTGCAGCGCGCTCGCCAATGGCTCTGATCACATACGGGCTGATTACAGCTGGAATGAGGCCAAGTTTTACTTCGCTTAAACAAAACTGTGCATTGTCTTGGCATATGGCTATGTCACAACAGGCAATTAAGCCCAGTGCGCCGCCAAATGCCGCGCCTTGCACAGCACATACCGTTGGCAGTGGGCTGCTGGCTAATACATGCATTAATTTGGCAAGTTGTTTTGAATCCGCAAGATTCTCACTGAAGTCATTGTTTGCCATGGACTTCATCCAATTAAGATCAGCCCCTGCAGAGAAATGCTCTCCCTCAGTTTTTAAAACAAGGGCGCGTACATTTAAGCTATTAGCATGCTCTATACATTGAATAAGTTCTTGGATCACTTGCTCGTTAAAGGCATTGCGCTTTTCAGGGCGACTTAAAACGAGTACAGCCACATTTGATTTAGTTATTTGTAGTGTTACTGACATACTCACGTCCTTACATTCTAAATACGCCGAATTGCGAATCACGTTTTGGTGCATTGGCTGCAGCACTGAGAGCTAAACCTAGCACACTTCGGGTATCTGCTGGATCGATGATACCGTCATCCCACAAACGGGCGCTGGCATAGTATGGATGACCTTGTTGCTCGTATTGCTCGATAATCGGCTGTTTAAACTCGCTGATTTGCTCATCAGTCATGCTTTGGCCTTTACGGGCTAAACCATCTTGTTTAACTTGCGCCATAACGCCTGCTGCTTGTTCGCCGCCCATCACAGAAATACGCGCATTAGGCCACATCCACATCATAGTCGGTTCAAACGCACGACCACACATGCCATAGTTACCTGCGCCATAAGAGCCGCCAATTAATACGGTAAATTTTGGAACATCAGCACACGAAACAGCCATCACCATTTTAGCGCCGTGTTTAGCAATGCCTTCGGCTTCGTATTTTTTACCTACCATAAAGCCGGTAATATTTTGTAAAAACACCAGTGGAATATTTCGTTGTGCGCACAGCTGTATAAAGTGCGCGCCTTTTTGAGCTGACTCACTAAACAAAATGCCATTGTTAGCAACAATCCCAACCGGATGACCATAGATTTTCGCAAACCCAGTCACTAATGTATCGCCAAAGTAACGTTTAAACTCATCAAACGAAGAGTCATCCACGGTACGCGCAATCACTTCACGAACATCAAATGGCTTTTTAAGATCGGTGCCAACAATGCCGTATAATTCGTTAATATCATAACGCGGTGCTTTTACTTGCTCTAATATTGGCGAAGTAGGGCGTTGATAATTAATTCGTTCAATACATTGGCGAGCAATTGATAACGCATGAGCGTCATTTTCAGCGTAATGATCGGCAACCCCTGATGTTTTACAGTGGACATCAGCGCCGCCAAGTTCTTCTGCGGTTACCTCTTCACCTGTAGCCGCTTTTACCAGCGGTGGGCCGGCTAAAAATATTGTGCCTTGCTCTTTTACAATGATGCTTTCGTCGGCCATTGCAGGCACGTACGCGCCACCTGCGGTACATAAACCCATAACTACTGCAATTTGTGGAATGCCTTTGCCCGACATACGCGCTTGATTATAAAAAATACGACCAAAGTGCAGTTTGTCAGGAAACACATCATCTTGCTCAGGTAGGTTGGCACCACCTGAATCAACCAAATATATACACGGTAGGTGACACCGCTCGGCAATATCTTGTGCGCGTAAATGTTTTTTAACGGTTAGCGGAAAATAGGTGCCACCCTTAACTGTCGCATCATTGGCGATGATCATACATTCAACGCCTTTAACACGGCCAATACCGGCAACTACACCGGCACAAGGAATCGCTTGCTCATATACACCAAATGCTGCAAATTGTGAAATCTCTAAAAATGGTGAACCTTCGTCAAGTAAGGTACTAATGCGTTCACGCACGAACATTTTACCACGGCTTTCATGGCGTTCTATTAACGCTACGCCACCACCTTGGCTGATCTCGCTTACTTTATCGCGTAAATCATCAACCAGTGCCGCCATATTTTTATGATTTTGCAAAAACTGCGGGTCGTGAGGGTTGACGCTTGATTTTAAAATAGTCATAGCGCTTATCCTTAACGGCTTTCAGTAAATAATTCGCGACCAATTAGCATGCGACGAATTTCTGAGGTACCGGCACCAATTTCATAAAGCTTAGCGTCACGCAATAGGCGGCCAGTGGCGTATTCGTTGATATAACCGTTACCACCGAGAATTTGAATAGCATCAAGTGCCATTTTAGTTGCCAGCTCTGCCGCATATAAAATTGCGCCTGCGGCATCTTTACGGGTCGTTTCACCGCGATCACATGAACGCGCAACAGTGTATACATAAGAGCGAGCTGCATTCATTTGTGTATACATGTCGGCTACTTTGCCTTGTATCAGCTGAAATTGACCAATCGGTGTATCAAACTGCTTACGTTCATGAATATAAGGTACAACAATATCCATACAGGCTTGCATGATACCCAGCGGGCCTGCCGCTAGCACAACACGTTCATAATCAAGGCCACTCATTAGTACCTTAACGCCTTCGTTTAAATTGCCAAGGATGTTCTCTTCTGGTACTTCACAGTTTTCGAACACTAATTCACAGGTATTTGAGCCGCGCATCCCGAGTTTGTCGAGTTTTTGGGCGGTAGAAAAACCAGGGAAATTACTCTCAACAATAAATGCGGTGATGCCTTTAGCGCCAGCGGTTAAATCAGTTTTAGCATAGATCACTAAAGTATGCGCATCTGGACCATTGGTGATCCACATTTTATTACCGTTTAAAATGTACTTATCGCCTTTTTTCTCGGCTTTAAGTTTCATTGATACTACGTCAGAGCCTGCGTTAGGCTCACTCATGGCAAGGGCACCAATATGCTCACCACTAATTAATTTTGGTAAGTATTTTTCTTTTTGTGCTTGCGTGCCATTACGGTTAATTTGATTAACACACAGGTTAGAATGAGCACCGTAACTTAGGCCGATAGAGGCACTCGCTCGGCTAATTTCTTCCATTGCGATTACGTGCTCTAGATAACCTAAACCGGCACCACCGAGCTCTTCGGGTACGGTCATACCTAATACACCCATTTCGCCAAGTTGTGGCCAAAGCTGATTAGGAAACGCATTATCAAGATCGGTTTTTTCAGCTAAAGGGGCAATTTCTTGGCTAGCAAAACTGTTTACATGATCGCGGATCATATCTGCGGTTTCGCCAAGGCCAAAGTTCATTTCTTTATATAGTGAAATAGTGCTCATGATTCATTCCTGTGTGAGAGACTGTTAATGAATAGTCATTTAATCGTTATTGTTTAAAACTAGTTATTCATCTAATTGATTTAAGGTGTCGCGACAACGACGCTCTGCGGTTACTAATTCCATCAAGACAACTTTAATGTCATCCATTTGTTGGCTTAGATCAGCTTTTTTATCTGAAATTAAGTCAAGCATAGTCACTAACTGTTTAGCGCTGGATTTATCGGCATCATAAAGTTCAAACAAACGGCCTGTTTCAGCTAAGGTAAAACCTAACCGCTTGCCACGTAAAATAAGTTTTAAACGCACTTTATCGCGTTTTGAATAAATACGGGTTTGGCCATTACGCTCAGGTGAAATTAAGCCCTGATCTTCGTAAAAGCGAATTGAGCGGGTGGTTATATCAAACTCTTTAGCCAGTTCACTGATACTAAAGGTTTGTTCATTGCTTGCCGGTTCGGCGGCTGAACTTGCAAAGTTTGTTTGATTATCTTGATTCATAGTGTTTTTACCTCATTCGAATAACTCCAATATAAGTGAAGTTTACGTAAAGGTAAAGTGGATTGTAGAACTTATACTTTAGACTAATAACCTAAAGCCATAAATAGCAGGTGTAACCTGTATTAATGCAGCTTGCAGGGGCGCTGTTTGTATTAGGCTACAGCAAAATAAAGATATGTTTACACTTTTGTTGGGCGCAAAAACCTTGATTTTAGATTTACGTTGGCGTAAACGTAAATATTATGTATGCTCATAAGCAGATTATAAATACAGTGTTTGGCTAATCTCTGCATATGAATATAGCCAATTATAAAATGGAGCCTTTTTTATGACTACCGAAGCCGTTGTTATTGTAGCAGCAAAACGCACCCCAATGGGTGGTTTTATGGGAGCCCTTAGTGATGCAGCCGCCACTGAGTTAGGTGCAACAGCCATTGCCAGTGCGCTTGCTGACACCGGATTAAGCGATACAGCTATTGATGAAGTGATCATGGGCTGTGTATTACCGGCAGGTTTAGGTCAAGCGCCAGCACGTCAAGCAATGTTAAAAGCAGGTCTTGCGCGCAGTACTGGCGCTACGACCATCAACAAAGTATGTGGTTCAGGTTTAAAGGCCGCCATGCTTGCACATGATTTAATTAAAGCCGGTTCAATTAACAGCGCGGTTGCAGGTGGCATGGAAAGCATGACCAACTCGCCATACTTTATTCCTAAAGCGCGTGGCGGTATGCGTATGGGCCATGGCGAAATTAAAGATCACATGATGAGTGATGGCCTAGAAGACGCATACGATAATAAAGCGATGGGCTGTTTTGCTCAAGATACGGCTGATGAATACGGTATTGGCCGCGAGCAAATGGATGAATTTGCACTTAATTCACTGACCAAAGCCAATGCCGCGATTGCAAATGGCGATTTTGTAAATGAAATTGCGCCGCACACTATTAGCTCTCGCAAGGGCGATGTAACCATCAGCATTGACGAGCAACCAGGTAATGCACGCCCAGAAAAAATTCCCGGTTTGCGTGCTGCGTTTAAAAAAGACGGCACCATCACTGCGGCTAATTCATCGTCAATTTCAGACGGTGGCGCAGCCCTTATTTTAATGAGTGAATCGCACGCCAAAGCACAAGGGCTTACGCCACTGTGTCGTATTGTTGCGCACAGTACCCATTCTCAAAAACCAAGTGAGTTTACTCTTGCTCCTGTTGGCGCAATGAATACTTTGCTTGCAAAAGCAGGCTGGACAACTGACGACGTTGACTTATGGGAAATTAACGAAGCATTCGCCATGGTAACAATGTTGGCGATTAATGAATTAAAACTTGATGCCAGCAAAGTGAATGTTAATGGTGGTGCTTGTGCACTTGGCCACCCAATTGGTGCTAGCGGCGCACGTATTTTAGTGACACTAATCCATGCTCTTAAAAATCGAGGCCTGAAAAAAGGCGTAGCGTCTTTATGTATTGGCGGTGGCGAGGCGGTCGCACTGGCGGTTGAAGCACTATAAATTAGTTAAATTTAAACTCTTACAGCCGTAGGCTCTTTTAACAATAACTACTGCGGCTTAATTTATTACCCTCTGGGGAGGAGTGCGTTATGCACCAAGTACCATTACTGATCAACGGCGAATTTGTTCAATCAACATCAGATCAACTGATTGACGTTATTAATCCAGCAAACCAAGAAGTGTTAGCACAAGTACCGTGTGCTACCGACGCTGAAATGGATGCGGCTATCGCATCAGCCAAAGACACTTTTAAAAGCTGGAAAGATGTGCCAATTACTGAACGTGCGCGCATTATGATGAAGTATGCAGCACTTTTAAAAGAGCACCACGATGAACTAGCCACCATTATTTGCCATGAATTAGGCAAAACCTTTGAAGATGCCAAAGGCGATGTTTGGCGTGGTATTGAAGTGGTTGAGCAAGCAGCTAATGCGCCATCTTTAATGATGGGCGAAACCATGGAAAACGTGGCCCGTAAAATCGATACTTACTCATACATGCAACCACTGGGTGTGTGCGCGGGTATTACGCCGTTTAACTTCCCAGCGATGATCCCACTATGGATGTTCCCACTGGCGATTGTCTGTGGTAACACCTTTATTTTAAAACCCTCTGAGCAAGATCCGCTGACGCCAATGCGACTCGCTGAACTGTTCATTGAAGCCGGCGCACCAGCAGGTGTATTACAAGTTGTTCATGGCACTAAAGTACAAGTTGACCGCTTATTAGAAGATCCCGCAGTACGTGCAATTTCGTTTGTTGGCTCGTGTGGCGTAGGTGAATACATTTACTCTAAAGGCACGGCTAATTTAAAACGTGTACAAGCCTGTGTCGGTGCTAAAAACCACATGGTGATCATGCCTGATGCAAGTCGCTCACATGTAGTTAATAACCTTGTTGGTGCCTCTGTTGGTGCTGCGGGTCAGCGTTGTATGGGTATTTCAGTGGCGGTGTTTGTTGGCCAAGCGAAAGACTGGGTTGAAGACATCAAAGCCGGTTTTGCCAATGTGCGCCCGGGTGTGTGGGATGACAAAGATGCAGCCTATGGTCCGCAAACATCGACCGCAGCCAAAGCGCGTATTTTGTCACTGATTGCACAAGGTAAAGAACAAGGTGCAACGTGTTTAATTGATGGCTCTGATTTTACTGTTGCAGGCTTTGAAAAAGGTAACTGGGTAGGACCTACCTTATTTACTGACGTCACCACTGAGATGGATTTATACAAAGAAGAAATTTTTGGCCCAGTACTGGCGTGTATGTTTGTTGATTCGCTTGATGAAGCAATCGCGCTTATAAATGATTCTCCATTTGGGAATGGCACGTCGTTATTCACCTCAAGTGGTGCGGTTGCGCGTAAGTTCCAACATGAGATTGAAGTCGGCCAAGTGGGTATTAACGTACCAATTCCTGTGCCACTGCCATTCTTTTCGTTTACAGGTTGGAAAGGTTCATTCTATGGCGATACGCATACGTACGGTAAGCAAGGTATTCGTTTTTATACTGAGACCAAAACAATTACTTCACGTTGGTTTGAAGACGAGATTGCCTCTGGTCCAAACATGAGCATTAATCTTAAATAACTAATTTAACTTACTCCACATAATAAAAAAGAGGGGCACGAAGGCTATTTCACACACAATATTGCCTTCGTTGCTCTTCACGAATATCTAATTTGACAACGCAATTATAAACAAGAGGTCTCCAATGGACTTTAATTTAACAGAAGATCAGCAAGCATTTGCTCAAACAGCTCGTCAATTCGCAGAATCAGCACTGGCTCCTTATGCAGCAAAATGGGACCGCGAACATATTTTTCCAAAAGATACCATTAAAGCTGCAGGTGAACTGGGTTTCTGTGGTTTGTATACGCCAGAGGAAGCAGGCGGTTTAGGCCTGTCGCGCTTAGATTCAAGTATTATTTTTGAACAGTTGGCGATGGGTTGTACAGCTACAACCGCAATGTTGACCATTCACAATATGGCGACCTGGATGATTGCAAGTTTTGGTACTGAGCAAACAAAAGCTCAATATTGTGATCAACTTGTTATGGGTGAGCTACTAGCTTCTTATTGTTTAACAGAGCCTGGTTCAGGCTCCGATGCAGCCTCATTGAAAACAAAAGCGGTTCGTGATGGCGATGATTACGTGATCAATGGCTCAAAAATGTTTATCTCAGGCGCAGGCGAGACCGAAGTGTTAGTAGTTATGGCGCGTACTGGCGGTGAAGGTGCGGCGGGTATTTCTGCGTTTGTAGTACCGGCTGATGCCAAAGGCGTTGAATACGGTAAAGCAGAAGAAAAAATGGGCTGGAATGCGCAGCCAACACGACTAATTAGTTTTGAAGATGTACGCATACCTGCTCATAATTTATTAGGTCAAGAAGGTGAAGGCTTTAAGTTTGCAATGCAAGGCCTTGATGGCGGGCGTATTAATATTGCAACTTGTTCAATTGGCACTGCCCAAGCGGCACTTGAAACAGCCCGTGAATACTTAAAAGAACGCACACAATTTGGTAAACCGTTGGCTGCTTTTCAAGCGCTGCAATTTAAAATTGCCGATATGAATACCGAGCTTGTTGCGGCGCGTCAAATGGTGCGTTTAGCGGCTTTTAAACTTGATAATAATGACAGCGAAAAAACCACTTATTGCGCCATGGCAAAGCGTTTTGCCACTGATGTAGGTTTTACTGTGTGTAATGACGCACTACAAATTCATGGTGGTTATGGTTATATCAAAGAATACCCACTGGAGCGCCACGTTCGTGATGTGCGCGTTCATCAAATTCTTGAAGGTACTAACGAGATCATGCGGGTGATTATTGCACGCCGTATTTTAGCTGAATCAGCAGCCGATATTTTATAAGGAGCGCGAAATGTCAAACCCAAGTATTGAATTAACCATTGAAGGTCACGTAGCGATTTTAACCATGTCTAATCCGCCAGCGAATACCTGGACTAAAGACACGTTAATTGCCTTAAAAAATATGGTAAATGAGCTCAATGACAATAAAAATGTTTACTCCTTAGTGATCACCGGTGAAGGTGAAAAATTCTTCAGTGCTGGTGCTGATTTAAATGTATTTGCTGGTGGCGATAAAGGCGTAGCAGCGACTATGTCGCAAGTATTTGGTGACGCATTTGAAGCATTAACTGCATTTAGAGGTGTATCCATTGCCGCGATCAATGGCTATGCCATGGGTGGTGGTCTAGAAGTGGCGTTAGCATGTGATATTCGCATTGCAGAAGAGCAAGCACAAATGGCACTACCAGAAGCCAAAGTAGGTTTACTACCGTGTGCGGGTGGCACGCAAAACCTAGCATGGTTAGTTGGTGAAGGCTGGGCTAAACGTATGATCTTATGTGGTGAGCGTCTAAAAGCAGATAAAGCCCTGCAAATTGGCTTAGTTGAAGAAGTGGTACCACAAGGCGAAAGTCTTGCTGTGGCAATTAAATTAGCTACTCAAGTGGCAGATCAAAGTCCTGTTGCTGTTAGTGCCTGTAAAACCCTGATCCAAAAGGGCCGCACTCAGCCAATGGCGCATGTATTACCGCTTGAACGTGAGTTATTTGTTGGTTTGTTTGATACACAAGATCAACAAGAAGGGGTGAATGCCTTCCTAGAAAAACGCAAAGCAAATTGGGTGAATGGCTAATGATTGAGTTAACGCAATTAAATTCACCAGATGCGCCCGTGGTGTTTGAAACTGCGAGCGCTGCAAACGGCTCACTCATTGGTTTTGCCACGCTCAACTCCCCTAAATCGTTAAATGCACTTAATTTTGAGATGATCAAATTATTAGCGCCGCAACTTAACGCATGGGCGGCTGACAGTAATGTTGCGATGGTGATACTTAAAGGGGCAGGGGATAAAGCATTTTGTGCCGGTGGTGATGTAGTCAGCCTGCATAATGCTATGAACAGCGGTGAACCGGCAAATCTAATAGAAGATTACTTTGCTCACGAATATCGCCTTGACCACCTCATTCATTGTTATGATAAACCGATCCTTGTTTGGGGTAATGGTATTGTGATGGGCGGCGGTTTAGGCTTAATGGCCGGAGCAAGTCATCGTGTGGTAACTGAGAACTCACGTATTGCTATGCCTGAGCTAACAATTGGTTTATACCCAGATGTAGGCGGTAGTTATTTTCTACATAAAATGCCTGAACATGTCGGCTTATTTTTGGGGTTAACTGCAGCGTCTATTAATTGTGACGATGCAATGTATGTGGCATTGGCTGATCACTACCTCAAGGCGGATAAATACGACACTCTGATTGAGCAATTGTGCAGTATTAAGTGGGGTAAAACGGCTTCATTGAATCACGAGAAGCTGACCAGTTTACTTACCGAGCTTGATAATGTTTCTGGGCGAATGCCAAAAGGCAATGTAAAGGCGCATTTAGCCACCATTCAAAAATTGGGTGAATTTACTGATCTACGCGATAAAGTAAATTATATCTTAAATCTAGAAACTGACGATACGTGGCTTACCCGAGCACAAAAGGCATTAAAGCATGGTTGCCCGCTCAGTTGCGCCTTAGTTGAGCGTCAACTTGCCAGTTCAAAAGGTAAAAGTTTAGGCGAATGTTTTCAAATGGAACTGGGTATGTCGGTTCGCTGTGGTGAAGTCGGCGAGTTTCAAGAAGGTATTCGTGCGTTACTGATTGATAAAGACGGCGCCCCTAATTGGCAGTTTAAAACGATTGAACAGATCCCTGATGAATTAGTCGAGAGTTTTTTTGTTCAACGTTGGGATCACGACTCACATCCACTAAAACAACTTACACAAGGATAATGTTATGTCACTTTCTATTGGTTTTATTGGTTTAGGTAACATGGGTGGCCCAATGGCTGCCAACTTAGTTAAAGCGGGTCATCAGGTTAAGGTGTTTGATTTAAACCGAACGGTCGTAAATCTACTTGCTGAAAATGGCGCGATCGCCGCGGATGATGCTAAACATTGTGCAACGGATGTTGATGTATTGATCAGCATGCTACCGGCCAGTAAGCACGTTAAGTCACTTTATTTAGGTGATACCGGACTTGTACATATTTTAGCAAAGTCAACGTTAGTAATTGATTGTTCAACGATTGATGCAGCATCAGCACGCGACGTAGGCGCTGAGCTTAGTGAACATGGTATCGACTTTGTTGACGCGCCGGTATCCGGTGGTGTTGCCGGTGCAACGGCAGGTACACTGACCTTTATCGTCGGTGGTGGCGATGAGCAATTTGCTAAGGCCCAGCCGGTGCTTGCTGATATGGGTAAAAATATCTTTCATGCAGGTGATATTGGCGCAGGACAAGTCGCAAAAATTTGTAATAACATGCTATTGAGTATTCTTATGGCGGGAACCAGTGAAGCAATTCAAATGGGTATAAATAATGGCCTTGAAGCAAAAGTGCTGAGCGACATTATGACCGCCAGCTCTGGTCGTAACTGGACTCTTGAGCTTTACAATCCTTGCCCAGGTGTGATGGACACAGCCCCGGCTAGTAATGATTATAAACCAGGCTTTATGGTTGATTTAATGGCTAAAGACCTAGGTCTTGCGATGGAAGCCGCGCAGCAAAGTAATTCAGTAACCCCGATGGGGTCAATGGCTAAAAACCTTTATACCATGTTGCAACACCAAGGTGCGGGCAGCGAAGACTTTAGCGCCATATTTAAATTATTCTCGAAGGAGTAACAGGTGGAAATTAAAAATAATACCGTGGTGATCACCGGTGGCGCGCAAGGTTTAGGATTTGCAATGGCGCATAAACTTGCGTCGCTTGGTGCTAATATTGCGTTAATTGATATGCAACAAGCGCTGTTAGATGATGCAGTTGCTGAGCTTAGCCAACATGGTGTAACTGTAAAAGCCTATGTTGCCAATGTGACTGATGAAGATGCGGTGGTAAATACATTTAATACCATCAATACAGATTTTGGTCATATTGGTGTATTGATAAATAATGCCGGTATTTTACGCGATGGTATGTTTATCAAAGCCAAAGAAGGCAAAGTGGTTGCTAAAATGGCGCTTGATCAATTTAAGTCAGTGATTGATGTAAACTTAACCGGCGTGTTTTTAGCGGGGCGTGAAGCTGCGTGCCATATGATTGAATCGGGTAAAGGTGGCGTGATAGTTAATATGTCGAGTGTTGCTCGTGCGGGTAATATTGGTCAAACTAACTACGCTGCGTCGAAAGCGGGTGTGGTAGCGATGACTACAGGTTGGGCAAAAGAACTTGGCCGTTTTGGTATTCGTGTAGGTGCCATTGCACCGGGCGTTATTCGTACTAATATGACTGATGCTATGAAACCAGAAGCCAAGCAGCGTATGCTAGCAGTAACACCCGTAGGGCGCTTTGGTGAAGCGGATGAAATTGCGCACACAGCGCAGTATATTATCGAAAACGACTTCTTCACCGGTCGCGTGGTTGAGATTGACGGCGGTATTCGTTTGTAAGTAAACCTTTTTTAAGTGTAATAAAACGGCAAGCCTCGGCTTGCCGTTTTTGTTTTATAGCTTAATTGATTAATAAAGTAGCATTTTAAATGGTGCTGTATGTATATACAGTGCTTTTTTGTTTGTCAGTAATAGCTTAACTATTTGAGCTGTAATTCATCTAGCGCTTCCTATTTTAGTTGTCATAGTTGCGATGAACTTCTACTATTAATTATCTATTTGTTCTTATAATGATAAGCACCTTCAGGGATCAAACATACATGATTGAGATAAACGAACAGATACTGAAAGATATAAATAGAAATTTTATTATTCCTCCTAAACCTGAAATATTAACTGAGTTACAAAATTTAATAGCAACTGGCGATGCGCCTATTGCTGATGCCGCTAAGGTAGTGGTAAAAGATTTAGCAATTTCATCAGCAATACTAAAAATAATAAATTCTCCTGCTTATGGCTTATCTCGTACTGTGGCTGATATAAAACAAGCTGTGATGTTTCTTGGTTGGGACGGAGTCAATGCGCTTGCACAGGGCTTGAAATTAAAAGAAATGTTTGCAACCGATAACAGCTGTATTAGTTTAGAAAGATTTTGGGATACTTCAACCGAGATTGCTAATGTAAACATGATGATAGGTCAGCGTCTTAAAAAACAAATAGCCATAGAGCCCTTGTATACGCTTGGGCTTTTTCATGATTGCGGTGTGCCTCCTATGGCAATAAAATATGATAATTATTTAACCGCTTTGCACTGCGCTAATCAAACAGACAAAGAAACTATTATTGAGATTGAAGAGCGTTTATATAAAACAAACCATGCAGTTGTTGGCTATTATTTTGCTAATAGTTGGCATTTACCAAAAGAGATATGTCAGTTAATCCTCAACCACCACAATGCAGCTATTCTTGCTGAGGTGACAGATACAGATGAACAAATCTGCTTTGCTATTTTGAAAATGTCTGAAAACTTAGTGACTATGGTCAGACGAGGCTCGCCTATACCACAGTGGGGTATTATAGAATCAAAAGTCTTAGATGTACTGCATTTGAATGATGATGAGTATTGTGACTTACAAGAGGACGTTATTGATTTTTTAAACAGTTGCTCATAAATAATTAATTAAGGTTCTTAGCTTTCGCCTCAGCTATCGTTTAGTGCCAATGTTAGTCCAGTTTTTAGCACTATATTTCTACTTGCTTGGGCACCTTACTGAGCAGCCTAATAACCTTGAGCCGCTGTTACCCTGGAACATTGAGTAAACTAGGTGTTGTTAGCCATATGCTTACCGTTGAAGCTCGAAAACAAAAGGAATTAACATTGCGCTAGGCAATCACTTAGATTCACAAGGTTTAGTATCATTGAGAAATATTTGAATACATATTCATTACGGGAGATGACCCGCCAATTGCACTTTCTGTTAATAAAAAGTGCATCATGGGTGGTGTGGGGACTGGAGGTTAGAGACCTACGACTACCCGATTATATAATTACTTTTCATCTTTGTCATTGATTATTGCTGCGAGAGCAGGGCGAACAACAGCAAGAATTAGAACTATGATTACCAGTGCACCCATAATCAATTTGACTAGTTTAAAGAACCAAGGTTTTTGCCATATTTTTCCAGTTTCTTCTTCTAGTTTCTTTTGTTTGATGAATTCATCATAAGCTTTATTCAAATCAGAGTGCTTAGTAACTTCGGGATATTCAATAACAATACCAATTTTAACCAACGATACACGAGCTAATTCTGATTGTTCTTGGTTGACGTAAAGCATATGGTTTTTAACATCTGCATAGTAGTGAATACGCTCTTGCTCCAATACATCTGCGATTTTAACTGAGTCAACCAAACGCATATCCTGAATTAATGGCCTATAAATTGGACTATCTTCATTTGCCCATTTAACAGCCAAAATTGCAAGGAGTATTGATATACACAAAACCACCAGTAGCTTGTGTTCTTTTGTGATTAGTTTATTAATTTCATCTCTCCGTGATATCGAAACTACAACCGAGCTTACGAGTAGTTATAACGAGGCTGTAGAATAACTTTATACACCGCTTTCACAATGCTTCGCAATGAAAGCCTCAATCATTGCATCAAATGACTTAAATACTGGGTTGTGCGGGTGAGTTCGCCCCCTGAACACATTTTTATCGCTGTTGTATACAGATAAAGACTCTTGGTATTTTTTGCAACCATTAACATAATCATTATCTGTACCGTATGCATTACCCATAGAAAACAAAGCCTTTGACACACCCCAGTAATCTCCGTCTTCTTCAAATGCTTTAGCAGCTAACTCAAAATGTTTAATTGATTTTGAAGCTGTTGGATCGTATTCATTGTGTTTTATGTAAAAGTCTTTGTGTTCGCGGTAACTGCTATTCTTATAAAACAAACCTAGAAAGGTATGAGCCTCAGCAACACCATAAATATTTTTTGATTTTTCAAGTTCAGCAAGTGCCTCTAATCCAAGTTTTTCAGCTGCTAATCCTCGTCCCTGAGTTCCCATTAGTTGATATGCGTAATTTAGCTTCGTCATAGGGTCACTTGTATATGGAACTCCTGCCGCAGCGCAGCCTAGTAAAAATAAAGTGATTAGTGAAATAATGGTTAGCTTCATGCCAAACTTTCCTTAGGTGTATAACGAGCCTAAAGAATAACTCGTTTTTAATTTATTTTTATTGATGCATTAACCATAGCCGAGTTCCTATTTTGATTCAATTAGTTACTTTGATGATACGTAAAATATAAAAAAGGATTTGCTGTTGCTTTAATTGGCGTTTTGGAGGTATGACAGGTGTTTAGTGGCTTATTTGGAGAGGTAGCAGCTTACCTTTATTAATGCATCGTGTTTTGAAGCTTTTCTATAGTATGAACTAAGCAATACAGTTGCCGCAGAATGAAGTGAAGGCATTCACTTTCGTTTGACCACGTAAGGTCAATTTGTTCATGCCTTGTTAACTGTAATATTGCGCTTTTTACTTAAAGGTATGCGGGCTCAATACATCCTAATCTTTTGTCATTCCTTCAAGAAAAAGCTGTCGTCGCGCCATTGGGCTGTCTATTTTGACCTTTATTTTAATTAGCTAACGGTGGATTTAGATCACTGGAACCGCCGTAGGATAAGAATGTGTTACTGGCGGCAATGGCGCTCTTTTAAGGTATAACACGCACTAAAGTACGCAGTTTAATGAAATTGGGTGTTAGCAAACAGTGTGATATCACCAGTACCAAAAGTAGGCCCTTGTCGAAGCTCAAAAACAAAAGGAATTAACATTGCGCTAGGCAATCACTTAGATTCACAAGGTTTAGTGTCATTGAGAGATATTTGCATCAATATTCATCACGGGAGATGACACACCCATCATGCACTTCCTGTTAATAAAAAGTGCATGATGGGTGGTGTGGGGGCTGGAGGTTAGAGACCTCCGGCTACCCGATTAGGTTTCGTTTACGCTTTTCATTGCTTTAAATAATAACACCGACATCAAAATAGCAAAGAAATTAATCGTGATGGAAGATTCCCCTATTGCCCAAGAGAGATGGAATGTAAAACCCAATAATAAGGAGAATGCCCAACCACCAATATCAAAGCCTACTATTTGTATTACATAGAGCCAAAAAGCCAGTTTAATAAATGACACCTTACCTTGTCGAATTTTGTATGCGACAAACAAGTTTATGAAAATGAGAAGAGGCGTAAGCAACACTAATAATAAAGTAACTCCTTCTGCGTCGGGAAGTAGTGCTAACAAACTTGAGCTAACTAAAACACTCAGTATGCTGGCTACGATCAGTGCATAAAATGCTATTCTGGTATATCCATTTTGAATCAATTTTACCAACCTTGGATTAGAAACCTAACAGCTTATTGAACATCATTTTGGTGGTTTATAACACCCCAAAACGGTATCTATTACATACCTTGATAATTCCACCAATAATTACTTTTGTAAACAAGTAATTAAAATAGTGAAATTCAAAGCTTGTTATTTTGCCCTAAAACGGCAGTTAATAATTGGCTGATGGCTGACGGCTTACTGCTTCTTTTTAACTACTTTTAAAACCAATTCTAAAACCGCCCCAGTGTTTGCCATTTACATAAATGGGTACTGATAGGTCATGTAAAATTTCACCGGTATCACGTTTATAGGTTTGCAATAAAAAGCTCTCAGTGTGGCTGCCACAGCGGCTGCCGGTGGCATCGTTGAAAATACGTTTAGTGCGGTTATTCACTAAATCTTGTTGGTAATTGCCAGTTATTGGCTGGCTGTAGCGCTTATTGTGGGTAGGGAAGTAACCTTTTTTGTCTACGGCACCAGCAAAAAGAATTTTGTCATTTTCAAGAATAGGCTCTTGAATTGGCGGTAAAATTTTATCGGTTAAAGTATCGTATGGTGTTGTATATTTTGTGGGGTTAGTATTTTTAATTGCTTGATATTCTTGTGAGAACAACTGCTTTTCAGTTAATTGCTTCGTTTCTAGCAACTCAGTAAATTTTACCGCGATTGCATTGCTTGCCGTTGTTGCTGCATTGAGTATAGGCTTGAAAAAGGCATTGTGTTCAACTTTACTGAGCTCTCTAAAGATGGTTTCAGATCCTATCGATAACATAGCTGCTTGTGATGAAATTGAGTTACCTTTGGTTGCTATTTCAGCTAGCAAATGGCTTATACTTGATACAGAGGTATTTATTTGTGTGGTTGCTTGTTGAAAAGCAGATACTGCTTGCTGCATGTTTTCTAAGGTTGATGATGAGTCTGTAATATCATGATTTATTGTTAAAAATGCTTGGGTAACATTTTCGAGTTCGGTTTTCACTTCATCACTTTGTAAAGAAACCTGTTTCATATCATCATTTGTTTGCACGCTATTAGTATTTATCTCAGTTAGCATCTGTGCAATTTGTTTAGTGGCTTGATTGGTTTTATTGGCAAGATTACGTACTTCATCTGCAACTACAGCAAAGCCTCTGCCTTGTTCACCCGCTCGTGCAGCTTCTATGGCGGCATTTAATGCCAGTAAATTAGTTTGCTCAGCAATGGTTTGAATAACTTGGGTAATGCTTTGAATATCAGTTGCACTTTTTAATAATAAATCTAACTTACTTGCGACGTTAGTAATTGAGTTAGACAACGAATCAATTTGTTGTGTGGCTATTTGCAAGCGTTGCTCTGCTGATGTTGATGCCTGAGATGTTTGCAACATTGCTGCATTTACGATGGTGATACTATTAGTGAGTTCACTACTGTTATGGGATAACGCCTGTGTTGCAGCGCTAACCGATTCGCTTTCACTGTAACAACCATCAATTTCTTTAGTTAGGCTATCTACATAGAATCCGACTTCTGCTGCACCAATTGCATTTTGAGAGGTTGCCACTGTGATGTTTTGAGCAACATTGCTGAGTTGGGGCTGTTTATTAATGTCTGACGCAGGGTTTGGTTTTTTGTCAGTTAACTTGGCTGTAAAAGCGAATAGAGCAGTAAAAATTGCAATGATTAGCGCCGCGACTATCGATAGTTGCTCGAAGTAATATAGAAAACCAATACTGACAGCGAAGAGTGTATAGCATAGCGATTTTAAATTCATTCCATTGACCTTTGTTGAGTTGTAATTTTCAGTCTTAAATATAAAGCACAGAAAATCAATTAATAAAAGGTCTAATAGGGAAGTCGACTGATTGACTTAGCAAACAAAAAAGCCAACCCTAAGGTTGGCTTTTGCAGTAATCTATTGCAGTAATGAGCATCAACTCATTTTAGTAAGTTGCACTGCCTTTTGTACGTGGGAAGGCAATAACGTCACGTACATTGCCCATACCAGTTACATAGGCAACTAAACGTTCGAAACCTAAGCCAAAACCAGAGTGTGGTACTGAACCGTATTTACGTAGGTCGCGATACCAGCTGTAGTCTTCTTTGTTTAAGCCCATTTCTTCTAAACGTGCATCAAGTACATCAAGACGTTCTTCACGCTGTGAACCACCAATGATCTCGCCAATACCTGGTGCTACAACGTCCATTGCAGCAACGGTTTTGCCGTCTTCATTTTGGCGCATGTAGAATGCTTTAATGTCACGTGGGTAGTTTTTAATAACCACTGGTGCTTTAAAGTGCTCTTCTGCTAAGTAACGCTCGTGCTCAGATTGTAAGTCAACACCCCATTCAACGGCGTATTCAAATTTCTTACCACAGCTTTTAAGAATTTCTACTGCATCAGTGTAATCAACTTGTGCAAAATCTTTCTCAACAAATTCTTCTAGGCGCGTGATAGCTGTTTTCTCAACACGTTGAGCAAAAAACTCCATATCATCACGACGTTCTTCAAGAACCGCTTTGAACACATACTTAAGCATGTTTTCAGCAAGTTTGGCGATATCTTCTAAATCAGCAAACGCAACTTCTGGCTCGACCATCCAAAACTCTGCCAAGTGGCGAGAAGTATTTGAATTCTCTGCACGGAAAGTCGGGCCAAAAGTATAAATTTTTGACATCGCTGAGGCGTAAGTCTCACCATTTAACTGACCTGATACAGTAAGGAATGCTTCTTTACCGAAGAAGTCTTCGCTGTAATCAACATCGCCCTTATCTGTACGTGGCAAGTTTTGCATATCAAGCGTTGATACGCGGAACATTTCGCCTGCACCTTCACAGTCACTTGCGGTGATGATAGGGGTGCTGATCCAGTAATAACCCTGCTCATGGTAGAAACGGTGAATAGCTTGCGCTAAACAGTTACGTACACGTGTTACCGCACCAATCATATTGGTACGTGGGCGAAGGTGAGCGTGCTCACGTAAATACTCAATGCTGTGGCGTTTTGCCGACATTGGGTATGAGTCTGGGTTTTCTACCCAACCAAGTACCTGTACGCTATTTGCTTGAATTTCGAAAGATTGACCTTGGCCTGCTGATTGTACTAAAACACCAGTAACTGACACAGAGCAACCGGCTGTTAGGCTAGTAACTTCATCATAATTATTTAGTGAATTAGGTACTACCGCTTGAATAGGATCAAAACACGAACCGTCATGAACGGCTAAAAATGAAATTCCTGCTTTTGAATCGCGGCGTGTACGGATCCAGCCTTTAATTGTTACTTGGCTGTCTACCGCAACCTTGCCTTTTAATAGCTCTGAAATCGCTAAGTGGCTCATCTTCACTCCAATGATATAAGTTGCCTACATTAATATGTGCGCTATTGCACTTGAACGGTGTATCTTACCTTTGAATGTAAAATAAAAAAACATTCAAAAGTAACTCTTTGCTTATTCTTTTGCATTTTTGTGGTTTTTTGTCGTTTAAAACCTAGAACTTTAATTTTTTGTGATAAGAAACAACTTAGATCAAAATTTAAAGGCGATTTTCACTGCGATAAAAACGGGTTTTGTGGCATTATATGCAATTACGATATTTAAACTAACTTGCTAAACATATAGGTATTATGAAACAAGTCTTTATTTTACGTGGTTTACCAGGGTGTGGTAAGTCTTATTATGCGCAAAACCTAGCCGATGAAATGGTAGCGGGCGATCAAAGCCAATACTTAATCTGTTCGACCGATGATTATTTTTATAATGAGCAAGGGGAGTATCAGTTTGATAAGTTCAAACTGTCGCAATACCACAATTTAAATTTAGCTCGTTTTATAAATGCGTTAGCGCAAGAAATCCCACTTATTATTGTTGATAATACTAACATCAAGAAATGGGAATTTATTGCTTATAGCCAAGCCGCTGTTGCACTAGGCTACCAAGTTAAAGAAGTGATTGTGGGTGAAGTAAAAGACAAATCAATGCAACACCTGTACGCCAAACGTAATAGCCATAACATTCCACTGAAAATGATCAGCAAAATGGCTTATATGTTTGAGTGGTAATAATTACCCAAATTACGATTAGGTTGGGTAATTATTTGGGGTCTTGATGATATGCTAATAATGTTTTCCGGCAATTGCGGCGTAAATGGCGTTAGCTAATGTGGTGATATCGCCTGAACAACTAATATACGGTGGCATTAAATAGATAAGCTTACCAAAAGGGCGGATCCATACATTTTTACTAACAAAGAAAGCTTGTATCTTTGCTACATCGATAACAGTATCGAGTTCAACCACACCAATTGCTCCTAACGTTCTTACATCAACAACATGCTCAAGATCATTACAACGGTGTAATGCTTGCAGCGCATCGTTTAGGTGGGCTATTTGTGCTTGCCAGTCTTGCTCAAGTAATAAATCAATACTCGCACAAGCCACTGCGCAGGCCAATGGATTGCCCATAAATGTTGGGCCATGCATTAATACCCCAGCTTCACCTTCGCTGATACCAATGGCAATTTTATCTGTGGTTAATGTTGCAGATAACGTCATCATGCCACCTGTGAGTGCTTTACCTATGCATAAAATATCTGGCTCAATATCAGCATGTTCTACGGCAAATAGCTTACCTGTGCGGCCAAACCCTGTGGCTATTTCATCACAAATTAATAATACACCGTAACGATCGCATAGTTCACGCACGGTTCTTAAATACTCAGGATGATAGAAGTTCATTCCCCCTGCATTTTGTACAATTGGCTCGATGATAAAAGCTGCAACATGCTGATGATGTTCTTCGAAATACTGTGCAAGGTGGTGTGCTTCTTGTTTATCGAACTGTTGTCCAAACTGAGTCTTTGGTGCAGGCACAAATACATGCTCAGGTAAAAAGCCTTGGTATAAAGAGTGCATTGAATTAATAGGATCACATACGCTCATCGCAGCGAAGGTATCGCCATGATAGCCTTTATAAGGCGTCATCAGTTTTTGTTTGCTGGTTACTCCTTGACTAAGCCAATATTGCAAAGCCATTTTTATCGCCACTTCAACACTTACCGAGCCGCTGTCGGCTAAAAATACTTTTTGCAACTTACTCGGGGTTATTGCAACCAGCTTTTTACAGAGCTCTACTGCTGGCTGGTGGGTTATGCCACCAAACATTACATGGCTCATTTTATCTACTTGCTGAATCACTGCATTTTTCAATACCGGATGACCATAACCATGAATAGCACTCCACCAAGAGGCCATACCATCTATTAGCACTTCGCCGGTGGCAAGGAAAATTCGATTATCGCGAGTGTGGCTAACAGGGTATACAGGCAACGGCTGGATCATAGATGTGTATGGATGCCAAATATGTTGACGATCAAAATTAAGGTCAATCGATTGTTTTTCGCTCATTCGTAAACTCAATTCTATTTAGGTTCGTTGACAATGGTACGGCAATACGTATTCTAAGCCAATAACACCAAGAGCAAAAAATAAAAGAGAGTATTATGGAGCTTGCAGCTGTTCGCCACGATTGGACACATCAGGAAGTAAAAGCCTTATTTGAAATGCCATTTAACGATTTATTGTTTAAAGCCGCCTCTGTGCATCGCGCTAATTTTAATCCAAACGAAGTACAAATTTCTACGTTGTTATCTATTAAAACTGGTGCCTGCCCAGAAGACTGTAAATATTGCCCGCAATCGGGTCATTACAAAACTGATTTAGAACGCGAGCGCCTAATAGAAGTAGAAAAAGTGGTAGAGCAAGCGCGGTTAGCAAAACAAAAAGGCGCCACCCGTTTTTGTATGGGGGCTGCATGGTCAGATCCAAAAGACAGAGACATGCCATACATTTCGCAAATGGTAAAAGAAGTAAAAGCCCTTGGCCTTGAAACCTGTATGACTTTAGGTATGTTAAATAACGAAAAAGCCCATGAACTGCGCAGTGCAGGGCTTGATTACTATAACCACAACCTCGACACCTCACCTGAATACTATGAGCAAATTATATCAACTCGGACATTCCAAGATCGTTTAGACACCATTGGTAATGTGCGAGACGCTGGTATGAAAGTCTGCTCCGGCGGTATTGTGGGGATGGGGGAGCAAGCAAGCGATCGTTATGGCTTATTAATGCAGTTAGCTAATTTACCCCAGCAGCCAGAAAGCGTGCCAATTAATATGCTAGTAAAGGTAAAAGGGACACCGCTTGAAAATGTTGATGACTTAGATCAGTTTGAGTTTATTCGTACCATTGCCACAGCACGTATTATGATGCCGCATAGTTACGTACGTTTATCAGCAGGGCGCACTGCAATGAACGAGCAAATGCAGTCAATGTGCTTTTTTGCAGGCGCAAACTCTATATTTTATGGTGATAAACTTCTTACTACCGAAAACCCAGAAGCCGATGCCGACATGCAATTAATTAAAAAGCTCGGGATGAACCCAGAAACACGCCACGATTATTCAGATGAAGCCGTTGCTGCGTCTTTGTCATCGCAAGTGGCAGATAAAGCAACCTCTGAGATGTTTTACGAAGCGTAAAGCGCTTAGTACTATGGTAATGGTTTAAAGTATCGCGTTGCAGGTTAAAGCATTTATGTCATTTGAATTTATAAACACCCATTTAGATGAACGCAAAGCACAACAGCTATTGCGTAAACGCTATGTAGTGCAAAGCGCAACGGCGCGCACTATTACGGTTAATGATAAAACCTACCTTAACTTTGCGAGTAACGATTACTTAGGGTTTGGCGATTCGCCGGTTGAGTTAACCAGTGCGCCATTGCTAGGTAGCCACAGTTCAGCATTGGTGACAGGTTATCAACAACCACAGCAAGCGCTTGAGCAAGCTTTATGTAGTGCTTTGGGTTATGAGGCTGGCATGTTGTTTAATTCGGGCTTTAGCGCAAATAGCAGTGTTATTAAAGCCTTGTTTCAAGATAAAGCGACAGCGCAACACAGTGCGATTTTTCAAGATAAACTCAATCATGCCAGTTTAATTGATGGCGCATTACACGCTAACGCCGCGTTAGTACGCTTTAACCATAACGATATAAACCATTTACGCTCACGGCTAGAAAAATCAAAAGCGCGCAATAAGCTCATCGTGTCTGAAGGTGTGTTCTCAATGGATGGTGATACCGCGCCAATTAAAGCGCTATTTACATTAGCAAAGCAGCATAACGCCTGGTTAATGATAGACGACGCCCATGGTTTTGGTGTTTTAGGAAAATCGGGGCTTGGCAGTTGTGAAGCCTTAATTGCAGCCGACACCTTGCCCGATATTTTAGTGATCACCTTTGGTAAAGCGGTTGCGAGTAGTGGGGCGTGCGTATTAGGTTCGCAGCATTTTATAGATTACATGCTGCAGTTTAATCGTGATTATACCTACTCAACCGCTATGTCACCGTTTATTGCCGCTCATACTTTGGCACGTATTAAAAGCATAAGAGACGCCAACGACAGGCGAGCCAAATTAAATGCTAATATTGCGCTGTTTAAACGCCTAGCTAAAGAGCAGCACATTGCGTTAATGGAATCAAACACCGCGATTCAACCGATTGTTTTAGGCTGCGCTGAGCAAACGTTAAAAGCCAGTGAGCAACTAAAGCAGCAGGGCATTTGGCTAACGGCTATTCGCCCGCCAACTGTTTTACACAATACCTCGCGTTTGCGTATTACCTTAAGTGCAGCCCACACCCATGACGATATAAAACAACTCGTTGGTAGTTTACAAAAGGTCATTTCATGATAAGCCCGCAGGCAATTAAAACTAAGCCACTTAGCCCCACTACAGTGTATTTAGCTACTCAGGCTTTAAAAAAAACCACAGCACATAACTTTTCAAAAGCAGCAAACAGTTACAGCCTGCATGCTAATGTGCAAAAACAAGCGGCGAATGATTTATTTAAACTCATTAGTGCAAACCCTAAAAAGCTCTGTGTTGACCTAGGCGCAGGGCCGCTTGTTAATACTCAGGCTTTAAGGGCATTATTTGGCCAAGTTGTTGCCATAGATTTAAGTTTTAACATGCTAAAAAGCAGTGCCTTAAACACCCCTAAACTGTGCGCCGATATGGATAACTTACCGCTGCAAGCTAATAGTATTGATGTGCTATTTAGTAATTTTGCGCTGCAGTGGTCTGCTAATTTTGAAATCTTAATGCACTCGCTTTACCAAGCATTAAAACCAGGCGGGCAAGCCTATATTAGTACGGTTGTTGCAGGGTCATTAAACGAGATAAAAACCGCCTTTGCTGCGCTTGATTCACACAATCATATTAATCAGTTTGCAAGCCATAATAATATAAACCAATCGGTCGAAAAGGCCGGGTTTAAGATCATCGCCTCAAAAAAAGTCATCTATACCGATCAACACAGCAGTGCATTAGCGGCTATAAAATCGATTAAAGCCATTGGTGCCACCACACAAAATCATGCAACAAGTCGTCGTGGTTTATTAACTAAATCAGCACTAAAAAAAGTATGTGATGCCTATCCGATTATAAACAATAAAGCCCATGTATCTTACCATGTAGTATTGTTATCATTAGAAAAAGCCCAGTAAAAATAATAAGGCCATGCCATGAACCAGTTTTTTATTACCGGTACCGATACCGACGCCGGTAAAACTCATGTAACCAGTTTACTGTTAAAGTTACTCGCACAACATAAAAAGCGCGCAATAGGCTTTAAGCCGATTGCCTCTGGGTGTGAAATGGCGTTTGAGCAGCTCGTAAACGCCGATGCGCTAATGCTAATGGAAAGTGCCACAGTCAGTGCTAAATACGACATAATTAACCCATTTGCATTTGCGCCGGCAATAGCTCCCCACATAGCTGCAGAGCAAGCGGGTATAAACATAACAGTAGAAAAGCTAAGCACGGCTTATCAACATGTTAAGCAACAAGGCGCCGATTATCTGTTAACAGAAGGTGCAGGCGGCTGGGCATTACCAATTAATAATAACGAGTATTTATACGACTGGGTAAAAGCAGAGCAACTGCCAGTAATATTAGTGGTAGGGATGAAACTAGGCTGTATAAATCATGCATTACTCACTGCTGCACACATGCAAAGCTTAGGGATTAATTGTGTAGGGTGGATTGCAAACCAAGTTGATGCCACTATGGATGAATACCAAGCAAACCTAGATTCACTGAAAACACGTTTACCATTTCCACTGCTTGCCATTAGCCCATACACAGAGCAAACCCCTAAATTACAAATTTATAAAACCCTGCTTGAAAAATTATCGATAAATCCATAAATAACCCTTGTGTTGTGACATAGTTTGTCACAGAATAGCGCTGACGTTATGACATAGTGTGTCATAACGCAGTGATTGCTCAAAGCCGATCAAACATAGTAAATCGCTCAGCAATAAATGTTATTTTTGGAGAACTCGTATGAAACGTGTATTTTTGTTTTTATTAACTAACCTCGCGGTTATGTTGGTATTAGGTGTGGTGCTTTCAATAATAATGAGTGCGCTGGGCTTAAGCCATCGTAGCCTTGGCGGAATTTTACTAATTGCGACTGTATTTGGTTTTGGTGGATCGTTTATTTCGTTATTTATGTCGAAATGGATCGCAAAAAAATCAACCGGTGCGCAAGTGATCACCCAACCTCGTACCGAAACCGAACAATGGCTGGTAAACACTGTGGCTGCTCAAGCTAAAAAAGCCGGCATTAACATGCCAGAAGTGGCGATTTACGACAGCCCAGAAATGAACGCCTTTGCAACCGGCCCAAGTAAAAATAATTCGTTGGTGGCGGTAAGTACGGGTTTATTACATAACATGAGCCAAGATCAAGCAGAAGCCGTACTGGCGCACGAAGTATCGCATGTTGCTAATGGCGACATGGTAACGCTAACGCTTATTCAAGGTGTGGTTAATACTTTTGTTATTTTTGCCGCGAAAGTGCTGGCTGGCATTGTAGATAACTTTATCAATAGCGATGAAGAAGAGGGCGGCAGCAGCTGGACTTACTTCTTATTCGATATGTTATTCCAAGTATTATTTGGTGTATTGGCAAGCATAGTGGTTGCCCATTACAGCCGAAAACGTGAATTTGCAGCCGATAACGGCGCAGCTCAGTTGGTAGGCGCAGATAAAATGCGTTCAGCCCTTGAGCGATTAAAGCAAAACCACCCATCGCAATTAGAAGGCTCAATGATGGCCTTTGGTATTGCCAGTGGTAAAGGCATGGCTGAGTTGTTTTCATCTCACCCACCGCTTGACGCACGAATAGACGCACTACGTCGTTAAAAAAATTCAAGTTTTTCACAGTACTTGTAAACAAAAAGCCTGCATTTGCAGGCTTTTTTATTTTTAATGGTTTTTATTGCGATTGAATAATCTCAGTAATGCCCTCCGGCGAGAGTATTTCAATCCAGTAACCGTCTGGGTCTTTAATAAAGGCAAGGCCTTTCATTGAGCCGCCATCTGGCTGTTTTACAAATTCCACATCGTACTTAGCAAAGCGCTCGCACGCTGCATATACATCAGGCACACTAATACCAATATGGCCAAAGCCTTTTGGTTCTTCATTACCACTATGATAACCGCTAAAGCTGTCGTCGTTTTCAGTGCCCCAGTTATGGGTAAGCTCAATCAGCGCAGGGCGGCGAAACACCCACTGTGTTTTTTGTTTATCATCGCCTTTTGGCATGTCTTGCTCGTAGCCTAAAAAGTACAAAGTAAACTCCATACCAGGAAAGTCATACTTTCCTAATAGTTTCATGCCCAATACGTTTTCATAAAATGCCAGCGACGGTTTTGGATCTTTAATACGCAACATAGTTTGCTGCATCACATAGCCTTCAGTGGCCTGTGCAATTTGCTCTGGAGATTCATTATAGCTAGACATGAGATAATCCTTAATAAAATGACTGAAAAAACCTTAATGGATTTAAAAAGGCAGGGTGTGCGCTCATCATAATCAACAGCAGCAAAAATTAAAACCACCGAGCTAAATTACCAGCCAGTGAGCTGAATGTTTTATAAGCAAAAAAATGGCATATTTAGCGATACTGTTTATTTGTACAGTGTTTTTTTGTCCCATAACATTATTAAAAGTCTTTTTGGTCTATTTTAACAATAGTCATTTTATAGCCTACGTAATTACTTGTTTACATTGAAGTTGTTTAGTGGAATTATTAAGCAATGTAATATACGCCGTTTTGGGGTGTTATAAACCCCCAAAGTGGTGTTCAATAAGCTGTTAAGTTGCTATGGAGAGCTCGTGCAAAAAATTAAAAAAGTATTTCAATTAATCATTGGTTTTATTTTAATAGCTCTATTAATTTGGGGAGCTTATTTATTATTTAAAGCGGTGGGGGCGATATTTAGTAGTGTGGATCCTAAATTAGCCGCAGGAATGATTGCAGGTTCTGCTACTATTTTTGTTTCAGTTATCACTGTTTTATTTTCGAAAAAGCAAGAGCATAAAGTAGATATACAAAACCAACTAAGAGAGAAAAAAATACCAATTTATGAAAATATAATTGAATTTATTTTCTTAATAACTTTTGCTGAAAAATTAGGTAAAGAACAACCCTCGGAGCAAGAAATGATTAAATTTTTTGCGGATACGACACGAGACCTAGTTATCTGGGGTTCCAAAGACATTGTTAAGGAGTTTGGTAATTTCAGAGATACATTAACAAATTTAGCTGACACTTCAGATACAACGGTAATGTTAGCGTGCGTAGAAGATTTGTTTATTGCCATTCGTAAAGATTTGGGTCATAACGTTAGCGGTATTAAACGAGGCGAAATATTGCGTCTATATATCAATGACACAGAGATGTATTTTCCAGCAACTTAACAAGAACATCAAACGGAAAAATTACAGTTGGCTATAATTTTCCGCTTATGTAAGCGTTAGTTTTATCCATTGGAACTCATATGCAATATCTCGCGATTTAGCCCTTGCCATTCGCTAGTAGTTATCGTTTAATAACAGTATGTTATTTAAACGGTGATCTTCCTACAGAGGACTTTCACCTCATAAGTCAATGCCCATGCCGGGCGTACACAAGTCAATTCAGCAGACTGCTGACGCAGCAGCTGATTGAAGCGTTATATGCCAAGGAGCATTGGTTGAATTTTCCAAATGATGTTGACGGTGATGTTCTGCGGCGGCTAGACGATTCTGGTTTTGATTTCTCAAAAACTTGGGAAATTGATTTCAATGTTGATTTTAATAGTTGGCCGCCTTCGCAAGAAGCATTAAATATTCTGGAAAAAGAGTACGGTGCTATTGAGGTTTTTGAGCCTGAAGAAGAAAGTAATGGGTATGTGCTTTTTAATATCAAATCAATCGTATCCTATGATCTGATAATGGATACGCAGCGAAAGGCTTCATCTTTGGTTTCTACTTTTGGTGGGGTATGTGAATCATGGGGTGTTTTGCACTAATGTCATATAACAAGCCAAGTCAGCGGGAATTTTACTCGCTGAAAAACACTCATAAAATCGCCTGCTTGGGGCGTTATATTGCAGGGAAGTATGATTAGACTTTTGGCCCTATTATTTTTGATTCTACCGTGGTGCTCAGTTGCTACTACGGATATGGTATTTATTTCCGAGAAAATAATTACGCCTGAGCAAGCGAGTGAATTCGGTATTCACAGGCTAACCGCTGGCAATGACCCTAGCTGGAATGTATTAATTTATCCTTCTAAAAACGCTAATAATGAGCCAGTCACAGAAGCATCAATGACATTTACTATTAAAGGTAAAGAAGTAGCATTGGTACTTTCTAAAATCAGTAATTTTGAACAGACAGGTTTCAAACGTTCAGATATCGTTTTAGATATCAATTCTGGTGTTGCCGTAAGTTTCGCAGTTACATATGGCTCTCAACGCTTGGTACTAAATAATATTACCAACTTAAAATCAAGAGATTATGAAACGTTTGCAATGCAATTTAACAAACGCCTTAACTCCGACAATGATTAGTTGTCATGGTTTTGGCAAACAACGCAAAAAGCCATGCCAACACATTGCGTGTTAGGCGGGCGTTAGCTATTTCAAGGAAGTTTAGTGCCAGAATCTAATTACTCTCAGTCAGAATACGAAAAGGATTTTTATGTTGACAAAAAACATGAAAAAGCCCTTGAGCACGCACTGGATATTCGTAAGTTTGAAATAGAGCTTTACTGGAAAAGAGCCACTTATTTTTGGACTTTTATTGGTGCTATTTTTGCTGGTTTTATTGCTATTCAAGCTTCATCTGTTGATGAAAAGCAGGATCTTTCTGTTATTTTGTCATGTCTAGGTGTAGTGTTCTCTTTTGCTTGGGTATGTGTAAATAGAGGGAGTAAACAATGGCAAGAAAACTGGGAAAAGCATGTGGA
This sequence comes from Pseudoalteromonas sp. SG44-17, assembly GCF_014164235.1. Taxonomy (NCBI): domain Bacteria; kingdom Pseudomonadati; phylum Pseudomonadota; class Gammaproteobacteria; order Alteromonadales; family Pseudoalteromonadaceae; genus Pseudoalteromonas; species Pseudoalteromonas sp. SG44-17. Next base: position 49,986 of record NZ_JACJEV010000001.1, on the reverse strand, counting down.
CATGCTAGAAGATAAAGTTACAGGCCCTCTATATAAAGTTGTTTTAAGACGTAATGCACCTAAAGGAATCAAAGAAAATTCGATTCATTTAATTACCGGTCCATCCCCAATATCAGTGTCTAAAATCAATTTGTTAATTAGTCTTTATGTAACAGTATTATGGTGTTTTCTATTATTTAATTCTTTACCTGAATTCAGTTGTTCTGCACCTATTCACTGGCTGTATACTTCATTAATTGGGTTAAGTTTAGTCACATGTATTTCATTTATAACGCTAGCTAGAACTTATGGCGGAGGATTTTGGCATAAAGCAACAATTCGCACTACCGAGATAAAAAATAGCTAACAAGCTGTTAAACAAGGACAAAAAACAGTTGTTTTTTGCTCCTGCGTCGCTCATTCTAACCAACTATTATTTGCCCGTTATTAGGGCGTTATATGTATTTTTGAGGTTGTACTATATGTCGTCGATTATAAGTAAAAAACTTCAAGAAGCATTAAAAGCTCAATTCAAAGCTTTTGGATTTAAAAAGAAAGGGGCTTCTTGGGCTTGTGCTGAGGGTGAATTAGCAAAGTGGTTCAACATCCAATGTTCTCGGAACAGCGGTTGTGTTTACTTTAATGTTGGTATCTATTTTCAAGCAACAAAAGAAGTAGACTACCCAAAAGAACTAGATTGCCATTTACGCTTTCGATTTGAGCAGCTGTTAAGTTCTGATGAAGAAATTAGAGATTTTTATAGGCTGTCTGATTTTGAGTCAGGCCTAAATACAGAAGCTAAAATTACAAGATTAACAAATCTTATAGCCTCTAAACTTATTCCATTTTTTAATCAGTATAATAGCGTTACTGATATTTTAAATTCTGACAAAATTAGGCCTCATATGTACTGGAATAACGGTAAAGAGATAGCAATTAAGCTTTGTGCTTAATACATATAACTACAAGGGCTTTAAATTTGACTCCAAAAGCGCTCATATTTTTTGCGGAGCAAAAACCAAAGCCAGCTTTTTACGCAATTTAAGCGGGCGTTATATGCAAAATGAATGAATCTAGCATTTATGCCAAATTAGAGTTTTTAAGAGATCAATTTATCAATGGTAAATTGATGCCTTGCGTTGACATTAAATTAGAAATAGATGGTCAAATATTTACCCAAAATGTTTGGCTAGAGCCACATGAATTAGGTAATGTGGTAGTCGTTATGTTGGCAACTAACAAGCTCTTTATTTCTAATAAATATTGTTTAGGTTTAATCCAAGCAAATGACGGGACAAATGAGCTTTTAAGTAATGAACAACTATGGGAAATTGGCATCCCGTAAATTGCATATAACTATAAGCCAATCAAGCGGGACTAAAAATAGTTTGCTCGGTTTCGCTTCGCTACACATTTTAGCCAACCATTTTTTGCCTGTTAATTAGGTGTTATGTTTACAAGGAAAGTTATGTATAAATTATCTATTTTAGTATTTTGTCTAGCTATGGTCGGATGTGCTTCAACTTCATCCTCATATGATGGGATTGAAGGTAGCTCGTTTGAAAATGCAGTTGTTTTTCCTAATGCTAAAAGTAGCTTTGATGGTATACCAATGGAGAATCAATGGCTGCAAGAGAAGTATCCAAACTTTAAAAAAGTAAGTCAATCTATGCTCTCCAACGGCAATGATGTATACGATGCTATAACCATTGAAACATCAAATGGCGAAACTAAAGTGGTCTATTTCAAAATGACTAGTTGGTTTGGTATGTAAACATAACAATCCAATAAAGTCGGGACTGCTAACAGTTTGCTCGGTTCCACTTCGTTTCACATTTTAGCAAGCTATTATCAGCCCCTTATTGGGGCTTTAGTGCTCAAGAGGTACGATGAATCATCTTTTTTCATTAGCTTTTATTGGAATTTATGGCGCTGCTATTATCCAACTAAGTTTTTTGGTATTTAGTGATGTTCTTGATGATGGTGTTTTAACTTATGTAGCGGTAGGTATAGGCTTGCTAGTGGCTCCATTGCTTCGACTTTATCAAAAGTGGAGGCATGATAAATCGGCTAATTTGATTATTGAATACAAGTCAGATTCAACACCATTCCATCAAGAGAACCAAATGGGGTCAAATCTTGACTTCAGACATCAAACTCATGTGGCAACCTTATAAGCTGCTTTTAAAATGCTGGTAGCTTATAAGCTAATTAATCTCTAAGTTAAATTTAAAATAAAAGGATTTTTTATGAAAGGTATTAAACGTATTTGGTTTTGGTTTACGCTAGTTGTGTGCCCATTGTTAATTATTTTAGGCGTGGCTACCTTTGCACAGTTATTAGGGGAGTACATGTATTCTGACCAATTTAGTTTCTCTTCGCTATCTAGCTTTCAAATTGCGTTTATAGGTGCTGGGATTTGTGCGTTTTCTGTATTTTTAAGCACATTAAAAGAAGCAAAAATACGCTTTTTTGCAAAATGAGTTAGTTAACATGGAAAATTGCTAAGTTTAACTCACTAAGGCTTGCTTGGTTTTAAGCCTCTTTTAAAACGGCTGTAAAATTAAAAATAATAAACTAGGCGACTCAAGGATGAACAAAGGATTATTAAAATCGTGGAATGACGATAAAGGCTTTGGCTTTATTAAATCAACTACACTGCAACACGATACCTTTATACACATTTCATCGCTCAAACATATGAGTCGTAAACCTAAAGTGGGCGACATTATCTATTTTGAGGTTGCAACCGAGGCTAACGGTAAAACCAAAGCTGTAAATTGCCGTATTGAGGGCGTATTAGCACAACCACAAATAAAAGCCTCTACAAGGCCGGTTAAAATAAGTAAAACGTCACGTAAAAACTCACCGTTAATGAAACTTATAACGCTCGCCATTATTTTTAGTATTGGTTTTAGTGCGTATAAAACCGGTTTTTTAAATACCAAGCAAACACCAGTAGTGACTAATGCTAACTTAGAGTCATTTATGCCCGCTAGTTCAAACTCAATTAATAAAACACCACCAACATTTCGTTGTGATGGCCGCCAACATTGTAGCCAAATGACCTCCTATGCAGAGGCGTTATTTTTTATTCAACATTGCCCAAATACTAAAATGGACGGTGATAGAGATGGCGAGCCCTGTGAACGGCAGTTTGGGAATAGGTATTTTTTCGATAAACCAAAAATCTGGTTGAAACCTGTTAGGTGGAATACGATTTTTGATAATACAGCTATAAATAGCTGGTGGAAAAAAGGCACGATAAGGTGCTTTAAGTTAAGCTATATTGGATTAACTGTTAAGCACCATGGAGGATGTTATGTTTAAAGTAATAATTGGTTGTGCTGTTATATTTTCGTTTGTTTGCATGTTACTCGCCGCAGCACCTTTTACGCCTGCAATATCAGGATCATTTATTATGCTGTTGTTTGCAGGAGCTATTGGTTACAAGGGCTACCTGCAATCAAGTTTAATACTGCTGTTAATTAATACGCTGGCGGTTATTGGTAGCCCAGCTACAGATATAGACAACACTGATGCATTACTGTTTTTACCAATATTATTTTTAATCTCATTTGGTGGTGTTTTATTAGGCGTAAGAAAGTTAACTTTAAAACACGTTTTGTAGACGAATTGCTTGCTGAGGTTTGAAGTAAAGCGTTTGTTATTAACCTATAAGGTGTAGCAGCGCTTTGCTCCCTTTGTGAAAAAAGCCTTTAAAGAGCTATTTGCACAAATAAAAATGAAAGAGGAGCAAACGAGAAGAAAAATAGCCTTTCACATTGTTTGTTTCCTCTAACAGCAAAGCGTCTCTTAGTTCTCCTTGTGAATAAAGCTCTTATGTTTAAACCTAATGTGGTATCAAATAGTTGTTACAAACTTAGAATCAAAGCGCTTCAAAAATGGCTGCAATGCCTTGCCCACCGCCAATACACATTGTGACTAGCCCATATTTGCCATTAATTCGTTTGAGTTCGTACAAGCATTTAGTTGATAAAATTGCGCCCGTTGCGCCAACAGGGTGGCCTAAGGCAATTGCACCGCCATTCGGGTTTACCTTATGCGCTGGGAAATTTAACTCGTTGGCAACGCACAGAGCTTGTACTGCAAAGGCTTCGTTAGACTCAATTACATCCATATCATCAATGGTTAAGCCTGTTTTTTCAAATACGTGTTTTACCGCAGGAATTGGGCCGGTGCCCATTAACGAGGGATCAACGCCCGCTCTGGCATAACCTATTAATCGACCAAGAGGTTTTAAGCCTTGCTCATTCGCTTTTTGCTCAGACATGAGTACCAACATGGCTGCGCCATCGTTTATACCTGATGAGTTTGCTGCGGTAACGGTTCCATCTTTTTTAAAGTAGGGCTTTAAGGTAGCGAGCTTCTCGGTTGTGGTATCGGCTCGCACGTGTTCGTCAGTATCAAAAATATGGCTGCCACTTTTTGATTTGATTTCAATAGGGAGTATTTGCTGTTTAAAATGGCCTGCAGCAATCGCTTTTGCTGCTTTGTGATGACTTTGAGCTGCGTAAGCGTCTTGCTGGTCGCGGCTAATAGTGTATTTATCTGCAATGTTTTCAGCGGTTATTCCCATTGGGTTATTATCCCATGGGTCTTGTAATGTGGAGGTGAGTTCATCTTGCATGATGCTATTGCCCATTTTTTGCCCCCAGCGATTACTTTCGAGGGTATAAGCTGAGTTACTCATGCTTTCAGCTCCGCCAGCAAGGGCTGCGTCTACATCACCTAATTGTATTTGTTGTACTGCTTGTATAATGGCTTCAAGACCAGAGCCACATAATCGGTTGAGAGTTACTGCGTGACTACTAATAGGTAACCCCGCATCTAGCCCAATGACTCTTGAAAGGTATGCGTCTTTAGGGCCGTTATGAATTACTTTACCGACTACAGTGGAGCCAACTTGGTTGGGTGATAGCTTGGCTCTGGCTAGTGCTTCTTTCGCACATAGAGTGCCTAGCTCGGCGGGCGTGAAATGTTTAAGGCTGCCACCAAAGCTGCCGATAGCGGTACGAACTGCGCTTAATATAACTACGCTATTGTTATTAAGTTTTGTCATTATTTTCTCTTCTTATTTTTAAACTTTATTCGCTTTGTTATAAATGAAGCTACTTAAGAACCAAAGGGATCTAAATTTTAGGTAATTCATCAAAACACAATTAAGCAATAAACAAAAGTAACAGCCGTATCCTGTTTGTTAATAAAGCCTATCAATTTATTTGAACATATAGATAAGTAATATGGCTTTTTCTAGATTTTAAAATAATTTATTTAGTTGGGCTCTCATTTTAACGATAACCCAATGTTTAATTTATAAATAATAAATAAGTAAGACACTCACCTTAATTTTTGCATTTTACAAAGCTAAATACTAAGTTTTAATTAGTGTGAAAAATAATCATGGTGCCGCTACAAAGTATTATCACTGTATTTCACGTTGTGTTCGCCGAGCATTTTTATGTGGTGAAGACTGCTTTACAGGAAAGTCTTATGAACATCGCAGAGGGGGGAAAGGCAAGTTACTTGCTTTAGTCGCAAAGACATTTTGTATTTATATATGTGCTAACGCCGTAATGAATAACCAGCAAAATGTAGCAACGTTAACAACAGCGAAAAACTACTGGCCAGTACTTATACCCAGCTAAAACGTCAAATATTGCCCCAAGGCAAGGGTTTGCATGTCAGTAATTTTGGATTTGTAGAATAAAAGCTTCCCAAGATAATTGTAAATGTAATTTTGAATGAGTTTTAGGCGGTAAATTGATTTGATCTGAACTTATTTGATGCTATTTTTAGGTGATTTTAAAATGGGGGTGTCATTTTTACTTGTTACACCGCTTCGCGGCATCAAAATTGTCGTAAAACTCAGCGTTAGTTCTCAAGGATGAAAATTTTGAAAATAATTGTAGTTTGCATTTTACTCGTATTGTTCGTGTTCTATTGGATTCGTCCACTGGCTAACCCTGACATTACAGAATATTATCCTCCAATCATATATTCTGATGAGACCTATTTTTCAATTACGATCCCTGTGGAAATTGATTTAAAGGATGATAAGCGATCATTCACAGAGTTGTTTAATGCCTACGGTTTTAGCGGCAATGGCCCATCTATAGAGCAAGTTGTGAGAGCAAATACACATTTTGCATCTGTTCAATTTGATAGCGAAGGTGATGCATTTGTTATGTATACGTCAAATGAAGAGCAGTATTTGTCGGTTTTAAATGAACTACGCTGTATGGAAGAAATTGCCTGTTTAAAAAAGTGGGTTAAAACCGCGCGATGGGTGTTGATTAAAGAGTGAGAGCAAATCGGATAGCCGGGGGTCTCTAACATCAAGCCCCAGACCGCTCATCATGCGCTTTTTATTAACAGCAAGTGCAATGGGCGGCTCATCTCCCCTCATGAATATTGATCCAAATATCTCTCAATGACACTAAACCTTGTGACGCTAAATAGTCATTGCCTAGCGCAATGTTAATGCCTTTTTTTTTGAGCTTTGACAAGAGCTTTCGCTTTCAAGCGCCTACTTTTGGTATTGGTGATACCACACTGTATGGATATGGCGAGTCGATCACTAACCTTCAACTTGATTAAACTGCGTATCTAATTAGTGCGTACTATTTTTATAAAAACACCACTGTCGCCTGTAACACATTATTACTAAACGGGGGATCTTGTGTTCTAAACCCACGGTTAGTCGATAAGCGTTGGAAGACTGCAAGTAAGTTACATCGACAGAATGAAGCTCAAAAAGACAGCTCAATAGGGCTATGACAGCTTTTTATTTAAGAAATGGTAAAAGGTTAGGCTGTATTGAGCCTGTTTGCTTGTAAGTAAACTGTGCAATATTACAGTTTAAAATGCATGAATAAATTGACCTTACACGGAAAAACGAAAGTAATGCTTTCATTGCATTATGCGGCAACTTTATTGTCTTGCTCATAATATAGAAAAGCTACTTGCTTAAAACGTCAACCAAACAAAAAGCTGCGCATTGCAATAATGCACTTTTTAGTGTGTTTGTTATTTAGGTTTTTTATCATGAGTTGTTTATTTGCATGATAAATTGAGAGCATGTTAGGGGACACAGTAAAATTACCAGATAAAAATCATGTTTACTCTGAGATTATTAAAAGTGGGTGTCTATTTTATTGTTATGGTGGGTATTGCTAGTGGTTAATACTAGTCGTGTTAAGTTACTGACCATTTATAGCGACAGATAAATACAGTGATAACAAGGCAGGAATTTTGACATGTAGTTGTTCTCGGCAATTGCTCCTGCATTGCTCTACCTCCTGCATCCATGCAGTCGTACATAAAAAATCAATAACGCAGTCAGCACTTTATTTAGCCCGCTAGAATGGTTAAATATTTAAGTCGATTCGTATAAGGTATGGCTGAGTTATTCTCTTCACCCCCACCACTTTATGGTCGAATTAACGCGTTACGTTAATTTTCAATTTACCCCACAAAAAAAGCCAGCGATGCTGGCTTTTTTTGTGGGGTAAATTTGATAATAATAAACAGGAAAGTTATGAATTACCTGAACCTTGGGTAAGGGATTTATTATCCTAAGTTCAGATTAATTACAGCCTTTTTGAATTGGTTGTGTTGTGACATTTACGACGAAGTCATTGTAGTCTCTGTCGTTTTGATCTTCCCAATATTGCTTAGTACCACTGGCTTTATAGGCTGTTTTAAGATTGTTTGCATTACCGTTCACGGAAAGTACGTAAACGATTGAATCACTGGCTTTAACGTCGTAATAACCTGATGCTCCATGCTCATCTAACAATTTAATATATTGGTTATTAACCTTAATACCCCAATCATTATTATAACCAGAATTTTCAGAGATAAAAGAGTAACTGATCCGTGTGTAATTCTCGGCAATACACTGAGCATCATCATTTAAGATAGACGCTGGTAGAGAACTTGAACCAGTTACATTAAGCTGAGCAACGGCATTGACGGTAAAGGTTTTAGTTTCACTATAGTCATCGTTATCAATTGTTGGGATTGTAAATGAAGCAGTTGTTTCACCTGCCGCAATAGTAATGACTTGATCAGAGAAACTGTAGTCGCTACTTGTTGCTGTTCCTGCTGAAGTCGATACATAAATATCACTATCTTGTTCATAACTATTGCTTAGCTCTAGTTTATAAGATAATGCGCTACCTTCGTCTACTGAATCAACAATCGGTACAATAGTAAAGCTTGGAATATCTGACACGGTGCAAACTGGTGCATCGTAGCATGCAACTGATTCGTTAAAATTAGTTGCTAAATCATTTAAACGTACTGGAAAATCTGCAACATGGCAGGTATTACCAGTGTTTTTATTTACTTTGTACAACTCAGATTTATTAGAATGGCCTAGATCAGTTAAAATAGTTCGGCTTAATACAATATCACCTTGCTGGTTAAGTGCAGCGCCTGTGACAGTCGTTAAGTTGTGATCAGATAATTTTGTTGCCGTAAGTTCCTGCACATTCACAGTATATAAACTTGTACTGGTGACTAAGATTAATTCACCATTTTTAAATACCATGTCACCACGCCAGATACCTTGGTCATTTTCAAGGCCTGTAATATTTCCAAGTAAAGTTGTTTCGCTAGTTTCAGGATCGATCGCGTATAGCTTATCTTTATATGATCCAAGTAAGCGATTATTTTGTTGGTCATACACTAAACGATACATGTTACTTGTTCTGCCAACTTCAACATGTTCGTTTGTATCTAAATCAACATAGGCCAATTTGATGTACTTAAACTTACTGCCACTAATAGGTAGAGATTTGAGCTCTGTTGAATTAAAACCTAAGTGCTCAACATCTACTTGATATTCAATAGGGCGAGGTGCTGAGATGTAATACAAGCGATTTGTTTCCGGAATATGAGCAAGCGCTGAAGAGCTGTATTTAGCTCTAGAATGTGCTTGAGTTTGTTGTGTATATTCGTCTAGTTTAAATATAATACCGGTGTCACCGCGTCCAGCATTAATACCATAAAGTTGACCGTTACATTGGTTTGCATGCGCAACTTGCAAAGATGAAAGGATAGCAACAGACAGGGTTGTAATTTTTAGTGTTGTTTTCATTTAGAGTAGGCCTTTTAACGAGGATCCATTGTTACAGCTATAGTTAGTCTGAGGTAATTACAATTTGGTTTATAGCTGCCTATCCTTGTTCCCAAAATTGTATTGCTTAATTCCTATAAGCCGAGCGCATCCGTTATTAACCTCAAAGTACTGTACAATTATCCTAATGGTTGATTACAAAAGCAACATATCTTAACGAACGGTTGGCATTTATACACGAAATGCTGGCTAAATTGAGGTGTTTTATAATACTAAAGGCTTTATTTTGTATCTTTAACGGGGAATTTTAAGTTGTGGCTATTTTTGTTCACGAGCAAGCTGGTTAGGTAATAACTGTTCAATGATTTCACGTGCAGGTAACGTATAACGCACACCATCAAACATAACCGATGTAAATTCATTAATGCTAGTAATACCTGTAAGGGTCCAACCTTCACCGCGCTTTGGGCAATAAACTGTGGTTGTAGGTTGTATTACTTTAAATTCGTCATTCATAATTAGCTCAGTTATTAACTTGTATGACGGGTATCTTAAGGGAATAATAGCGGGCTTTAAAGCCGTAATTTAATTTTATTTATGAACAATGAGTTTGCACTAAGTCGAATCACATTAAAGCCAATTAAGCATAGGGACTGTAGCGCGTTGTGGGCTATTTTGTCTGAGCCGCTAGTTGCTCAGTTTAATGACTATGCAGTGCCACTAACACGTGATGACGTAAAACAACTGATCCAAGATGATATTACTGGCATGTATGAAGGAAATACGCTGCGCTTTGGAATCTACTTATTAAATACGTCGACCTTGATTGGCTGCATTGGTTTATATGATATTGAAGAAGATACTGCTTGGTTAGGTTTTGAGTTGTCTCCAAATTATTGGGGGAATGGGTTTATGTCTGAAGCATTAGCATTCTTGCTAACAAATATAAAAGCCGTAGTTAAGCTGTTAGGCAATGAGTTGAACATTACTAATTTAAAGGCTAAAGTGGCGGTAGAAAACACCCAAAGCCAGCAATTACTTCGCCGTTTTAAATTCACTCATGTAGCGAGTGAACAATGGGTGTATCAACTGTAAATCATACTTTGTTACATAACGGTAGTTTAATTAAAAATACAGAAAGGGTATTGTTTTTAAAACAATCTTTACCTGAAAGCTATGCTGCTATTAAAAAAACTTAATCGCACTGCAATCATAATTCTATTGAGTACAGCCGGCTTCATTGCATGCGCTATTGTCATTTATAAATACAACGCGCATTACACGTCAAATTTTAAAGACATCACAATTTATTCGCAGGTATTGGATGAAAATAGGAAAGTGTTTATTCGTTTACCTAGCAATTTTGAGCCAAATAAACGCTACTCCTTGATCATTAGAACCGACGGTAATTAATCTTACGCAGTGGGATTCAGTGATGGCTGAGCTACCAGCGCAGCAGGATACAATTTTGGACCTTTACTAGAAATCGTGATTTAGTCCCACCGTATGCACGCCAAGATGTGAATACCCAAGCAAGACCAGCAAGTTAAAATCCACCAGAATTATTTGGTCAAGCAGATCAATTTTTGGCTTTTATTGAAGGTGAGTTATTACCGTATTTAGAATCACATTATAAGCTAGATAATAATCGTGTTTTGTCGGGTTATTCAGCAGGAGGGAGTTTTGTTTTATACACTATGAGCACAAAACCTTGGTTGTTTAACGGTTATTTTGCATTTAGTCCGGCTGCTTGGTACGACGACATGACAGTTGTAAAAGAGTTTGCTCGATTCTTATCGCAACGAAGCCTCAATACAGACGATAACATACCGCTGTCGCTCTATATAACAGTAGGAAGCGCCGAGCATCCTTTAATGTTAAGTGCCTTTGCTGGTCTTAATAATAGCCTTAACATATATGCTAATGATATTATTTGGAATAGCAGAATTAATGAAGGTTTAGAGCACTTGGAAAACCCGGTGGTTAGTGTTAAGCAGGTACTCGATTTCTATAATTCATCAATAAACTAATATGCTTAACTAAAGAATAAGACAGTAAGAAATCTGCGTAATAAACCAAAAAAGAACACATCATACTATTTTTATTAATTAAGATAACTCTGCATAAAAGTTATTTTTTACTAAAAGCTATCAAGAGGAATTATGAGCTTGATAAATCAAAGTTAGTAATTCGATTAAACGTATCACAAGAGTTATGCTTATTTGGCTATGGAGGGATCTTCATTGATACAACGTCTTAAATCAAAAAATATCAGTAAAAAGTCAGTAATTGCAGCGAATTAGTAGGGGTTCAGAAGGTGAGTTTTATTTACACACTAACGACGTTTAATTTATCAATAGATAAGTTACAGAGTTTGCACTTAACCATAGAAAATCGCTATTACTTTAAGTTAAGCTTTTAACTTAAACAGAGGGTAAGTTAAAAGCTTAAATTTAATGCTAAAAGTGAAATAAGTTGTCGCTAAAGAATAGATATTTTGCTGGTGAGTTGGCGTAGCATTTTTTCAGGTTCTGGCGCAGGTTCATTTAACCCTGAAATAATGGTCATAAAATAACAATCTAACATCACACTTGCTTTTATATCGTCAAACTCTTGCTGTTCATCGAACAGCCGTTTTTTAAACTCACTCGTTTGCTGTTCAAAAAAATCGGCTTGCCAAATCATATCGCTTATCAATATTTTACTAAATTCAATGTTATTACAATAAAATTCAAATAACGGTAGGGCATAGTGACGTAACTTAAGCCTTGGTGCATGTTGGCGATCAGTTAAACTAGCCTGATGAATGATCGTATCTATTTGTTGCTGCATTCCTGCTTTTAGTAAGTCGATTTTATTTTCGAAATGACTAAACACTGTACCAACGGCCACATTAGCCGCTTTTGCGATTTCTCGTGTAGATGTATGAGCATAACCTTGCTCTAAGAATAACAGCCAAGCCGAGGTAAGAATTTTATTATAGGTTTGCGTTTTTTTATTCATTGTATATCAATTGATTATATTTAACTTGTGATAGTAAAGATGAAGTTACTTGAAAAAGTGACTGCGCTCAATTATATTTATGAGCGCGCTCATTTAAGCAAGGAACTTATATGAACTTTATCAAACAAGTTATTGGTTACGGACTATTTATCCCATTTATTATTTTTTATTCTTACATGCTAGGACCATTACTTAAAGCAATTTTATTACCGGGGGGAATTTTAATGTTATGGATAATTTTAGGACCTAAGGAAGGTTATTTGGCTTTGACAAAAGCGTTTGCAACTAAAGGTAAAGCAAAAAAGTGTGATCGCAGCGGGTGGTTGATATTAGCAAAACAGGCTGATTAAATAATCAGCCTGTAAGTGTTCTAGTTATAATGTGTAATGAAAACCAAATGCAATGCCATCATCTTCTGATAGACCCATTTGATATTCTTGCTCTTTATCGGCACTTGAAAAATCACTAAAGTCTTTACGTGCTTCAATATAAAAAATCGTATCTTCGTCGAATAGATAGTGAAAGCCAAGTACTGTAAATTGACGTTTAAAGTTGTCATTAGGATCGGCGTTAAAATTTGGCTGGATCACGTAATCTGTTCCAGCATCATAGAGGTTATATGCAATGAAGGTACGAATGTCATTATCAAACTTATAAGATAATAATGACTCTACCCCAATCGCGTCTTTGATCAGACGGCCTAAGTTATCGGTATCATGATTTTCATTTTTGTTGATATTTGCGGCAAAATAAAGGCCATCATTGTTGAAATTACCCCAAGTAACACCTGCGCCATAAATAAAATCATTAACAGACTGAATACGTCCTGCTGCGTAATTTACGGTTAGTTCACCGCGGTTAAACCCGGCAGTAAGTTTTAAGTCGTCGCTTACAGAATAGGTAACGGCTGCCCCATAGGTTGAATTAAATTCTACTTGTTGAGCAAGATCACTGCCACTTTCCCACAATGTCTGGCAAGCAGCTTCTGAAATGGCTTCAATATCGCAGGTATAAAAATCATTATTTTTAAATTGCACTTGAGTTGCAATACTAAAATCACCAAACGTATTACGATACTGCAATAACTTATCACCGCGCCCGGTGCCATTAATTGCACCATCGTCTTTGTTGTAGGTGTAAACACCGGCTGCATTACCATCCCAAACTAGGCTATAGTTAGTACTATAAACTACGTCGTACCAAGCCCCCCATTGTTTACCTATTGTCACTTGGCCATATTTTTCATGCGCTATACCTATATAACCAAGTCGGTTATATAAAAATTCATCTTGAATAGATTCAAAGCGGTTGTTATAGATGATATCGCTACTGCCAACAGGGTTTACACCCCATTCTAATAAGGCTAAAGCTGACCACTGATCTTTTAGTTTGCGGCTAAAATCAAAGCTAATCCGTGATGCACCATTAACTATTTCAGTTTGCCCTTGTGTGTGGATTATTCTGGCGTCAATAAAACCACCGATGGTTAAATTGTTTTTTCCGTCATCATAAACTTCAACAGCGTTTACGCTCGGTGCCATCAAAGCGCTTGCGATAATGACCCCAATTAATTTTCTATTCATTTGATATTGCCTTGTGTGCTATCTATCATTGTCCTTTGGTCGCGCAGACTAACAAAGCTAAATTAATGGCTAAAGTGAAAAAATATCATTAAAAAATGATAGAGGAAATTTGAATTGTTAATTTCTGTTCCTTTTTTGTCCGGCGACAAAATGCGAGCACAATAAATTGATCCAAATTAGCTTATTTTAATGCGTTGCAGCTATAGCTCACAAAGCTAATAATTCATGGAAAAATAGGCCTATTTGGTTTACACTCCAGCCAATTTTATTTCTTTGATTTTCCCCGTTGGAGGGTAGCGCTATCATCAGTACAGCTAACATCACCATGCAATTTGGTGCTAAACCGTTATTTGAGAATATTTCAGCTAAATTTGGCGAAGGTAACCGTTATGGTTTAATTGGCGCAAATGGCTGTGGTAAATCAACATTTATGAAAATCTTAAGTGGGGAATTGGAACCGTCAGCTGGTAATGTAAGTACTGATCCAAATGAACGTGTTGCTAAACTAAACCAAGACCAGTTCGCTTACGAAGAATATTCAGTTATTGATACTGTGATAATGGGCCACAAAGAGCTGTGGGCGATTAAACAAGAGCGTGATCGTATCTATAGCTTGCCTGAAATGAGTGAAGAGGATGGCATGAAGGTTGCCGATCTTGAAACTGAGTTTGCTGAAATGGATGGCTATTCTGCAGAATCTAAAGCCGGCGAGCTACTAATGGGCGTAGGTATTGCAACTGATCAGCATTACGGTCCGATGTCAGAGATTGCTCCTGGTTTTAAACTGCGAGTGCTTCTTGCGCAAGTGTTATTTTCAGATCCAGATATCATGCTACTCGATGAGCCAACTAATAACTTGGATATTTATACTATCAAGTGGCTCGAAGATGTACTCAATCAACGTGATTGCACAATGATCATCATTTCCCATGACCGTCATTTCTTAAACTCTGTATGTACGCATATGGCTGATATTGACTATGGTGAATTGCGTATTTACCCAGGTAACTATGACGAATATATGTTTGCAGCAACGCAAGCTCGTGAACGCTTATTAAGTGAAAATGCCAAGAAGAAAAATCAAATTGCCGAGCTACAACAGTTTGTTTCGCGCTTTTCAGCTAATGCATCTAAAGCAAAGCAAGCAACATCTCGTGCCAAGCGAATTGACAAGATTCAATTAGATGAAGTTAAAGCATCGTCACGTCAAACACCGTTCATTCGTTTTGAGCAAGAAAAACAGTTATTCCGTAATGCCCTTGAATTAACAAACTTAGGCCAAGGTTTTGACGATATGCTGTTCACTGGCCTTGAAGGCTTAGTTGAAGTAGGCGAGCGTATCGCTATCATCGGTGAAAATGGGGTTGGTAAAACAACACTGTTAAATACTTTAGCAGGTCGTTTGGCACCGAAGCAAGGCGAGTTTAAATGGTCTGAAAACCACAATATCGGTTATTATGCGCAAGATCATGCTGATGAATTTGCCACCGATATGAACTTATTTCAGTGGATGGAGCAATGGCAGCAAGAAGGCGATGATGAACAAGTTGTTCGCAGTTTCTTAGGCCGAATGTTGTTCTCACAAAATGATATTAAAAAGTCTGTAAAAGTAATATCTGGTGGTGAGCAAGGCCGCATGCTATTTGGTAAGATTATGATGCATAAACCAAATATCCTATTAATGGATGAGCCAACGAACCACATGGATATGGAGTCAATAGAAGCATTAAACCTTGCGCTAGAAGCATATGAAGGTACGTTAATGTTTGTATCTCACGACCGTCAATTTGTATCCTCAGTTGCAACCCGTATTTGGGAAATCAAAGACGGCAAAATAATTGATTTCAGAGGTACTTACTCTGAATATTTAGCCAGTAAAGAAGGCTAAAGCTCAATTTACATACTGATCAAAAAGCCATGCTAGTCATGGCTTTTTTGTTACTCGATATTCGCAATTTAACAATTAATACGTGTATAATGACCGCCTTTAATGCGGACATAAGTCCGCTATAGGTATTAAAACCATTACTGAGGAGTATTTATGACTGTTGGCATTATTATGGGTTCCAAGTCAGATTGGCCAACTATGGAACATGCGGCGATCATGCTAGATAAATTTGGCATCGCTTACGAAACTAAAGTTGTATCGGCTCATCGTACTCCTCAACTACTCGCTGATTACGCAAGTTCAGCAGCAGAACGTGGTATTAAAGTAATTATTGCCGGTGCCGGTGGTGCAGCGCATTTACCAGGTATGGCCGCTGCTTTCACATCGTTACCAGTATTAGGTGTGCCGGTTAAGTCTAAAACGTTAAATGGCATTGATTCATTGCTGTCGATTTGCCAAATGCCAAAAGGTGTTGCAGTAGGTACATTAGCAATTGGTGAAGCTGGTGCTGCAAATGCAGGATTATTAGCTGCACAGATTTTAGGTTGTCAGCAACCGGAGATATTTGCCAAAGTTGAAGCGTTCCGTAAAGAACAAACCGAAACTATTTTAGCTAACCCAAATCCAGCAGAGTAATATGACTATTTTAATTTTAGGAGCCGGCCAATTAGCACGTATGATGTGTTTAGCTGGTGCGCCATTGAATTTAAATGTGGTTGCGTATGATGTTGGTAGTAAAAAAATTGTTCACCCATTAACTGGGCAAATCTATACTACAACGTTAGAGCAAGCAATTGTAGACGCTCATGCGATCACCGCTGAGTTTGAGCATATTCCTGATGATGTGCTAACGCTATGCTGTGCAAGCAAGAAGTTTTATCCGGGTAAAGCCGCGATTAAAACGGGTGGCGATCGCGCCCTAGAAAAAGCATTACTAAGTAAAACCGCAGTTAAGTGCGCACCATATCAGTTGATCACTGAAAAAGCCCATTTAGAACAAGCCGTTGCTAGCTTGGGTAAGCCATTAGTTATCAAAACCTGTCAAGCCGGTTACGATGGGAAAGGCCAGTGGCGTTTAAAATCAGATGATCAAATTGAGCAGATATGGTCACAAATGGCTGATTTTATTGCCTCCGGTACTGAATCCGCGCCACACACTATTATTGCCGAACAAATGATCCCATTTGATCGTGAAGTATCAATCATTGGTGTTCGCGATAAAAGTGGTAATACCGCTATTTACCCACTTACTGAAAACCAGCATACCAATGGTGTTTTAACCTTATCTATCGCCGGTAAAGAAAAATCTGTGATTCAACAACAAGCTGAAGATGCATTTAATAAATTGGCTAATGAGCTTGATTACGTTGGTGTATTGGCGATTGAGTTTTTCGATGTGGCAGGGCAGTTATTGGTCAATGAAATTGCTCCTCGGGTTCATAATTCTGGTCATTGGACCCAACAAGGCGCGCATTGCAGTCAATTTGAAAATCATATGCGTGCAGTCTCTGGGCTGCCATTAGGTAGCACACAATTGCAGCGTGTTACGGCAATGGTGAATGTGCTCGGACAAGCCGCGATTCCTCAGCAAGTACTAAGCATTGCTGAGGTTACGAGTCATTGGTATGGTAAAACAGCAAAGCCTGGTCGTAAAATGGGCCATATTAATGTATCTGCTGCGAACCTTCATGAGTTAGGTGAACGCTTAGCACAATTGTCGGAGTATCTTCCGGAGGAAGATTATCCCGGCGTATTAGCGGCCAGCACCGCGTTGATTTTAAATTAACTAAAAAAGCCGAGTTTATCTCGGCTTTTTACTTGAGGAATGGTTTTATGATTAGCGCTAAATACAGAACCGTGGTATTCGCTTTTTTCATGGCATTATTTATGTCTGGTTTTATGTCATTGGTAATTTCAATTTTTAATGTTGGTTTAATTGATAACATAGTTTCTATTTGGCTAGCGGCGTGGGCTTTTGCATTTTGTGTCGCATTTCCTACCGTAATTCTTGTAGCGCCAGTTGTGCATAAGCTCACTACAAAGATTGTGCGCTCGTAACGAAGGGATTATTTTGTCTGTGTCTGATCGGATTAAAAAGCCTCTATACTTGCTTTTTTTTGGCCTGTGTATCACCCCTTGGATTGGTGGTGGTAGTGCCCTAATTTGTGGCGCGATGTTTGCTATTTTGCTCGGTAATCCATTTGCAGAGCTATCCCAAAAGGCGAGTAAATGGATGCTCAAAGCCGCGGTGGTTGGCTTAGGTTTTGCTGTTGATTTTAATCAGGTGATTGAAGTTGGTCGCAGTTCGCTGGTACTGACCATAGTCAGTATTACAGCGATCATTGGTCTTGGTGAAATTTTAACGCAAGTCTTTAAATTAAATCGTAACACAGGTGTATTAATATCATTCGGTACGGCCATTTGTGGAGGCAGTGCGATTGCAGCGATGGCGCCTGTAATTAAAGCTAAAGATCACGAAGTAGCGGTTGCACTTGGTGTAGTGTTTTTATTAAACGGTGTCGGTTTGCTACTATTTCCAACCATTGGTCATTACTTTAGTTTAAGCCAACACCAATTTGGTTTATGGGCAGCGTTAGCTATTCATGATACAAGCAGTGTAGTAGGGGCCTCAGCAGCTTATGGAGCTGTGGCACTAAGTATTGCTACAACAGTTAAGCTCACACGTGCGATGTGGATCATTCCCTACACTACGATTGCAGGTGTCTTTTGGCGCTCAGAAGAAAAGGCCAGCATTCCTTTATTTATTGTTGGTTTTTTAGCTGCTGCATTGATCAATACGTATTTGCCTCAATTTACGGATCTCTGGCAGCTGATCAACACCGTAGCAAAACAACTATTGGTAATGACTTTATTCTTAATTGGCAGTGGCTTATCACTGGCTGTATTAAAACAAGCAGGACTAAAGCCCTTTATAATGGCAATTATTTTATGGATAGTCGTAAGTAGTGTCATTTTGTTATTAATTTTAGATGGATATATCGTATGAAGAAGCAGTTTTCTATCGCCACATTAGCGTGCCTATTAATCAGTGGTTTTTCTAACTCAGCATTGGCCGCATCATCTTTACGTGTAGCCACGTTTAATGTGAGCATGGATGCAACAAATTATGCTGAAAATGATAAGGACGTTGATCCTAATGGCCTGGTAAATGCGTTACAAACAAATCATCCACAAATCAAAAATATTGCCGAGATCATTCAACGTATTCGCCCTGACATTTTATTATTAAATGAATTTGATTATGTCAGCAAAGCGCAAGGCATTGATTATTTTAAAACGCACTACCTTGCTAAAAGCCAAAATAAACAGCCCGCTATAGATTATCCGTACAGCTATGTTGGCCCAGTAAACACAGGTTTGAAAACGCCATTTGATCTAGATAATGACGGCCAAGCAACTGGTATTAAAGGGGATGCATTTGGTTTTGGCTTTTTTGAAGGCCATTATGGTATGGCCGTCTTATCTCGCTACCCAATTGATTTTAATAAAATTCGTACCTTACAAACCTTTAAATACAAAGATATGCCAAATGCTAAAATGCCAATTGATCCAACTACAGGTGAAAATTGGTATAACAACGAAGAGTGGCAAGCTTTGAGGCTCAGCTCAAAATCGTTTTGGGATATTCCGGTTACTGTAAAAGGTAAAACGCTGCACGTTATTGCATCGCACCCAACGCCTCCTGTATTTGATGGTGCTGAAGATAGAAACGGCTTACGTAATCATGATGAAGTACGTTTGATTAAAGATTATATCGCCAGCGCAGATTACCTCTATGACGATCATGGTGTCAAAGGCGGGTTAGCTGAAAAATCACGATTTGTTATAGTCGGAGATTTAAATGCGGCTCCTGAAGGAGATAAAAAACGCCCAGATACAACGGATCAACTTTTAAAAAACTCATTAATAAATAGTCAATTTACACCAACTAGTAAGGGCGCTAAAACCACTTACAGTGAAAAATATGCTGCGGCTTACACAGCTTACTGGCAAGCTCGTGCAGATTATGTTTTGCCTTCAACTTATGGCATTGAAGTCCATGACGGTGGGGTATTTTGGCCAACTAAAAGTAGCGAGTTATACCGGTTAATTAAAGATCGTAATGCATCGTCAGATCATCGCATGGTGTGGTTAGATATTTCTATAAAGTAACTTGGTTATTAAACAGCAAAGTTTGGCTGTTTGTCTGAAATAATTGCTATTACATAGGCGCTTCTGCTTAAATTGGGGGAATTACAATAACCTTACAGAAGCCCTATGATTTTTAAATCTTCTACTCAAAAAACCTTAATTGCACTTGCCGTAGCATCCAGCGTTATGTTGTCCGGTTGTCAATCAACCGCATCTACCCCTAAAGAGCAACCACAATCAACTGTTGCCAGCGTTGTTGTAACGCCTGCTGATACAGGCAGCAGCGCGATCACACTTGAGCAAGCAATGGCTCATCCTGATTGGTTAGGCCGCCAAGCAGAGCGTGCGTTTTGGGCTGCTGATTCAAAAACAGTTGTCTATGCGCAAAAACAACAAGGTAATGAGCTTCGAGACTTATTTACACAAGCTGTTGATAGCCAAGCGGCAAGCCAAGTAGCGTTAAATAAGTTGCATACATTAGGGGCTGGTGATGCTGTTTATTCAGTGGATCGTACACAGCAAGCCTATGTATTTGAAGGTAATATATTTGTAAAGAACATCAATACAGGTGCAATTACACAAATTACTCACGACAGTGCTAAACAATCTAAACCACAATTTTTAACTGATGGTAATTTAGCTTATCGTCAAGGAAACACTTTTTATAAAGTAGATTTGGCAACAGGACTGCAAGCTGAGCTT
Source organism: Pseudoalteromonas sp. SG44-17 (assembly GCF_014164235.1). NCBI lineage: Bacteria > Pseudomonadati > Pseudomonadota > Gammaproteobacteria > Alteromonadales > Pseudoalteromonadaceae > Pseudoalteromonas > Pseudoalteromonas sp. SG44-17. Next base: position 29,573 of record NZ_JACJEV010000001.1, on the reverse strand, counting down.
GTAAATCTTCATTTGAGCGATGCACCAAAAGGAGTTACAGAGCCTGAAACTTACATCGCTAAAGAACAGCATAAACTGATTGATTACATTGCGCTGACTCATAAAAATAAAAAAGATAAACAAGCGCGCAAAGAGCAACTCAACCAGCAAAATAGTTCAATTGCCGATGCTCAGTTTTACTTAGGTAAAGGCAATGAGTTAGCCGATGTGCAGTTATCACCAAATGGTAAAGCATTAATTGCTGTTGTCACTGAGGCCAAACCTTGGCGAGATGAAGCCGACATCATGCCAAACTATATTGCTGATGATGCACGGGTAAAAGCTGAAAAAGTACGTCGTCGTGTTGCTGATGAAAAACCACAAACCTCGCAAGTTATCTACATAGATTTAACTGAGCAAACGCAAACAGCACTCGCATTTGATACCTTACCTGGTTTTGATGAAGATGTATTAGCGGCAGTTAAAAAAGAAAACTATGCCCGTGACGGCAAAACATATGAATCTAAAAAAGAACTTCGTGCTATCAACCTAATGATGGATTGGGGATGGGATCAAAGTGCTATCGTCTGGAACAAAGCCGGCACGCAAGTCGCGATTATGCTTGAAGCATGGGATAACAAAGACCGTTGGTTAGCTACTGTTGATGCTGAAAATTCCAAACTTGTTTCACAACACCGTTTACACGATGATGCATGGGTTAACTATGCTTATAACGATTTTGGGTGGTTAAATAATTCAGATACCTTGTATTATTTATCTGAAGAAACTGGCTATAGCCACCTATATAAAAAACCACTCAATGGTAAAGCAACACAACTTACCAAAGGTCAGTTTGTCGTATCGAACCTCACACTAACAGATGACGACAGTGCAATTTATTACAAAGCCAATGTTGAGCATCCTGGTCTATATGAAATCTACCGCGTTGATCCACAAACGGCAAAATCAGAGCAAGTAACCAACTTAGACGGTATGACCGACTATAAATTAAGCCCTGATCAAAGCAAATTATTGTTAACACATTCCAAAATCATGGCTCCACCAGAGTTATATGTTGCTGATGCAAAAGCGAATACAACTGCAACGCAGCTAACTCATACAGTATCGAGTGAATTTTTAGCAAAACAATTAATTGCGCCTAAAATTGTTGCGGTACCGTCAAGTCATACTGAACAACCGGTATACGCTAAAGTATATTACCCAGCAGACTATGTAGAAGGTGAGAGCGGCAAAAACCGCAAAGCGATCATTTTTAACCATGGTGCAGGTTATCTACAAAACTCACACATGGGTTGGTCAGGTTACTTCCGCGAATTTATGTTTCATTCATTACTAGCCTCTGAAGGTTATGTAGTGATGGACATGGATTATCGCGCATCAAAAGGTTATGGACGTGATTGGCGTACGGCGATTTACCGTCAAATGGGTACCCCAGAAATTGAAGATTTAGCCGATGGTGTTAAATGGATGGCTGAAAATGCCAATGTTGATACCGGTGCTGTGGGTACATATGGCGGCTCTTATGGTGGCTTTATGACCTTTATGGCGTTATTTACTCAGCCTGATTTATTTCAAGCCGGGGCTGCGCTTCGTCCAGTTACCGATTGGGCACACTATAATGGTCCATACACATCAAACATTTTAAATCACCCAGATGTTGATCCAATTGCGTATGAAAAAAGTTCGCCTATATATTATGCGCAGGGACTTAAAAACCGCTTATTGATCAACGCCCCTATGGTTGATAATAATGTGTTTTTCCAAGACTCAGTACGCTTAGTACAGCGTTTAATTGAGCTTGAAAAAGAAAACTTTGAAACGGCTATATTTCCAGTCGAACCACATGGTTTTGTACAGCCTTCTAGTTGGTTAGATGAATACCGTCGTATTCATAAACTATTTAAAGAAAGTTTATAAGCACTAAATTTTTAGACAACGCCAAGCTTATGCTTGGCGTTTTTTTATATAATTTATCAGCAATGGCGTTGCGAGTACTATTCCGCCAATTGCACCTATTAAGTGAGCATCAACAGCAACCCGAGAGGCAATTAATTTACTCACTTCAGCACTGGGGCCATGAAATTGTTCATAAGCAATTTTAAGCCAAATACCGATAAACAATAAACCGCCGCTTTTCATGCCAACTTCAATATCTTTGATTGCCCCCCACACAATTACACCATGCAGTAGTGCACTCAATCCGGTGTAAATGTGAATATCAGGACAAAAAAAATAAACCCCAATACCGCACCAAGCAGCCAAAAATAAGGTGTGCAATGCATATTGCGTCGGTTTTGTATGCTCAGCATGTAACGCCCATATCAGTACGATACCGGCACAATTTAATGCTAAGTGCGCCCAGTTAGCATGCACATATTGGCTCGTGATCAAACGCCATACTTGGCCTTGGTCAATGAGCTGGCGATTAAACTCTAAAACATCATTTAAATTAAACGCTGCAAATAGGGCGCTTAATGCCATTAAACACAGCGGGGGTAAAATATATCGGGGTTGAAGTGGTAAATTGACCATTTTATTCTTATTTTTACAGCAAAATTTTGCATATTGTGCCCGTTTAACTTTAAGATGCCAAACATCTCAATGCAATTAAGGTCTTTTTATGTTTTTACCTTTTAAAACCAGCGTCGTCTTTAGTTTAACTCTTCTCACTTTACCTGTTTTAGCCACTCAAACACCACGAGAAGTACGCGAGCCAGAAGCCGCTACAGGCCATCAACTTAAGCAACATGTAACTGGTCAGCAGTATATGGTTGCTGCGGCAAACCCCTATGCTGCTAAAGCAGGACAAACCATACTCGCTAAGGGCGGCAGTGCAGTCGATGCTGCCATTGCAACGCAATTAGTCTTGACCTTGGTCGAGCCGCAATCATCAGGAATTGGTGGTGGGACTTTTATGCTGCATTTTGACAAAGGTCATAATAAGCTAACCAGCTTTGATGGCCGCGAAACAGCGCCAAGTAATGCTGACGAAAGATTGTTTTTAGATGAAAAAGGTAACGCGGCACCTTGGATTGAAGCAGTGGTTGGCGGCCGTTCAGTGGGTGTACCTGGTTTATTGCATGCCTTTGCTAAAGCGCATCAACAATATGGCAAACTTGCATGGGCGGAACTGTTTAAACCGGCCATAGAACTTGCTGAACAAGGATTTGTAGTATCACCGCGTTTACATGCTTTGTTAGCCAAACAAATAAACCCTGGGGTGACAACACTTCCAGTGATCCGTGATTATTTTTTTCCAGATGGTAAACCGCTTGCTGTTGGCACTGTTAAAACGAACCAACCACTTGCTGAAGTTTACAAAAAAATCGCCAGTAAAGGCATTGATGCTTTTTATAAAGGCGATAACGCTAAGCAAATGGTTGCTGCGGTCACTCATTCTATTGTGGCACCAGGTACTTTAGCATTAACCGATTTAGCTAATTATCAAAGTAAACAACGTGACGCAGTTTGCACCCCGTACCACAGTTATAAAGTATGTTCCATGGCACCACCGAGCAGTGGCGGAGTCGCGGTGTTACAAATTCTCGCTTTGCTTGAAGATAAGAACATGGGTCAATTTAAAGCTAATTCTGCACAAGCCCTGCATTATTTTAGCCAAGCATCGCGACTCGCTTTTGCGGATCGTAATGTGTATATGGGCGACCCCGATTTTGCAGATATTCCTACTAATGAGCTACTCGATAAACGCTATATCGAGCAACGGACAAAATTAATAAGTGAGCGAGACGAAAAAGCCTATGCAGGGCAACCTCGTCCATTACTGAGTTACGCACAAGATGATGCGTATGAATTGCCATCTACTACTCATGTATCTATTGTTGACAGTGAAGGGAACGCGGTATCAATGACCAGCTCAATAGAAATGGCGTTTGGTTCAACGGTTATGGTGAACGGTTATATATTAAACAACCAATTAACCGACTTTGCCTTGTCGCCGCGCAAAAACGGCAAATTATTAGCCAACCGCGTTGAAGCAGGTAAACGCCCGCGCAGCTCAATGTCACCGGTGATGGTGTTTAATAACGATGGCAGTTTACGCTTAGTGGTCGGCTCACCTGGCGGTAGCCGAATTATCGACTATGTCGCGCAAGTAGTTATTGGCGTATTAGATTGGCAACTAACTGCTCAACAAGCCATTGACTTACCAAGAATTACTAATCGTAATAATTATACAAGTGTTGAAAAAGGCACCGCTATAGAGGCGATTATTCCTGATTTACAAAAACGGGGTCATACAGTAAAAGTCGTCGATTTAAACTCTGGCTTGCATGCGGTTGAAGTCGTCAATGGCACTTTATTTGGTGCCGCAGATCCTCGCCGCGAAGGGATCGCTTTAAGTGAGCAAAGTATTGTTCTTAAAGAGCACGAAATGCCAGTGAATAAGCCTTAATTGACATCGTGATTTAATGTACAATCTACTTTTACGTGTGTGTTAAGCGCACACGTCTTATTTTCTCCTAATGGTCTGACAAGATTGAATATCATTGCTTTTTAATATTCAACAGTAATAATGACAGATCGTAACTTAAAGACTTCGTTAAGCTTGGACTTATGACTACAAATACTGACCCAAATTATCTTTATATTCATCACTCAGGCCCAGGTCTGATCGAAACGCCACTCTTAAATAAAGGCAGTGCATTTACTCAAAAAGAGCGTGAAAGTTTCAACCTTGCGGGATTACTGCCTCCTCGCTATGAAACGATTGAAGAGCAGGTTGAACGTTGTTATCAACAATATTCAAGTTTTAAAGACAACCTAAATAAACACATTTATTTACGCGCCATCCAAGATAACAACGAAACACTTTACTATCGTTTAGTGCGTGACCATCTTGAAGAAATGTTGCCTATTATCTACACCCCAACCGTGGGTGATGCCTGTGAAAAATTCTCAGACATTTATCGCAGCGCGCGCGGTTTATTTATCTCTTATGAAGACCGTTATCAAATCGATGATATTTTACGTAATGCGACCAAAGGCAAAGTAAAGGTTATCGTTGTCACCGATGGTGAACGTATTCTTGGTTTAGGCGACCAAGGTATTGGTGGCATGGGCATTCCAATTGGTAAGCTATCACTTTATACCGCCTGTGGTGGCATAAGCCCAGCCTATACGCTACCGGTTATGCTTGATGTAGGAACGAATAACGAAAAGTTATTAAACGATCCTATGTATATGGGTGCTCGCCATAAACGTATTGCACAAGATGAATACGATGAATTTTTAGATCTATTTATTAAAGCCGTTAAGCGTCGTTGGCCAAATGTGTTATTACAATTTGAAGACTTTGCACAACCTAATGCAATGCCTTTATTAAAACGCTACCGTGATGAAATTTGTAGTTTTAATGATGATATTCAAGGCACAGCGGCGGTTACAGTTGGTTCGTTGCTTGCTGCATGTCGAGTGAAGAATGCACAATTATCAGAACAAAAAGTAGTGTTTGTAGGTGCAGGCTCCGCAGGTTGTGGTATTGCCGAGCAAATCATTACGCAAATGGTGTCGGAAGGTATTTCTGACGAACAAGCCCGCAGCCAAGTTTTCATGGTTGATCGTTTTGGTTTGTTAACTCAAGGTATGGAAGGACTGCGCGACTTCCAGCAAGCACTTGCCCAACCTACAGATAAATTAGCTGATTGGACATACAGCGGTGAATACGCGTCATTGCTAGATGTGATGCACTGCACAGCTCCTGATATTCTCATTGGTGTATCAGGGCAACCTGGTTTATTTACTGAGCAAGTTATTCGCGCCATGCATAATGGATGCGAACAGCCCGTTATTTTCCCGTTAAGTAATCCATCTAAGCAAGTTGAAGCACTGCCGGAAGATGTGATCAATTGGACACAAGGCAAAGCGATTGTTGCAACTGGCAGCCCATTTGCACCGGTTGTTTATGACGGTGAAACATTTGTAATCCCACAATGTAATAACAGCTATATTTTCCCTGGTATTGGTTTAGGTGTCATTGCGGCGAAGGCCACCCGTATTACTGATGCAATGCTCATGGTGTCGAGTGAAATATTGGCAGAATCATCACCTCGAGCTAATACCGGTAAAGGGAGTTTATTACCTGCACTAACAGAAATTGAAACACTGAGTAAACGCATTGCTTTTGGTGTGGCTAAAAAAGCCATCGAAGAGGGGGCTGCACTTGAGATCAGCGATGATATGTTATGGGCGGCAATTGACAGAAATTACTGGTTACCAAAATACCGTAATTACAAACGTTGTAGTATCTAAGTGATCACTGCTGATTAACTAGTAAATTATCTAGAAACAGGCTTCGGCCTGTTTTTTTATGCTTGTTCATTTTAAATTAACCGCGTACGGTATCTAATAACGTTATTAAAACTATTAAGGATATGTATGCGTTATTTACCATTGTTAGCCGCGACTCTAAGTTTCAATGTATTTGCAGCCAGTACACCAGATGCCCCACACATTTACATTCAAGGCCAAGCGCAAATCTCCACTATTGCCGATAATGTAAAGTTAGGCGTTGCAATTGTTGAAGTTGATAAGGACTTGATGAGCGCTAAACAAAAAGCTGATCAAACTATGGCTAAAGCGATTAAATTAGCAAAGCAGCAGGGGATTGATGAAAAAAGTATTTATGGTTCACAAATCTCAATTAACCGAGAAAATCAATACAACCGTGAAACAGGTAAGCAAGACTTTATTGGTTACCGGGTTAGTCGCACACTTTCACTCACACTGACGGATGTAACAAAATATCCATTACTGCTGCAAAGTTTAGTGAACGCAGGCATTAATGAAATAAACCAAACTGAGTTCACATCGAGTCGTTTTGAGTCATTGCAAAAGAAAGTGCAAAAAATGGCAATTGCAGATGCTAAATCAGCGGCAAAAGAATTTGCTGCTGATTATGACGTAGAACTCAAAGGTTTGTATAGTGCTTCAAATGCCCCTATGAACGTATCAGCTCAACCTTATATGCGTGCTGAAAAAACCATGTTGTCAGACAGTAATTCTGGCAGTTTCGTCCCTGATGCCTATCATGCCGGCGAAATCACAATTTCGGCAGACAGTTACGCTATTTATCTAATTAAAAATTAACAGCCAACTCATTGGTGGCGAAATTTCGCCACCAATTTATCTCCCATTTCAGGGGAGATTCTCGCGATAGCATTAAGCATATTAATTATTTGGTCGCGATCATACTGATTACTAATATTCTCATTTACATCATCGATAATAGCATCTAAATAAGTAAATAGACTCTGCGCTGCTTTACTGTTCTGGTGGGTTCTGAACAAAATGTTTTTGAACGCTTCGAGTACATTATTCATCACATAACCATCACTTTTTGCATAGTTGCGGATTGGCGTGAAGTTATCATGCAATAATTCATCAAATGATGTTTCATGGAAATATAACAGTGGCTGTTTATCATCACTATGTTTTAAAGAGTAATTAACGTTATAAATGCTTAATCGATCAATGAGTAAAATACTGAGCATATCGATCGCCTTTACCGCAGTACCTGGATCGTTAATACCCGGGCTCATCGCTTTCACTGCAATCTCTGAGATCTGTGTCATTCCAAATCGATAATTGTCACTTACATATTCTTCGATATAAAAAATAAAGCAATTAAGTAAATCTTCAAGGAGTTGCTCGTTATCAGATAAATCATGATTACATTTTAAAAACGGATAGCCTTCAACAGTAAAAAAACCCTGCTTAACTACAACATAAATTTTTATATCATGTTGTTGGCAAAGGGCACATAGTTTATCGCTATTGACGCCTTTAAAGTAACCTTCAGTTTTACTTGAAATACTAGACCAATCGTCAAAGTTAGGAAATACATCGATAGGGTTATCTTTTTGCATGCTAATAATCGATTTCAATTCATTTTTAGTATTCTTATATAAGTCGTTTAATACGTTATCGACTTGAATAGCCCTTGAAATTGAATGGATGAAAAATACAAAAAAGCCTAACGATATCAGGCCAAAAACAAGTGAAAAAAGTATGCCCAATGAAGGAATTCCTATTTCACCATTATCCATAGTCCGGATGTTGATCAGCATAACGATTGAAAAAATAATACTGCCGAGATAAAAGCCCAAAACAAGTTGATGTGATTTACGCGTTATAAGCCCCGGTAATACTCTTGGTGATAGACTTGCGCTGGCACTATTAAGTACCACCATAACCATAGAAAAACTAAAAACAGTTAGCGAAATAATACTACCCGTTAATGTACTTAGAATCGTTCGTGCATTTTCTTCGCTATCAACCAATAGTACCTCAAGCAGCGATTTAAGCTCCATAACAAAAGACGTATACTCTGTAGTTGTTACAAGTACAGCAAACAATAAAAATATCACTGATAATAACGATGGATAGAAACCGATACTACTGACTAATTCTCGGTAATTATCGGCAATTTTTCGCGGAGTGAACATATATGAAACCTTAAGATGACTTAGTTGTTGTACCAACAACAGCTAATTTATGCAGTAAGCTTAACAACAAACTTTGTTTTACGTCTAATTATTAATAATAACGTTTCCAATATATGCATGTTTTATTAGCTGGAGGCTTAAAACTTACTTAGTATATGGACTCCTAATAGCAAGCAGCAAGATGTTGTAACTTTAATTTTACGGACCGCATTGAGCGTCTTGACTACAATATTAGCTTATTGCTTGATATGCGACGAAATCGTCTAAATAATAGACGTCATTGAGAGGGCATTGTATAAGGTCATTCTATTAATCTCAGTAGCAAGACCATACAAAGGTTAAAATAAGTGATGTTGTTTTCTGAGGTTGATTATCATTTGTTATTTAAATAACAATAGTTGTATAGTAATACGAATTATTAGGGGGACTTGGCAATACACAAGTTCTTATAAACTATTAGATAAAAATTAGGTTTATTGTGATCATATCTTTCTACGCAGCCATATTAGCTTTTATGTATATTTATTTAAGTATAAATGTTGTAAAAGTGCGAAAAGCAAATCAAATATCATTAGGTACTAACGATAACCAACAACTACTGAGAGCAACGCGAGCTCATGGTAATTTTATTGAATACGTACCTTTCGCGCTGATCCTTATTTTTTTAGCAGAGTACCAAGGTTTAAGCAGTCATTATTGCCATCTTTTAGGGACTTTATTAGTATTTGGTCGCGTATGCCACAGCATTGCGATTAATGATAATACCTTAAAACTTAGAGTTATAGGCATGCTATCAACCTTTGCAACCCTCGCGTTAAGTGCAATTGCGTTACTGCTCGGTCGTTTTTTCTAAATGTTTTGTACATGGCTTGCACTTTCTACATCATTGATAGTAAACCCTGTTAGTGCAGCTGTTGATCATAATGATCCGCGTCAAACACTGAATGTTATTTATCCTAAGCCAGAGCGTGAATACGAACTAGATAATTGGTATCCGCTAGAGTTACTCAAACTTGCACTAAAATATAGTGGCCAAGCGTATACCTTACAATCATCGATAAAAATGGTACAAAGCCGTTCTTTAAAAGAGCTAGAACACGGTGAGCTGGTTAATGTAGTATGGTCAATGACAAGTATAGAAAGAGAGCAGTTGTTTAAGCCTATTAGAATTCCAATTTATAAAGGTTTATATGGTTGGCGTTTACTACTTACTACTGAAGACAAACTTTCATTATTTACAGCCGTAAAAATGCCATCTGAACTTAAAAAGCTTTATTTTATTCAAGGACATGACTGGCCAGACACGGTAATTCTAAGCGATAACGGTTTTCAAGTTTCAACATCAACAAGTTATGACTCCTTATTTAATATGCTTGTTAAAGGACGTGGGGATGCATTTCCTCGCTCAATTTTAGAAGTTGATTGGGAATTAAAGCAGCTTGATGCAAGCGATCACATTACTACGGTGCCTAATGTCGTTTTTAATTATCCAGCAGCGATCTACTTTTTTGTTAACTCGCAGCGCGATGATTTACATAATGCAATTAAAATTGGTCTAGAAAAAGCACATCAAAATGGTGAGTTTGATAAATTATTTAATCGCCACTTCGCTGAAATTATTGCAAGCGCAAAATTACAAGAAAAAATGATTATAAAATTAGAAAATACACATCTTCCTCACTTAACTCCTATTAACAACAGTGCATTATGGTTTACTCCAGAAAAAAGCATTCAGTTCCACAAGTCATTATGAATCCAATAACTAAAATCTTTATAATTGGCCTACCTCGTACGGGCACAACCAGTGTATGCCATGCATTTTTACAACTTGGTTTTAGTTGTGCCCATACAGCCTATACCAAGCAATGTTTTAACCAAGCGCAAGTGATTGCTGACACACCAATTTTTAATGATTACGAATATTTAGATTCACTTTATCCAGGTGCTAAATTTATCTATTTAGAGCGGGAAGCAGAAAAGTGGCTGCCTTCAATTCGCCAATTATTACTGAGAATGCACACCAACTTAATGCGAGAGGATGGGGGTTTTAACCCACATATTAAGCGTTGTTATCTGCATACCTTTGGTAGTTTTTCTATTAATGAGTTACACAATGATGCCTATTTACAACAATGCTATGAGCAACACAAAAGTGCTGCACATAACTATTTTGCTAAGCGAGCAGCTGACTTTTTATCAATAGATATAGCCCATCCAAACAGTTTTAATCAGCTTTGTGATTTTTTGCAATTACAAACTGAACTGACAAAGTTTGAAAAAATGAATATTGGCGGCAAGGTAACAGCTTGGAATGCAATAAAACATCCACTAAAAGTTGCATCAACAGCAAATGGTAAAATCGATAAATATCTATACCCAACATCTTGATAAGAAGTAACTACTCAAGGTAATTAAAAATTATTGCTGTAACAAGATTTTGTAGTTCAATTGCGTTAAAATCTCGCCATTAGTTTTTAGGTAAAATATTTATGTTCGAATTAAAATACCACACTCCATTTGCATGGACCGAAGCTGTGATGGCAGACTTTGACACCTTTTTACAAGATCATGCCGCTGCAGAAAAAAAAGCGTCCGGTATGGCTATGTCGATGTTGTCGCATTATCCAGATCGCCGCAAGCTTGTAAAAGCAATGACCGATTTAGCACTGGAAGAAATGATCCACTTTAAACAAGTATTAAAGCTATTGCTTGATCGTGATGTTAACTTAGGTAACGACCAAAAAGATCCGTACGTAAAAAAAATTCGCGCGATTTTTAGAAATGGCCGCGACGAGTTTTTAATGGATAGATTATTAGTAGGTGCCGTAATTGAGGCGAGGGGACACGAGCGTTTCTCTTTAGTTGCACAAGCATTACCAATCGGCAAAGAAAAAGATTTTTATGTGGCAATAGCTAAATCAGAAGAAAAACATAAAAACTTATTTGTCGAGCTGGCTTATGAATATTTTGATAAAAATGAGGTCGATTCGCGATTAGAAGAAATTCTTATCGCTGAAGCTGAAATATGTAAAAACATCCCATTTACTGCGGCGCTGCATTAATCAGATCAGCGCTTGATAGTGCACGTTGAAGTGTATAACCGCTGAGCAGCAACAGCTGCCATATGTTCAGCCATTAATTTGGCTGATATTTGCTTGTATGTAACTCACTTTTTTGAATTTTTTTGGGTTGTAAGATCACTGGAAATTGGGCTACTACCTTAGTCCCTTTGCTGCTAGAGCTTCGCTTGATAGGCAGTTTATATTCTTTTGCAATACTATTCATCACGTAATAACCTAGGCCAAAATTTATAGAGCGGGTAAACATTGATAGGCCTTTACCGTTATCTAGTACCTGCAATATTAACTTGTTACCGATCTTATTTAAGTGAACTGTTATTTTAGTTGCACTTGCATGTTTAAATATATTCTCAACAGCATGGTATAACACCGCATAAATATCACACTGTAATTGTTTAGTAAGAACTTCATTACCAAGCGTGATATTGAATTCCGACTCAATACCATCCCTTGATAAACATTTAATATGTAGCATATCAATCGCTGTAGCCAAGTCGTTCTGCCCAAGGCTTGCATGGCTATTAGCAATAGGGCTTAAAATTTCATGTGCTTTTTTAAGTTTATCAAGGCCTTTACATACCATTATTTGATCTCCGCCACATAAATCTATGCCGTTTGCTAAGTTTATAGCAGCAACACTTAGCCCTTCACGCTGTAATTGCTTTTGATGTGACTTAAAAACACGGTGAAAACTCTGCAACCAAAAGAATACAAAGCTAGCAACACCTAAAAATAAGCTAATTAGTATTAAAGCATAAAACCACAAAGCACTATTTGAGCTATACCAAGGCCCACTTACAAAAAAATTGAAAGACTGTGGCTTACTCCACATACCTCCATTAACTTTGCTTCTATATTCTAATGTGTAATTATCAGGGTTTAGCTTATTTAATTGTATTAATGGGGTAGGGATATCATGCCATTCACTCATATTTAAGCGGTATTGATAATTAATGTGATCGCTAAGCGTGTAGCTATAATTAGTCAAAGCTATATCAAGCCAGCCAGAGTTATTCACTTTTAACGTTTCTGGATTTAAGTACGTTTTAGTGTTTGTTCTTATATAACTAATACGACTATTTGGTATAGTTTCTTGCTTTTTTCTTTCAACTCTTATTACGCCTTGGTTGCTAACCGCAACAATTTTATCACTAATACTTAATATTCCATTTGGTGTAAAAGAATGATCTCCTGTACCTTCTAAAAGATTAGTGTAAGCATCATCCATACTAAACTTGTGAATACCATGGTTAGTAGATAAATAGAGCTCTTGGCTCAATGAATGTAGCTCATTAATATATAGCGGGCTTACAATAGATTCCCACTGACCGTTAATTTTTCTAAATAAACCGCTGCCGTAAGTTGCAGCATAAAGTGTATTACCTAACAATTGAATATCTGCGATAGGTGCATATTTTTCAAGTTCAATCGAGGCATCACCCCGTTGATTAAAAGATATCAACCCCTTTTCATTAGCAATATAGAGTATACCTCCAAGGTTTTTAGTTGCCCAAGCAGTCTTATGCGATAGAAATTTATTGATATACCCTGAATCGAGTTGCGAAAGGGCTAAATCAAATATTTGAACTCCCTCATCATTTGTGGATAAGTAAATCTGTTTATTAATAACTGCTAAGTTAATTACATAACCTTTAAAGAACTGAGTAACAAGCTGTGTAGTCAAGTTAATAGCATATGCACCTAAATTAGTAGTAACGAACAGCGTGTCACCTTCTTGCTGTAATGCAGTGACAGAAAAACCAAGTTTTGAGATTTGCTGATTCAAATTGTTAAGAGCAGAATAGTGACCGTCAGAGTAAATATAAAGCCCGTTATCAGAGCCTATCCAGGTTTTACCATTTACTGTTGCGATCACATTGTAAATCGAAGCAATTGAAAGACGATCGAGTCTGACCTTAGATGAAACGACCTCAAAGCTATTAACATCTAATGCCCATAAATTTTGTTCATCATCAACAAACAAGTCTTTATATGCTTGAGGATGGGAGTTTATGCCTTTTTGTAACACTGATAGTTGTGTTATTTCAGCTTGGTTTATAGAGCCACGGTCTACATAATACAAAAAATATGGAGGTGAAAAGCGCAGATGTCTTGCACTTGTAATGTCGTCATTAAAAATTTTTATGTCATTCAGGTATGAATATGATGTCATATGATCATTTAAAAAATAAATCACTCCGTAAGGTGTAGCAACTAGCTCTCCGTCACTAACATGTGTGTCATCAATTAATCGTACACTCCTATTATTAATCACGTAGACACCGTCATTTGCCATAATGTACCCATGGTTGGCTGAGGCAGATACATCAAACATCTTATCTTTTTTACCAAGCGGCTCAGTAACTTCAAATGTTTCTAGATCAAGTAACGTTAATTGCTCTCTAGCTAACATAAATAAATATGTATTATTTACTGCCAGCTTTCTAGCTGCGATATCACTAAGTTTAACGGCTTCAAGCGTATTTAGATTAAATTGCCACACCTCTTTATCTTTATAGGCTATATACAAATAACCTGGTGATTGAAAGATAACATCACTTGTCCAGCGCTTAGGTAAAATAGAGATACTCGAAAGGTTTAGGTAATGACTACCATCGAAACGATAGACACCATCATGTGAAGAAAAATAAATATTCTTGTTATTATCTTGGGTAGCGGCATTCAAATGCTGCATGTTAAATGCAAAACAATAAGTGCTACTCAACATAAAGAAGATTAAAAATAGTAACTTGTTCATAATGGTGTCCATTTTATTATTATTACCAATCAAATTGGCTTACACATTTCCTAGTGACCATTATTGTGCCGATGTTGGCCTGTGATCTCTAGAACCACAATATGGCTTTACAATTGGTAACTCTACGTTTAAATCATCAGAACGTTCAGATGTTAATGATTCCGCTTGATAATTTAACGTTTTTTTAACCCCTTTTGATATAGTACTTTTATACCAATTTTCATGAGCATTTTCAGGAGGAGTTACAACTAGAAATGTAGGCTTTCGAGGGTCAGCTTCATTTACTTTAGTGTTCCAACTATGCAAAACCTGATCACCTGCTGCGTTGCCGTACATACTTGCAAATGCAGTAGCAAGTAAATGCGCACCTGCATCACTGGTTATAATCATCGCCGTTTTAGAAAAGTCACTACCACAATCAAAGCTCATATCAACATTAAGCAATGAATTATCTGGTAGTAAAATATCTGCACTCATATATTGAATAACTGCACGATCAGCTTGAGGAGCAAGGGCTGCAACATTACAAATCGTTAATGTTGCACACAGTAAAGTTGCAATTTTAAATGTATTTTTAAGCATATTAATATCCTTTTTTACGCCATAGACAAAGATCCATCTGCAACAGTATCAACAAATACCTCACTCATGACAGTCAAAAGCTTTTGAGTCAGTATTGTTGTAACTTTTGCACATCAGAAGTTCACGTCTTGTAGGCAATTTTTTATAAAGTAATTTCTCTAAAACTTTTTCAACCAAAGTGTTAGCTACTAATCACTAATATTAGTTGGAGAAGTTCTGAGCTAGTTTTATTAACTTCATCTATTTCAACTGCCAAAATGCATAAATAAAGTTCCAGTGAATATTTTTTAAGGTACATACTAACAATTGTCCACAACACGGAGTGTTCTTATGTATGTGAATACAATAGCTACATGTAGTAAACCTTTATCATTATTTACTGCTAACTTTTCTTTTTACTTTTTCTAAAATACCGAAGTCAACATCATCGATATTATCGATAATGTTATTTAGCAAAAAATTTTGCATAGAATTAATTTAGCATGACTTCTGAAAAAATGATATTTGAAGAAATAAAGACCATTATTAGTCACTCTATGTAAATAACTATCACGAATATTGAATACGGCATTAGTTTGGAGCTATATCACTCATGATGAGCATAAAGACTTTTAAATGAAATTTTCAGACAAACTCGCATCTGCAGGTTATTCTATTGGTATTTAGTTAATGCAGAAACAATCCAATAGTGGCCGGAGTAGGGGGTTACCGTTAATATGATTTTATTACTTTTAAAAATGATATTAACTGGCTGAAACTCAAAATTTTTATTCTTTATTGTGCATTGTAACGGTTTGTTTAATAAGCTCAGATGTTAATTGTAGAGTTGTAGATTCAGATATTGATTTATTTGCAGATAGTTGGCAAATATAAAATAATCCCATGTTCAAAAAAGCAGTTCGTTCAGTAGTTGTTGTTAAAATATTTGCAGTTTGCTTAATTGAACCAGATAACTCAGCCAGCGCAAGCGCTTTTTCAGAACTAGTGCCTTGACTAGTTGAGACACTTGCGGCAGTTTTGGACAAGTTCAAAATAGCTTCTGAAATAGTTGCTTCACCTTTGCTATCGGTTGTTTTAATAGCTAATGCAGTTTGCATGCAAGCTCTAATTGTTCCATCTGGATCGTTTAAGATAACTGCAGCACTGGTATCTGGCTCCCAAACAAAGAGCGTACCAACAGTTTGTTCATTTTTATCGGCAATAGATATATAGGATTTTTTAAAGTATGTACTGCAACCACAAAGTATAGATGTAACAGCAATAATAGAAATAAGTTTCATATCGTACTCCTTTACATTAGTAACTAATATAAACATGGTTTACAAATATAATTATGTAAAGTTAAAAATGATTAGTAAGTATGGTTGAAATTTAAGTAACAGCAGCAAAGTTAGCGCTTAAAAAGTCGATACCAGATAGCTAGCAATTAACGCTAGGGCACTTGCCTGTGAATATACTAAACGGAATGTCACGTAAAAACGCACCTATATATAGTAGCGCTGTTACAGTTAGCTGCACTCAAGTTGAAAAGTTCTTAACTGGCCAACTGGCAATTGAGCAAGTACACGAACTAATGAACGCTGTTCAAAAACCAAATACGTTTGCTTATATAGGCAACCAAGTAAAAATATCGTACCAAGATTTTATGATCACGGCAGAGCTAGGCCAGGGTTAAATACCATCATAGCTGCCGGTAAAGTTTAAACATCGGCAGCTCATTATATTTGTGTGTAAATGAGCAGTGCTCAAAGTCAGCTAATATAAAACAGCTTTTAAAGTGCGTTTAGAGTCAAAGTTAAACAACCAGCCATTAACAATTAGTTATGTGTGAGTTAGGTGTTTGAAATTGGTGTAACTGATTTAATCTAAATTTGCATGCAAATAGGGAAAATAGCGTTTATTAATCACGGTAATTAGGTTGTTACTTATAAAACTCACTCTATTTAACATAATATAAATTATAGGTTGTTAAATATATTAATGCGAACCTCTGCAAATACACACCTAGAACCACCCGCTAAGTCCAATACTAGACGGTATCGGACTTAGTGATGATTTATTTCAATAATACAGTTTAATTCGAGTATCTTTCTTGAGCTTCATTATCGCTTAGCATAGTATTAAAAATACAATTTAAGCTGTATCACAAGAAGTAAACAATATGGAATTTGTGCGCCCGTTAGAACCAATCCTAATAATTGATGATGTTCAAGATATACGTGACTACTTAAATCAGATCTTAACTGAGTTAGGTTTTGAAGATATTCTTGAAAGCAGAGATTTTGAATCAGCTAAAACGTTGATTGATGAAAAATCCCCGAATGTTATCTTTCTCGATATTGAACTGCCCGATACCGATGGTACAGAAATTCTTGAATACTTAAATGACAATTACCCACATACACATGTTGTCATGTGCTCTGGCCATAACAGCCTCGAAAATGTTCAAAATACTTGGGAACTAGGTGCTAAAGGTTTTATTGCAAAACCATTTAATGCTAAAAAAGTTGATACTGTGATGAAACGCCTCGAACTTATTTAATGTAATTTATCAACCTACAAGGTTACTATGCAACAGACCGTACAAGCGATCATTGATGATTTATCCCAGGTTATTTTTGGCAAACAGCAACAAATAAAACTCGCGTTAACCTGCTTATTTAGCCAAGGTCATTTATTAATTGAAGATTTGCCAGGTATGGGTAAAACCACTTTATCGCATGCACTTGCTGCGGTATTAGGTTTGTCGTATCAACGAGTACAATTTACCAGTGATTTATTACCCTCCGACATACTGGGCTCAAGTATTTTTAATGCCAATGAGCATAAATTTACTTTTCATAAAGGGCCTATCTTCAGTCAAGTTGTTTTAGCGGACGAAATAAATCGCGCAGGTCCAAAAACACAAAGCGCTTTATTAGAGGCAATGGAAGAAAACCAAGTTACTATGGATGGTGATAAACATGCCCTACCAACACCATTTTTTGTTATAGCAACTCAAAACCCTTTATATCAATCAGGTACTTATCCTTTACCTGAATCTCAATTAGACCGTTTTTTTATGCGTATTAGTTTGGGTTTTCCACCTAAAGAAGCTGAACGTAAACTCATTTTAGGCCAACATAATCGTGATTATGCACACTTACCTGTACGTATCGATACACAACAATTAATTGAAATACAAAATAAAGTAAGTGCTGTTATGTTAAGTGAACCAGTTGTTGATTATATTTTGGCGCTTGTATCTGCTACCCGAAATAACAGCCAATTTGCTAATGCGTTATCTCCACGGGCCAGTATTGCAGTTGGCAAAGCCGCGAAAGCATGGGCGTTTATTGATGGTCGTGACTTTGTTACCCCTGATGATGTGCAAACTATTTTTGCTAGTGTTAGCGAACATCGTTTAGGTCTGCAGCATGATGTTAGCTCACAACAGATCAAACAATTAATAAATACTGTTGATGTGCCACTTTAAGGTATGAACAATAAAACAGGAAAGCGCCCTACTTTTTGGTTTCAGTTTAAAGCTAAGGTATTCAAGCTATTAGTAAGAAATAAACATAATACCGAACATCTTACCTTAACGCATAACACAATATATGTTTTGCCATCAAAATTGGGCGTGAGCTTTTTAGTGGTTACTATGCTTAATTTTATATTAGGCATTAATTATCAGAATAATCTGATTTTAGCGATGGCTTATTTAATGCTTGTCGTAATGATATTTTCGCTACTTATGGGTTATAGCAATCTTAAAGGATTAAAAATTGATTATAAAAATCATATAGCTAGCTATGCTCCCTGCTCTGCATTATTAGAGCTGCAACTAAAAACCGAAAAAAAATGTCAATCATTGCAGTTTATTTATGAAAATAAAACCCTCACAACCGTTGATGAAATAACCAGTCAAAAGCAAATAGTTAATTTAGATTTAGGATTAAAAGAACGTGGTGAATACCCCTTGCGCCGATTAAAAATAATCAGCAAGTACCCGTTTGGATTAGTATCAGTATGGAGCTACATGCAATTAGCACATACGGTATTTGTCTACCCGCAACAACTCAAACCATTGCATGAAGCTAGTTTGCAAAATAACCACAACACTGATGATGGCCTGCATAAAAACAGCCATGGTAGTGATGAATTTGATGGTTTAAATATTCATCAAACTGGTATGAATATGAAACGAATATCATGGAAACATTACGCAAAAACTCAGCAATTAATGGTAAAAGAGTTTGTAAATTATTCAGCCCAAAGTGTTGTTTTTGATTTTAATCAGTTACAAGGAAATACCGAATCCCGCCTACAACAATTAAGCTATTTAGTCACTCAGGCTTACTCACAAGGCGTTAGTTATGGCCTGCAATTAGAAGCAGGACTATACGCGATCAGTGATACCAAAGAACATTGTAAACAGTGTTTAGAAGCACTAAGCCGTTTTGCAAAGGATGAAAATGAAAGTCACTGATAATTTATCCGCGATCAATTTGTCGTTATCTATTGTTTATATTTTAGTGCTGAGTTTTATTTTTACTGAGTTACCTCCTCTATTTAATACATTATTAGCTAGTTTGTGTATTTGGAATCTAGCCGTTACCTTATTGAAAAGAAATAAACCCAATGCCATATTAGCAAATACTTTGGCCGGTTTGAGTCTATTGATCTTGTTTTATGACGTAGGTTTTAGCGATACGGTGACTTTATTTGTTGCGATGCTGATCCTCTCTAGCTTATTTAAATTACTGCAAGCCAATACAAAAAAGCATTATCAAACTATCATTTTGTTAAGTTTTTTTAGTCTCTCAACAGTATATCTATTTTCTCAGAGCTTATTTGCTACGCTAGTAATTAGCATGCTATATATTTTAAATTTTGCGCTTTTAGCGCTGATTGAATCTAAACATAGTTTAAAAATTGCAGCTAAAGACAGCTGCAAACTTTTGTTGCTAGCACTACCTTTAGCGATATTTTTATTATTATTGTTACCGAAACTTCCCGCATTTTGGCAATTACCGGGGCCAAAACTCGCTAAAACCGGTTTGTCAGAAAGTGTTGATCCATTTGATATAGCCAAACTGTCTAATTCAGATGAGTTAGTATTTCGAGCTAAATTTGATCAGCAAAAGCCATCTTCCCCCTATTACTGGCGAGCGATTATACATGATGAGTTTGATGGGAAACGCTGGTTAATATCGGACATTTTAAAAAGCCAACAAGTAATTGACCAAATCACCTCAGCTGAACGTGGTGAACCATTATATAGTTATCAAATTTTTGCAGAGCCTGGCGCTAAGCCTTGGCTTTATGGTTTACAGTTTGCCGACTCGGCCCATCAAGATGTAAAAACAACCAGCAATGGATTACTACTGCGGAAACGTTTTTTAGCTAATAGTATTAGCTATACAGCCCAGAGTTATGCTTTTAGCTTGGCTGAACTCTCTCGCTCTGCACACTATCAAAACGTGCAGCTTAGTTTAGCTAAAGAGACTAATTTACAGTCGCAGTCTTTAGCTAAACGTCTATATGAACAACATAATAACAATGATCAGGCTTTTTATTCAGCACTGTATGACTACTTTGCCAATAATAACTTTAGCTATACCTTAACGCCGGATCCAATTACCGGTAACAACACCCTTGACCAGTTTTTATTTGCTAATAAACGTGGTTTTTGTGGCCATTATGCCAGCACAGCTGCATTTATGTTTAGAAGTGTTGGTATTCCTGCCCGCGTTGTTTCGGGGTACTTAGGTGGTGAGTATAATCAACAAAATAGTTATATGAGCGTCTATCAATATGATGCCCATGCATGGGTTGAAGTATTTATAAAAAATAAAGGTTGGCAAATTTTTGATGCAACTGCGGTTGTTTCACCTGAACGATTAAACGGATCTTTATCACAGCACTTGCAGCTGAATAGCGAATTTACAAGCAACTTGAGTTTTGGCTTATTACGATTGAGTAATATTGCTGGTATTAACTGGTTAAGGCTTAAGCTTGAAAATCTTGATTATCAATGGACAAATTGGGTGTTAGGTTTTGACCAGCAAAAGCAATCTTCCCTGCTAAAAGAATTATTCGGTAATAAACAGCTTTGGCAAATTTCACTGATGGTGATAGCAACCGTATGTTTAGCCTTTATTTGTTACTTTGTGTATTTGTCTTGGCCTAAAAAGCCAGAATCGCCAGCGCATTCACTCGCAAAAGACTACCTTACTGTTGTGCGTTGGTGTAATAAGCAAGGTATTTCTGCACCGTCAAATCAAACGCCGCTGCAATTTTTAGCATATGCAGCTCAACAGCTGCCTAACAAGCGGACATATATCATGCAATTTGCGCAATTATACTCCGATGTGCGTTATCGCCAGCTAATATTTAGCGCTTATCGTAAAAAACACAGTAAAAATCTGGTAAAATTAATTAAAACAACAACTAAGAGAACTCTATGAATGCAGTCGTGATTGGCGTTATTTTAATGCTTGGCCTTACTTTAGCCCGCGTTAATGTAATTGTTGCTATGACTTTAAGTGCTTTAGTCGCCGGTTTAACCGCCGGACTTAGCTTAAACGATACCCTAAACGCATTTAACGCAGGCCTCTCTGGCGGAGCTGAGATCGCTCTAAGCTATGCAATGCTAGGCGCATTCGCTGTTGCGATTTCAAAATCAGGCTTAACGCGCATTTTAGCTGCAAAACTACTCGCTAAAGTAAATAACAATAGTAGTAATAGCGAAACAAATTTAAGCTATTTTATTTTACTGATAATTTTAGTGTGTGCAATTTCATCGCAGAACCTAGTCCCAGTTCATATAGCTTTTATACCAATTTTGATCCCCCCGCTACTGGTTATATTTAATAAACTAAGGTTAGACAGACGTGCTATTGCCTGTATTTTAACGTTTGGTCTAGCAACCTCATATATGGTTTTACCCTATGGCTTTGGTGGAATTTATTTATACTCGATTTTACATAAAAACTTAGTGGAAAATGGCTTAGAAATCATTAATACCCAAGTACCTATGGCGATGATCATTCCTGCCTGTGGCATGTTAGTTGGATTAATTGTAGCGGTGTTTATCAGTTATAGAAAACATCGGGATTATCAGCATGATGAACATCAAGAGCACGCAACTAATGTGGTTGTAGAACAACCTAAAAAAGTATTGTTAGTCGGTATTACAGCGGTATTAGCCTCTTTAGCAGCACAAAATGTCAGTGGTTCAATGATTTTAGGTGGCTTAGTTGGGGTGATGATTTTTAGTTTGTTTGGCGTAGTTAAGTGGGAGCAAAATAGCGACGTATTTAGTAAAGGCGTAGCAATGATGGCAATGATTGGATTTATAATGATCTCAGCTCAAGGGTTTGCCTCTGTAATGAAAGCGACAGGCGATGTGACTAGCTTGGTACAAAGCGCCGCATTGATTATTGATGGCAACAAACCTTTGGCAGCTGCACTAATTTTATTAGTTGGTTTAATGATCACCATGGGGATTGGCAGCTCATTTTCCACAGTGCCAATAATAGCAACCTTGTTTGTGCCACTGTGCTTAGAGCTTAACTTTTCAATGATGGCAACCGCAGCTTTAGTGGGAACCGCAGGTGCTTTAGGCGATGCTGGCTCCCCTGCTTCCGATTCAACCTTAGGACCAACTTCCGGCTTAAACGCTGACGGTCAGCATGATCATATCTGGGATTCAGTTGTGCCTACTTTTATCCACTTTAATATTCCATTGCTAATATTTGGCTGGATAGCCGCTATGGTGCTTTAATACCTTAAATGTGAGTAACCAAGTAGAGAATAGATTAAGCCCCCTACTTGGTTACTAAATTATTTTTTTAACGCAGATGCTAAAGATATATAACAGTGCAAAATAGTATGATGTGTTCTTTTTATTAAGTTAAGAAAGCACCATAAAAGTGCTTTCTTAACTTAACAACTCGGTTTAAAAACCATAAATCATCTTATCGCATACAACCGGCGTAGGTCTGTGATTGTCATCGACCGCAACGAATGTAAAACTGCCAGTAATTGCCGAGTGTTTATCATCCCTGTGCATTGTTTCTAAGAATATTTCAACGTCTACTCTTAAACTTGTATTGCCTACATGCACAACTTTTGAGATCAATTCAGCGAAGGTTCCAGCTGGAATAGCTTCTTTAAAATCAACTCTATCTGATGAAATGGTTACCAATGGTTTACGGCAAAAGCGCGTTGCAGCAATAAATGCAACTTCGTCCATCCATGCCAATGCATCACCACCAAACAAGGTATTGTGGTGATTAGTGCGCCCAGGAAATACTGTTTTTGTGACCGAAGTCGTTGAGTCTTTAATACGCTGAGCAATTATTTCTTCACGGTTTACTTGAGTTGTCATGTTCTCTACTTTTGGTTTGCTAATTTATCTAACATCATAAGTGCAGGATCAAGGCGTTCGCCTTTCCAATTAAAACGCCAATCCAGATGAGGGCCAGTTACACGGCCAGTCGCACCAATTTCAGCTATTTTATCACCGCGTTTAATGGTATCCCCTACTTTTACATCAAGCTTACTTAAGTGTATGTAGGTAGACGTGACACTGTGGCCATGATCTAAAATTAAAGTTCCGCCAGAGTAATAAAGGTCGTTATCAGCAAAAACAACGGTACCACTGACAGGCGCATAAACAGGGCTGCCTGTTTTGTTGGCTATATCTAAACCAAAATGTGGCCGACGAGGCTCACCATTAAAATAGCGTTGGCTACCATACACACCCGAAATACGCCCTTGTGCAGGTTTGTAAACTGGATCTAAAAAATACCTAAGCTCAGAGTCAACTTTTCGGGCATTTCTTACTGCCACAGCTTCGCGGCTGATACGTTCACTTACCGCTTTTGGCGGTGACACATATTTACTTGCCACTCCAGTAATTTTATCAATTTTATAATCACGTTTAGTGATCTCAATCGCTTGCTGATGTTTGACACCGTCTGCATCAACCCAGGCTAATTGATGGGTTAATTCAGCATCACGGCCAAAGCCAAATACAAACTCACCTTGTGCGGTGGTTTTTAATGCTTGGCCATTAAAAATAACTGACTTAACCCCATCAATTTGACCCGTCACTAACCCGCCTTGGGTTAAGTGACCTTTTAGCTCCACTGCATCAGCAAAAAAGCTCACAGTAGCAAATAACGAAACGGCTAATAATTTACGCATAACAAATGGACCCTTTGGCCACACCTTCGTATGCTGTGACTTTTACGTCATTGTCAGGATGCTGCGCTTTAACTTGCTCAGCAAGGTAACCTGCAATACATTCAACCGTAGTATCAATGGGTAAAATATCACACCGTTCTTTACTTATTGCCATTTCAAAATAGCCTTGTGCGGCGGTATAGGCAAAACAGAGGTCATTTTCTTTGGCGCTGATGTGCTGTAGCTGCGGCGCTTGAATTTGATCTTCTGCTGTCGCTAAATAAATATCTTGCCATTTATCAGCCCATTGCTTTTGTAAGCGTGGCATTGCCATTCCATCAAGGGCAATACCAATTTGCGAACGGTGACCATGAATAATACGCTGGCAATTACCGTCGTGCTTTTTAAGGCCATGACTATAGTGATAATAAAAGCTCTTACTATGCTCTGGCTTTAACTCAATTTCGATTTTATCGATATTGCTTGGTAACTGCGGCATGATTGTAGCAATTAAAAATTCAATAACTGACTGCTCATTAATAACATCAGCATCAATTAAACAAAACGCTTGGTTTGGCGCGCTCATTGCTAAGTGGTGATCATCACCAAAAGTACAATCAAGTGTTGTGTAGTCACCATGGTTTTCAACTTGGCCGTTAATTTGGTTGCCAATGGCCAGCTTGTGATCAATACATTGGTCGATAATGCCTTTGATTTGCTTTTTAACTAAGCCAAAATCAAGCACCATAGACTCTTCATTTAACTTGCCATGCAAGGTTAAATCAACAATCCAGCTCTCGCCAACTGCGCCTCGTTTATTACACAAGTAAGAAAAATCAATTACGGTAAGTGCGTTAACAAAAAGGATCATAAACTTCCTTTATACTGGTTAAAAAATCACGGTAATTATAATGATTTTTGCTAGTAATTGCGCGATTTAATCGTGTAATTAGCATGTTCTTCACCTAAGCGGTGGTATTTCGTGCAAATAAATTATTTTTTTAACTGCTCCGAGTTGTTTAGCGTACAAGTGTACGCTAAAGTACGTGGCAATTTCTAAGCGATGAAAAGTGTTATGGAACCTAAAAATAGTTATACAAAAGAAGATTTGATCCTATGTGGTCAAGGTGAAATGTTTGGAGAAGGCAATTGTCGTCTACCAAGTGACAACATGTTAATGATGGATCGTATCATCTCAATCACTGATGACGGTGGAGAGCATGGTAAAGGTGAAATCGTTGCTGAGCTTGATATTAACCCTGATCTTTGGTTTTTTGCTTGTCACTTTAAAGGTGATCCAGTCATGCCAGGTTGTCTTGGTTTAGATGCAATGTGGCAACTGGTTGGCTTTTTCCTTGGTTGGTCTGGTGGTCCTGGTCTTGGCCGTGCGCTAGGTGTAGGTGAAGTTAAATTTACTGGGCAAATTTTACCAACAGCAAAAAAAGTGACCTACCGTTTGACCATGAAGCGCGTTATTAAACGTAAATTATTCATGGGGATGGCTGATGGTACTGTTGAAGTAGATGGCCGCGTTATCTACGAAGCAAAAGATTTAAAAGTTGGTTTATTCCAAGATACTAGCGCGTTTTAATTTTTTATTAAAACCCAGCTACAAAAACGCCGCTGTTTCATAAACAGCGGCGTTTTTGCTTTAATTCAATACTTAAAAATTAGGTTTTATACATATTGCGATTTTCTATCGCTTCGCGCCAACCGCCTAACCACTCTGATTTTGGGTCTACTTGTTGATAAGGGCATAGGTCTTTTGAACGGCCCGCGAGGCCTGCTTTAAAGCCTTGAGAATGAGCTCTTTCTAACCGATCTCTTTTCTGTCTCTTCATAGGTAAATCCTCACCTTTTATATTTATATATTTGTAGTGTTCGTGACATCTACATTTAATGAATAGTTAATAAAACTGTTAAATTCAAATCACAAAAGCAATTAAATAAATTGACTTTAACTAAGCTGCTGATGCAAAAATGAATTAACATATAAAAAAGTAAAGTGGTCGTACCATCTTCTGTGCGACCCATATATGTACAAAAAATTACGACTATCTAATCACTAACACGCAGTTTCCTGCTCTAATTGTGACTGCGGTTTATGGATGAAGTTCCTATAAAAAATGTAATTATGACAAATTTATTTCAACTCATTAATAGTAAAGAAGTTTAATTTTTGAACTTATTTCAGACCACTTTACTGCGGCTTATTCGCACTTAATTAGCCCACATTTCACGTACACTTTTTTAAATTGTTTAATAATTAATCCTTGCATATATAAATACGATCGGTCTAATATGTGTTTATGCTAAAAAACAGTCAAAATCCACCACGACGTGGTCGCCCACCAAAAGTTGCCCGCAGTAATGCCGACACCAAAGCATTACTTATTGCTACGGGGGTAGAAACACTTACCGAGTTTGGCTTCAGTGCCACAGGACTTGATACTATTTTAAAAAAAGTAGGTGTTCCAAAAGGTTCTTTTTACCACTACTTTAATAATAAAGATGCCTACGGCTTAGCTGTTATAGACGCTTATAACGATTACTTTGTTGCTAAACTTATTCGCTATCTAGGGGCAAGCGATATCCCTCCTTTAGAGCGACTAATCAATTTCACCCAAAGTGCAGCAAGGGGTATGCAAAAGTACGATTTTAGTCGCGGTTGTCTAGTCGGTAATTTAAATCAGGAACTAAACCACCTCAGCGCTGACTTTAAAAATAAACTATTAACCAGTTACGAGATTTGGCAACAACATGTGCAAGTTTGCCTGGCACAAGCTCAGCAGGAGCGTGTTATTGCAGCCAACGTGAATACCACACAAATGAGTGAATTTTTTTGGATTGGCTGGGAAGGTGCTGTAATGCGTGCCAAGCTAACTAAAAATACTCAGCCACTTATTTTATATACTGAAATGTTTTTACGTGCATTGCTTAGGTAACGGCTTAAGTAATTGCTCTTTTTGCATAACAATTAAAAGACGATCGGTCTAAATGGAGTCCAGATGAATAATCAATTTAAAGCCATTGTTATAAATAATACTGACGATAAGTATACCGCGTCAGTACAAACACTAAATAATAGCGAATTACCCAATCTCCCTGTCAAACTAGATGTGCTTTACAGCACCCTAAATTATAAAGATGGTTTAGCTATCACAGGAAAAGGCCCCGTGGTGCGCTCATTTCCTATGGTGCCGGGTATTGATTTAGTGGGTAAAGTAACAGCCAGTGATTCTAGCGAGTTCGCTATTGATCAGTTGGTATTATTAAATGGCTTTGGTGTTGGCGAAAAATACTGGGGGGGGCTGGCTCAACAAGCCGCTGTTAATGGCGATTGGTTGATCCCACTCCCAACGTCGTTAACACCTAAACAGGCCATGCAAATTGGTACTGCCGGTTACACCGCGATGCTCAGTATTATTGCGCTTGAAAAGCAAGGCATCACTCCCGACTCTGGTGATATTTTAGTAACGGGTGCAAACGGTGGTGTAGGTAGTTTTGCCGTCTATTTACTTAATCTACTAGGTTTTACCGTAGTTGCAGCAACAGGTCGTGTAGATCAAAGCGAACATTTAAAACAACTTGGCGCCTCTGAAGTGATCGACCGAAATGAGCTATCAAATCCAGGTAAGCCATTAGCAAAAGAACGTTTTGCTGCAGCCATTGACTCAGTTGGCAGTCACACCCTTGCTAATATTTGTGCTTCTTTAAAGTATGGCGGTGTAGTTACTGCTTGCGGTTTAGCACAAGGCATGGATTTTCCTGCATCCGTTGCGCCGTTTATTTTGCGTGGTATTTCATTAATCGGCATAGACAGTGTTATGCGTCCAAAGGTCGACCGCATCCAAGCATGGCAACGTCTAGGTGAGCTTGTTGAGCAGAGCTACTTAGATAAAATATCGACTGAAATTAATTTAGAGCAGATTATTAACGCGGCTGATGAGCTGATGGCCGGAAATATCCGAGGCCGTGTAGTAGTAAATTGCCAACAGTAAAAATAAGTTATACCAATCGTGTTAAGTTACTAAGTATTTATAGCGACATAGAAATGCAGTAATAACAAGACAGGAATTTTGACATGCCGTTGTTCTACTTGAAAAATTACTGACGTAGTTAGCGCTTCATTTAGCCTGCTAGAATGGTTAAATATTTAACTCAATTGGTATTATTAAAGCTTCTTGTAAAAGAAGCTTTAATTTCTTCGTCATTACACGCCTAAAGCAGCAAGCTTTTCGTTTAATTCGTCTTTTGAAATTAAACTCATTTCATACTGTTTTTTAACTTTACGAATAGTGTCGAAATTATCAAGTTTTAATCGTGCTTTAGCTAATTTCTGTTCTTTTTCTGCTACAGAGATCACATCAAGTTTAACGGCTTTTTCAAGCTTCTCTTTTTCTTGATCGTATTCTTTTTGAAAAATTGCTTTTTCTTGAATGATGATTTGATCTTTTAGCTTTTTCTCAATTTCAATAGCTTCATCTTCAAGCTCAATTTTTTTCTCAAGTAACGGTTCAACACGGTTTAATGCTTCTTGCAAAGCACTTTCGATATTTTGTCCTTGGTTTTCTAGTAAATTTTCTACGTATTTTTTACCAATATCTTGATAACCAATATTTAGCTGCCCTTCTATTGAAGTGATCTC
Organism: Pseudoalteromonas sp. SG44-17; assembly: GCF_014164235.1. NCBI lineage: Bacteria > Pseudomonadati > Pseudomonadota > Gammaproteobacteria > Alteromonadales > Pseudoalteromonadaceae > Pseudoalteromonas > Pseudoalteromonas sp. SG44-17. The sequence continues at coordinate 866 of NZ_JACJEV010000001.1, read as the reverse complement.
AGAGCGGATCGCCGATAACTTTGAGTTCTCTTTCATTGAGGTGCTCATATCAGAGCTTAGTTTAGACGTTGATTCGCTGATATTTGAACCAATAGTGGTAGCTTGTGTTTTAATTTTATTAAAAAGACCCATGTATATTATTCCTTAAATCTATCATCCAATGTTGTGGCGTCATGCCGATGCTTATTAAAGCGTGGTAATATTACCGATAAAGTAAACAAATGTAAATTACACAAGCAAACTGACTTGATATTCTTGTATCAAATTATCGTGATAAAAATTATAATTCTGAGATTAGATTTTAGAAAAAGAGTGTAAAACATGAGTAATGAAGATTTATTCGGCAATAACCCGCTACAAGGCGTTAAACTTGAGCAAGTTGTATCAGAGTTAGTTGATCAATATGGGTGGGAGCTTTTACATGCTTATCTACTGCTAAATTGTTTTAAAAACAACCCTGACATCAAATCTGCAGTTAAATTTTTGCGTAAAACCCAGTGGGCACAAGATAAAGTTGAAAACTTTTATCTTTATAGATTAAAAAATCTTCCTAAACCCGATGATGTTCAATATGAACTACCACCACGTGACCGCGTTATTCCTGAAGATCATAAACCGGGTGAACCATGCGAGTTAAGCCTTAGTCACGCAAAACGTATTCAACCTACAAACGCAGCCAACGATCGTGCACGGACGCGTAAACAACGCTCTAATGCCAGTAATCCTTGGCGTATCTAGGTGCTTGGTGCTAGGTTCTAGGCGCTCTGTGCTAGGTGTTAGGTGCCAGGTGCTAACAAGATCTTTCAATAATTAAGCTGCCATTGCCTGCTTTTTTTTCATTTTATACGGCTACTTTTCATCACTGT